>NZ_QSOO01000055.1:0-713 GCF_003436255.1 Bacteroides sp. D20 | reverse complement strand
TAAATCAGAATTTACCAACACTTGACCATTCAGCAGAAGTGGGAGAAGTTCGTCTCGCTGCTTAATCAAAGTATCAATCTCTTCACCTAAAAGCATTTGTCTATCAAACATAGGTGAGCAAATCTTGTCAAAAGCACTTATAACCTCTTTTGCGGGAATAACAATTGGTAGGTTGTATAGATCTTCTTTAGTAATAGAGCCAAATGTTGTACCAGCAGCATTCCTTTGATCAAATGCAATTCTCAAATCATTGAGTATATAATACAAGTGCGTTGTAGAACCTATTTTTGAATTAAGTGCTGATAAACCTCGTCCAATACAGCAGTCATTGTTTGCTATATTAACGGCGCCAACAGGTGCTCGCACACTCATTAGTATGTCACCTTTCTTTGCAAATCGAGATGGTGCCGTTGTATATTGTCTGACTGATGGGAATCTCATCCCAAAATCTGTACTTCCTTGATAAAAGAGCACCCCTTCCCCTATTTCATTGTAACTGGTACCGTCTGGTGATTGCCCCATTGTTATATTGGCGATGTCTATAAGTGTGCCATTATTCCATCCTATTGGTATATTTCGTTTCAGTTTTTCATTCCAAACCATATTCCCTCCACTTGATTTATAAGGCTTACCCTCCTCATTCGGAAAGTCAAACTGCACAAACCAGTAATCGTAGAGTTGTTTCGCCATTGCCTCTAAATTCTGATTTATCG
>NZ_QSOO01000054.1:0-737 GCF_003436255.1 Bacteroides sp. D20 | reverse complement strand
TAAATCAGAATTTACCGACACTTGACCATTCATCAGAAGTGGGAGAAGTTCGTCTCGCTGCTTAGTCAAGGAATCTATTTGTTGGTAGTTATTTACAATCGTTTGGTAAATGCTTCCAATCTTTTCATCAAATAGTTTCAGAATATTTCTTGTTGGTATGGGCAATAAGATATTCTTGATTGTATCTTGAGAAATATTATCCCTTGCAGAACCCGTACTGAGTGTAATGAAATGGCTATACAATGATGATATATGGAAGTACACATAGTATAACATATTTTCTATTGTAGGGATAACGCCACAAACGGCTTGATTAGAACAAGCCTCGAATGTAAGCAAGCTAACTTTACCTGCTGTTGCGCCATACATTGCGACCAATATACTGTTGCTTGGATATAACTTTGCACTTGAGTTTTCTAATCCACATTTTGTAATATAATTGGTAGTCTTAGTGATTATAGGACTATTCAGTTCCCCACTGTTTATCCAAGCTATTTCTCCATTATCGTAGTATTCTATATTTGTTGATTTGGGTGTACCTCCTGAATATGTGGTAGCAATATCTTTTATTAAAGATATATCCCATCCTTCGGGAATTTCTCGCTTCAACTTCTCATTCCAAACCATCTTACCTCCACTAGATTTATACGGTTTCCCCTCCTCATTCGGGAAATCAAACTGTACAAACCAATAATCATAAAGCTGCTTTGCCATCGCCTCTAAATTCTGATTTATCG
>NZ_QSOO01000053.1:0-847 GCF_003436255.1 Bacteroides sp. D20 | reverse complement strand
CTTCAATCCACAATGTATTCAGAGCGGATATC
Organism: Bacteroides sp. D20; assembly: GCF_003436255.1. Classification (NCBI taxonomy): domain Bacteria; kingdom Pseudomonadati; phylum Bacteroidota; class Bacteroidia; order Bacteroidales; family Bacteroidaceae; genus Bacteroides; species Bacteroides sp. D20. The sequence goes on along the minus strand of NZ_QSOO01000053.1, from coordinate 815 downwards.
ACCTTGCTTCTCTCTTCGGGCCTGTCTGGCCGGACGGAGGATTTGAGAGCGGGATGCTGATGCGATAATCCTTGAATCAAACAAGGTTCAGCACCTAAATAATTTCCGATTCGAAAATCATCCATATCCTCTACAATCGCGATATCATTGGCGCCCACTTCATCAACATTTATCTCTCTGCCCTGATTGATAGTTTTTAGATTTTTAATCTTGATGAATTTTTCCGAATCGTTGATTCTTACAACGTCTCGAAGTCTCAGACTTCCGTCAATTATTTTTAGAAAACTTCTTTTATGTCCTTTGGGGTCATGCTCTATCTTATAAAGATAAGATGAAAGTCTGTTTGAGACCGATGCCGGAGGAAGTATAAAAGAAGTGATGGCGTCCAACAACTCATTGATACCGATATTGAACATTGCTGATCCATGTAGCACCGGATAGACTTTGGCTTTTGCCACAAGAGCGATTATCGTATTCCAATAATCAGCCGGTGAAATTTCGCTATCCGCCAAATATCGTTCTAATATATCGTCGTCATGGTTGCATACAAATTCTTTGTATTCTTCCTTTATATATGTTTGGGAGCAAATCGGATAAACCAATCCATCGACAACAGTTTGCATAAACAGGACATCTTGAGACAGATTTGTTTTTATATCCAGATACAAACGCTCTAAATTCACACCGTCACGGTCAATTTTATTGATAAATATAATTGTCGGGATTTGCAGTTTTTGTAAAGTATTGAACAGCAACTTTGTTTGCGCTTGTATGCCTTCCTTTGCGGATAAGATGAGGACTGCTCCATCAAGCAT
>NZ_QSOO01000052.1:0-849 GCF_003436255.1 Bacteroides sp. D20 | reverse complement strand
GCCCGAAGAGAGAAGCAAGGTGATATCCGCTCTGAATACATTGTGGATTGAAGACCCGTCTTTGTCCTTTTCCATAAACTCATATAGTGATGAATTGGAAATCTCGTTATATGGTTTGACCCAAAAGGAAATCATACAGACATTGCTGGAAGAACGATTTTCCGTAAAGGTCCATTTTGATGAGATCAAGACTATCTACAAAGAACGACCTATAAAAAAGGTCAATAAGATTATTCAGATCGAAGTACCACCCAACCCTTACTGGGCCACAATAGGGCTGACTCTTGAACCCTTACCGTTAGGGGCAGGGTTGCAAATCGAAAGTGACATCTCCTATGGTTATCTGAACCATTCTTTTCAAAATGCCGTTTTTGAAGGGATTCGTATGTCTTGCCAATCTGGTTTACATGGATGGGAAGTGACAGATCTGAAAGTAACTTTTACTCAAGCCGAGTATTATAGCCCGGTAAGTACACCTGCTGATTTCAGACAGCTGACCCCTTATGTCTTCAGGCTGGCTTTGCAACAGTCAGGTGTGGACATTCTCGAACCGATGCTCTGTTTTGAGTTGCAGATACCCCAAGTAGCGAGTTCCAAAGCTATTACAGATTTGCAAAAACTGATGTCTGAGATTGAAGACATCAGTTGTAATAATGAGTGGTGTCATATTAAAGGGAAAGTTCCATTAAATACAAGTAAAGACTATGCCTCAGAAGTAAGTTCGTACACTAAGGGCTTAGGCATTTTTATGGTTAAGCCATGTGGGTATCAAATAACAAAAGACGGTTATTCTGATAATATCCGCATGAACGAAAAAGATAAACTTTTATTCATGTTCCAAAAATCAAT
>NZ_QSOO01000051.1:0-913 GCF_003436255.1 Bacteroides sp. D20 | reverse complement strand
TACTGATATCGGTTATAAAAAGAAAAAGCGTCTAGCTAAATCAGGAAAAGACACAGACTCATTGGGAGTTATCCTTTTCTATCCTAAATGCTAATCTTTCCACTGCCGTATTCTTTTCTTTCCACAGCTGTGGAAAGAAAAGAATACGGCAGTGGAAAGAAAGTAAAATCCTTGTGGCAAGAAAAATAATTAGTACCTTTACTGCCAGCTTCTGCCGATTTCGAGAACATTTCTTCCCCAAGTTTGCTGCAAGTTTCCCTCAATTCTCTATAAACCATTAATTTAAATTATTTTATGAGTGCTTATTATGACCTTTATGAAACGCCCGTCCCCGAAGGCGAGGAACCGAAGTCGCTGCATGCCCGTGTCTGTTCCAAGGGAACCATTTCTGGTAAAGAGTTCATGGAACGGGTTTTTCGTGAAGAACATATGCCCCACGCCATGGTTGTGGGTATTGTGCAAGCCATCACCACTACGCTTGGAGATTGGCTGGCAAAGGGCTATACGGTGGAGATAGAGGGACTTGGCTTCTTCAGCACCACGCTGAAGTGTACCCATCCGGTGATGAATAAGAAAGAAGTACGTGCGGAGTCGGTCAAGATGTCCACGGTGAAATTCCGTCCCGGCATCGAATTCAAACGTTATGTGGCAGGTAAGATGGAGTTGGAACGTGCGGATAAACGCTTTTTCCCGGATAAACCGAAAGCAATGGGCGACATGGTTGCCCGTGAAAAAAGCATGATGGACTTTCTGGAAGCTAATGTCTGTATTACTCGTGCAGAATATTCCCGCCTTGTCCATGTCACCGCCCGCCGGGCTTCGAGGGATTTGCAGACATTTATCGATTCCGGCGTGATTCGCAAGCGTGGTGCCGGCCGTTCAGTGGTCTATGTCAAGGGGTGAACTTAGTATA
>NZ_QSOO01000050.1:0-1155 GCF_003436255.1 Bacteroides sp. D20 | reverse complement strand
GCTGAATTCAACTTGCAAATGCAACAGAATTCTGATTAATAATTTGTTTAAATTTTTCGTTTGGCGTGAGGTATCCAAGTCTTTTACGAGGTCGATTATTGAGTTTATTTTCAATCCACTTAATCTGTTTGTTGGTTACTTCACTAAAGTCCTTACCCTTTGGGATATACTGCCTGATAAGCCCGTTGGTGTTTTCATTGGCACCACGTTCCCATGAGTGGTATGGTTTGCAAAAATAGAATTTTATTTCCAATTTTTGCGCAATTTCCTCGTGCTTTGCAAACTCCTTTCCATTGTCAGCCGTAATTGTGTGTATTAAGTTTTTCACTTTCCGCAGTGCCCATACTGCAATCTTAGCTACCGGGATGGCTTCTTTTCCCGACAACTTGCGTATCCAGACCCTGCTTGTTGCTCTGTCGTTAATGGTAAGAATGGCACCTTTGTGGTTCTTACCAATAATTGTATCTATCTCTAAATCACCAAATCTCTCCTTCAGTTCCACTATCTCGGGACGCTCATCAATATCCACCCTGCCTGGGATAAATCCTCGCCCTGCATTTTTAGAACCACGTTTGGCATACCTGCGACCTTGTCTGCGAAGATATTTGTGCAGTTTGCCACCCCGCCGCTTATCCTCCCAAATCCAGCGATATATCGTTTCGTGAGATACCATCGCAATTCCCTCCAAGCGGCTCCTGCCGACAATCTGCTCCGGGCTGAATCCTTTCTTCAACAGCTTTATTATCCGTTTTCTCATTGCCGGTGTAAGCACTTCCTTGCGATGTTTTTGCTGCTTGCGCCTGTCTGCTTTTCGCTGGGCAAGCTCCATGCTATAGCTACCACTTCGGGCGTCGCAATTGCGCTTTATCTCCCTGTAAACAGTGCTTTTATCTACTCCGATAGCTTCCGCTATTGCTTTTTTGCTCATCGGTATTTGCAACATCATAGAAATTGCATACCTTTGTTCCTCGGTTATATGTTTGCTCATCTGCAACTTTTTTTTCTTTGGACGGACAATTAAAGCAAAGATAGCAAACTTTATCCATTCAGAGTGAGAGAAAGGGGGACATTGTCTCTCTTTCCTCTCTGAAAAATAAATGTTTTTATTGCTTATTATCCGCACCCAAAAAGTTGCATTTATAAGTTGAACTCAAG
>NZ_QSOO01000005.1:0-315747 GCF_003436255.1 Bacteroides sp. D20 | reverse complement strand
CACACTGCACACCATCCGTCAGTGGTATGCAATTTTTCTTTACCCACACGGCATGCCCTATCTGAACGGATGATTTATCAGCTTTGGTTATCGGACGGATAGCCCCTGCAGGACATACCTCCGAACATTTTGTACATTCCGGTCTGCAATAGCCGCGTTCGTATGACATTTCCGGTTGCATCAATTTCCTTAAGTCTGCAGAAGGACGAAGAACCTGATTGGGACATGCCGACACACAGAGCTGGCAGGCCGTGCAGTGTTGCGCCATATTGCGGGCACTCAATGAGCCGGGAGGAGTGAGGGGAGTGCTTCGCTCAGGAATCTTCTTATCTTCAATGGCTGCCAGTCCTCCGTCTACTTTCTTTTCCTGCGCTTTTAAAACAGAAGTGGCTGCAACCAGAGCCGTTGCTGTGAAAAAACTGCGGCGGGTTTCGTTTATCTGTTCCGAATCTGCCTTGCCCGCAGCAGGTTTACCGAAAGGATGATACTTGTAGGAAATGGCTCCATGCTTGCACTTCTCAATGCAGTTCATGCAAACCACACACCGGCTTGCATCAATCTGATGCTCCTTAAAGTTGATGCAGGCTGCCTTGCAGTTGCGTGAACAAAGACTGCATTGGTTGCACTTTTCCGAATCTATTGTGATGCGGAAAAGCGAATAACGTGAAAGGAAGCCCAAGACCGTTCCTACCGGGCAAATCGTATTACAATAGGTTCGTCCGTTGCGTCCGGCCAGAACAACAAGCACAGCCAAAGTAGCGGCAGCAATAATAAAAGTCGGCAGGCTCTTCAACCATACATCCGTTTCATAAAAGGCATAACTGTCTGCCCGTTCAGCCAGATAAGCAAGCAGATTGTTGCCCCATTGCCATATAGGTTGAAAAAGATTATTGGCAATACGTCCGTATGCACTATAGGGTGCAAGTAGAGCAGCCAATGAACCAATTCCGGCAATCAAAGCAATGATAAACACACCCAATACGCCATAGCGTAGCCAAGATAAGGCCGGAGAATAAGAGTAAGGAAGCTTCCTGCGTTTTTTAGGTTGCCGGCCCAGCCATGCCAGTATATCCTGAAATACCCCTAAGGGGCAAATCACAGAACAATAGATACGCCCGCATACCAAAGTGAGAATTACAAGAAACAATATCACTCCCACATTTAGCGCCAATACAGCCGGCAAAAACTGGATTTTGGCCAACCAGCCGAACCACCCATGCAACGTTCCCGTAAAATCAAGGAACAACAAGGTGATGAGTACAAAGCAAATCATTGCAAAAGTCAGTCTAATCTTCCGTAACATGATAATCCTTTATTTTGAGTTCCTAAACTATATCAGCGATATGAGTACAAAACAACTGCCGAAATAGTGAAATTTTATTTATGCAAAAATACATAAAAAAAGAAAGGTATCATCATTCAATGGAATTAAAAACGAAAGAAAGAAGGACAAATACAAAATGCTCCCATTTGCAGTATTAATTAAGTTCCCCTCCTCGTTACGGCCGGATAAAAGCCAATCTCTTATTTTCTTCTGCAAACAGAATAGCCGTATTGACTAATGCCAAATGCGAATAAGCTTGTGGAAAATTCCCCAGTTGTTCCTTCGTATTAAAATCAATATCCTCACTGAATAACCCCAAATGATTGGAATATGTCAGAACATCATCAAACAAACAACGGGCTTCTTCCTTTTCTCCGATAACAAAAAGCGCACGTATCAGCCAAAAAGTGCAAATGGTAAAAGCCGAAGAAGGAAGCCCGAAATCATCTTCGCTGTTATACCGGTACATCAATCCCTTATGCAAAAGAGCTTTTTTCACAGCCTTCACTGTCTTATGGTATCGGATATCGTCTGCTGCAATAAAACCGTAAGGTTCCATCAACAGCAAAGAGGAATCCATTGCCATATTATCATAAGTCTGCGAGAAACTTTGAAGTTCTTCCTTCCATCCATATGTCATTACATCCTGCCATACCTTGTCAGCTTCCTTTTGCCAACGTTCACTATAACCGTATTTATTGAGCATGGAAGCTATCTTTGCACCACGGTCCAAAGCCACCCAACACATCACTTTGGATGAAACAAAATGGCGGCTTTCTCCTCTGATTTCCCATATCCCCTTATCTGGTTTCTTCCAATCTTCCATTACCGTGGAAAGAATGCTCTTTACCATTTCCCACATATCCTCTATTTCGTCTAATGTACCGGGCATCAGCCGATAGTACTGGTAAATCAAATCCATCAGATAACCGAACGAGTCATTCTGCTTTTGATGGTAAGCATCATTACCTATCCGTACTGGTTTGGAATTCTTATATCCGGACAAATGCTCCAGAATAATCTCGGTCAGCTGCCTTTCTCCCCGAATGCCGTACATTATCTGATAGGATTCGTGCTTGGATACGAAAGTGGACTGTATGAACTTCATAAAACGTCTTGCTGCTCCTATATGGCCTATCTGGAACAAAGTTTCGATAGACATGGAGGCATCCCTCAACCAACAGAACCGATAATCCCAATTACGTACTTCGCCGACGGATTCGGGCAAACTGGTAGTAAGGGCGGCCAGTACGGCTCCGTTATAGTAAGACATCAGTTTCAAAACCAGCATGCTTCTTTCTATCACATCATTATAGAGAGAATATTTCTTAGTACGGTTGGTCCAATTAAGCCAATAAACCAAAGTACGGCAATATTCAATTTTTTCCCGTTCAATGTCCACCGGAATGACCTTTTCATTGTATGACAAAAGAAAGAACTCATCTTTTTCCAATATAATTTCTTTTTTCTGTTCGATGTTCTGCAAAGGAAGGGAAGAATACAAATATTGTCTATCTTTATTATCAGAAGAACAATAGCTTTCTATAAATTCAGAAGTGACATTATGAATCACTTTACCTTGCGCATAATTGGGAGCAGGGACATAGTTTACTTTGAAACGGGGCTTACCTTTTATCCACCTCACATATCGATACAATTCTGCCGGAAGATAATGGGCATTTTCGTAGGAACGGTAATAAGGCATGTAATCAAGTACGACAAATTCTCCCTCTTTCGAAGAAAAAGAAGTAGACAATATGTTAGTGTGAGGAACGTAAGATTGTGAGATATGATAGTCTTCTGTAACGTCAAATCCAAAACTTCCTCCTCTTTCCCGATCAAGTAGTGATGCAAAGATAGACGGAGAATCAAAATCGGGAAAACACAACCAGTCTATGCTGCCTTTTTCGGATATAAGTGCGGCAGTCCGACAATTGCCTACTACCCCATAATTTAAATTACTCATTTTTACTATTTTGTTTTTAACAAGTCTCTGAAAAAATCGAATATCCCTTTCAAGCTCGTTTTGACATTCTCGCCAATGGGTTGTTTCATGTCTTTCTTGTTCGCCAGAATTTGAAGAAAAGGCAGGACTTCCGTTTGTGATGGCATATTATAGCTTGCTGCCTCCGACACATATCCCACCTTGATTGTCACTGCATTCACCGGCAAAGCTTTGAACATATCTTCATCCGTAGTATCATCTCCCATAGCTATGATAAAGTCATAATGTTTCTTTTCCAACTGGCGTCTCACTTCGGAACCTTTATTATAATCGGGAGACTTAATCTCCACTACTTTATCTCCTTGTATGATTTGCAGCTTTTGCTGTATACAGATGTTAACCAGCACATTGATAAGTTGCTGTGCCCGCAAAGCTCCTAACCATGCATCACTTTCCCGGTAATGCCATGCCAAAGCCGTTTCCTTGACTTCAAGGTGGGAACGAGGCGTCTTTTCGACAAAAAGCTTCAAGATGGACACCAATCCGGAACTCCATTCCGCTTTGTTTATGTTTTTGTGCCAGATGCCATTTTCCTTATAGAAAGCGCCATGTTCCGCAGCCATTGCAATAGGTAAATTTCCCAACCATTTTTCTAAAGTAAAATGGTCGCGACCACTATTCACAACAACATGGTTGGCCGGGTCGGAAACCAGCTTCTGCAATGTGGCAATGAGTTCAGGGGTGGGTTTAGCATTTTCCGGTCGTGTCTTGAGCGACGCCAACGTTCCGTCATAATCCAGCAAGATAAGCCGTTGCTTAGCCTGGTTATATTTCATTTTGATGGCACCAATAATACCGGCGGATATCCTTTTCTTACGAAGCTGTTCATTCTTACGGCACGTATCGCTCCATTCACTTACAAAATCTGCCGCCCACTTATTAACCGTTTGTACGGAAATAATTTTCTGCATGTGTTGCAAGCGTTTCAGTTGTTCCTGTTCGGGCATCTCCAAAGCCCGACAAATGGCCTGCTTTATCTCCTCAGTGTCATTGGGGTTAATCAACAATGCATCCGTCATCTCAATAGCTGCACCTGCCATTTCACTCAAAATCAAAACACCCGGATTATTATTTTTCGAGGCTACATATTCCTTGGCAACCAAATTCATGCCATCACGAAGTGGAGTTACCAAAGCTACATCAGCTATATAGTACATTGCCACCAGTTCTTCAAATGAAAAACCGTGATAGAAATAGCAAACCGGAGTCCAGTCCATCGTAGAATACTGTCCGTTTATAGAACCTATTTCTTCGTCAATCTTGGTTTTTAGCTCAGCATAACTATCTACATGGTCACGTGATGGAACAATGACCATTGCCAATGTAACTTTTCCACAATATTCAGGATGACATTCTAAAAAGGCAGCAAATCCCCATAAACGGTGCAGAATGCCTTTGCTATAATCCAAGCGGTCTACAGAAAGAATCAACTTATGATTCCCGAAAAATTTCCGTGTACGGTCTATCGCCCGCCGTACTTCCGGTCTGGAAGAAGCATTGTGATACAGTCCGTAGTTGATTCCCATAGGAAGAGCATCGATCCTAACTACTCTATTCCCGAGTTGTGCTTCGTCCAGTTTAAAGTCAATACGCAATACCCGTTCGACAGCACTGATAAAATGCCGCATATAGTCATGAGTATGGAAAGCTATAAAGTCAGCACCCAATAATCCTTTCAGGATTTCTGCACGCTCCGGTAATATCCGGAAAAGTTCATAGGAAGGGAAAGGGATATGATGGAAATATCCGATATTCAAATCCGGGTAAACCTTCCGAAGCATTCCGGGAAGCAGCATTAGCTGATAGTCTTGAATCCACACCTTGTCACCTGGACGTATCACGCGGCAAATGGCATCGCAGAACAACTGGTTCACTTCCTGATACGATTGCCAGAAAGAGTTCCGATACAGCGTATAAACAAAAAAGTAGTGACATAATGGCCAAATAGTACTATTACTATAGCCTTCATAATAATTCTTTATCTGTATTTCGGACAAGAATACTGGGTGGAAATTTATTCCTTCCAATCTAGAAGTGATTTCCTCTTTACTTTCTTCGTTGTCAACGCATATTCCAGGCCATCCAATCCAATGTTTTTCGTAGGAAATCTGAAGTGAGTCCAAACCGGTAGCCAGTCCGCCTTCACTTCGTGAAAATACGAACGTTTCATCCTCTTTGGTAACCTTAACGGGTAATCTGTTTGATATAATATAAAGTTTCATGTATGAGTTAACACAAGAAATATGCCAATTCATACAATATTTTATTTATTGCTTAAAATCAGTATTTTAGAAAAAGATAAAGAGAAAAACAAACATTCAAAAATGAAAAAGAATGTTCCATTTCGATATGGTCCTACTATTACCAATTATCACTGAAAATGTCTTTCTTCACCAATGCTTCAATTCTTTGCTTATAGCAATTTATCCCTTCTGCTATATTTTTACTAGCTTCCGAGGTCCCCATTCCATAGACTACAAGAGGAGTTTGCCATATCATTCCAGCATGTACAGCACTTGCTTGATAAGGTCTTAACAACTCATCCACCGTAAAACGATTTCTTCCTCCGCTTCTATAAGCATCATGTTCAGAGCCGGCAGTAGTGACCACCATCAATGTCTTACCAGCCACAGCAGGAGTTTTTGCCAGATAAGTAAATACTTCATCCAACCATCTCTTCAATAAAGAAGGAGCCGACATCCAATAGAACGGAAACTGAAATACAAGCGCAGATGCATGCGATATGATAGTGCTCCATATCTCTGCATTAAAAGCATCTTCCATACGCATCTCATATAAATTGTATATGGCTACCTCTCCCATGTCACTAATAGCATCCATCAATGCCTTGTTAGCTCGCGACTCTTTTATATTGGGATGTGTCAGAAGAACTACTACTTGCTTTGAATCTTTATCCATATTGTTTTTCTTTTAGTTTAAAATCATTGATGTGTGTACAAATATACAAAATATAGATATACGAGTAGGAGGAAATAAAAGTTTTCTTCCTACTTTCATTTTCTGACATATATTTTCGAATGTGACGGAAGAGGCAGAAAGCGGGTGAGGGCAAAGGTATAAAAACAAACTTCTGAAGAATTTATTATGCGGACTAACGAAAAATAATGTATCATCCCCATATAGATTTACTAGTGATTCCGTATGAGGAGCTTATACCCATCAAAGCATGTTCTTGTTAAGACAAATTAAAAAAGGAACAACAGTAGTTGTTCCTTTTTTAAGTACACCCTCAGGGATTCGAACCCTGGACCCACTGATTAAGAGTCAGTTGCTCTACCAACTGAGCTAAGAGTGCATTCCTTATTTCTTGTTTGCGGGTGCAAAAGTAGTCCTTTTATTTTATTCGTGCAAACAAAACGGTGTATTTTTTGCGATGAAATGGGATTTTTTATTCAAACTCGTATAAATCAGAAGGAGTAGTACGCTTCAAAGCACACAACTGTACATCCTTTCCTACGATAATTCCTTTTTCCCTTAATTTCCATTCCACTGTTTTATATGCCAATTCAGGATGATTGTTGTCCTTGCTCAAATGACAAAGCCAAATATACTGTAAATGTTCCGTCATATTTTCCGAAAGAAATTCAGCAGTAGCAATATTACTCATGTGTCCGGTGCGGCTGGTAATCCGTTCTTTCAGGTATTGGGGGTAGGTACCCATGCGTAACATTTCCTCATCGTAGTTGGCTTCCAATATCAGATAATTGGCCTTTCTGATATATTCTGCGGCCGTAGGAGTAATTTCACCAAGGTCTGTAAGAAAGGCAAACACTTTTCCGTCTATCTCAATGCAATAGCCCACATTGTCCGTGCCATCATGAGGTACCTCGAAAGATTCGATATGAAAATCTTCCAACTGCATGGGTTGCTGCTTTTCCAGGTAACGGACAGACGAATATAACTTTTCTGTCATGCAATAGCTCCGGTTGATGCCCTCATGAATCCGGGCGGTTGTATAAATAGGAATATTCAGTTTTTCACCCAATCCGCCTACTGCTTTGATATGGTCCGCATGGTCGTGCGTAACAAATACCGCACGTATCATTTCCATGCTGATACCTGCTTCTTTCAGTCCTTTTTTTATCGTCCGTACTGCAATGCCGGCGTCGATGAGTATTCCATATTTTTCTGTGCCTATATAATAACAGTTGCCGCTGCTTCCACTGGCAAGGCTTATAAATTTTACTTTCATCCTAATCTCCTTAATTACAAAAAAGCCGTCGCTTTTAAAAAAAGTGACGGCAAATATACAAAAAGTATGCAATATATAAACCTTATGCCTTCTTCTTTTTGTCGATGAATTCGGTAGTTTTGGCAAAAACGAATAACGCTATCGCTGCAACCAATCCTATAGCAGCGAAATAATACCAGATATAATGTGCATTGACACTGGCTGCTTCCCACGCTTCGCGGGTTTCAAACAAGACTGGATCAGGACAATATTTTGTCAGAAGTACCCCCGCAATACCGAACCCGAAAATAGAAGAGAGGAATGAATGAAGATGACTGAAACCGAGGTACATACCTTCTTCGCCCTTGGGGGCCTGCAAAGAGAAGTACTCCAGATAACGCGGTGAGATAAAACATTCTGCCAAAGCTTGCACAACAATGCCAAGCACCATCATCAAAGTAATATTGCTCATGCCGGAAATAATATCGTTGCCCAGCAAATTACCGCATGCCATCAGCAATGCCGATACCGGAATAAGAAACATGCCTATATTCATAGAAGTAATAGCTGTGCGCTTTGCCATCCACCGGGTGATAAAACTTACACAGCAAACCACTACAAACGGGTTTACATTGGCTATCCACCCCGGTTTGGCTGTTTCACCCGCCATACGGATGACATATTTGGGCATAGTTGCATAGAGCTGTTGCTGCACCATCCAAAAGCCGGTTACGATGAGGATAAGAATCAACAAACGCCAATTAGTGATAATACGCAGAAAACCTTGTCCAATTTCACGCATGCTTTTCCCTTCACCTGCTGTATGTGCCGATTTATACAATAAGATGACAGCCAATAATGCCAGCACCGTCATGGCAGCCGAGAAGTAATTGATATAAATATAAGCTTGCTCACCGATAACATTCCGTAGAGGGTCGACCACCGTTTTTCCGGTAAAAGCTCCTATATTCACCATCATATAGAAGATGGAATAGCCGCGAGCACGGGTAGCCTCTGTTGTTTCCTTAGCCACCGATCCCGATATGATAGACTTGATGAACGAACCTCCTACCATGATAACAAACAATACGGGGACAATCATCCAGCGGTCATTACTATCCGGCAATCCTGAAAAACGGGTTGTCTCGCCATACTCCACCAGACCGGCTGCTTCCAGTAGGGTGGGAAGCAATCCCAAGCCCAAATACCCGATGGAAAGCAGTGAGAAAGCAATAATCATCGACTTTCGGAAACCTATCTTATCGGCATATGCGCCCGTAAAGATAGGCAACAAATAGAGCCCTCCCGAAAACAGACCGGAAATCATGCTTGACTCAAAATCATTGAAACCTAAAATATTGGAAAGATAAATGGTAAGAACAATAAATACAGCATAATATGCCATGCGTTCGAACAGTTCTACTGTACTGCTTACCCAAAAAGCTCTGCTGAAGCCTTTGGAAGCGGGTTGGGGTGATGTCATCATCCTTTTGTACGATTAAAATTTATGTATTAAATGAAAAAATAAGTGCAAAAATAGGAAATTAATATCGTGTTTGCAAGATATTAATTTTCTGCAAACACAATATTAATAAGTTGCAGACAAGATATTAACTTCCCATTTATCACTATTTATCTTTTCATTTATATAGAATACTCCGTATCTTTGGACGCTTTTATAAAACGACCATTCATGAAAGATAAAATCGAATTTATAGCTTTTGACGCTGATGACACACTGTGGGAAAGCGAACTTTATATTCAGGAGTTCGAGCACAAATTCTGTAACCTTTTAAGGCAATATCTGCCTGCTTCATCCATATCACAAAGGTTTTTTGAAACAGAAATGAAGAATCTGCATATGTATGGCTATGGGCTGAAGAGCATAATGCTCAGTATGACTGAAACCATCTGCAAAGTGACAGACGGAAACGGGAATATGCATCTTATAGAAGAAGTAATAGGATGGGGACAAGAGCTTCTGCAGAAACCGGTTACACTACTGGAAGGCGTGAAGGAGACCATATCGTCACTTCATGGGAAATATAAATTGGTGTTGGCCACTAAGGGGGACTTGTTCGACCAGAAAAGAAAAATAGAGGCTTCCGGACTGCGAGAATATTTCCATCATATCGAAATTATGAGTGACAAGAAAATCGATGATTACCAGAGGCTGATTGATACATTGGGCTGTCCGCCTGAAAAACTCCTGATGATAGGTAATTCTGTAAAATCAGACATACTTCCGGTATTGGAACTTGGGGGATACGCTGCCCATGTACCATACCACGTGACTTGGGCATACGAGCAACATGAAGGGGAAATACGACATCCCAATTTTATACGATTGGATAGTATCAAAGAAATATTAGATAAGCTATAAGTTATGGGTGAAACTGCATAACTTATAGCTTACTATTGCTTTTTAGAATTGGAAGAAATTCTTAGCGTTATAATAGCTGATATCTTCAATCATCTGGTTTACGCGTTCCATCTCGGAAATAGGAATTTCACCATTTTCTACATCACGGCCTACAAGATTACACAATGTACGGCGGAAATATTCATGGCGCGGATAGGAGAGGAAGGAACGGGAATCGGTCAGCATACCAACAAATCGGCTCAATAAGCTCAGTACAGAAAGGGCATTCATCTGCTTTTCCATACCATCCTTCTGGTCAAGGAACCACCAACCGGAACCGAATTGAATCTTACCGGCAACCGTACCATCCTGGAAGTTACCCAGCATAGTAGCAATGACTTCGTTGGCGCATGGATTCAAATTATAAAGAATAGTCTTGGTCAGCTTACCATTGGAGTTTAAGCGGTCGAGAAATTTAGCCATAGCTTTTGCTGTAGTAAATTCGCCAATGGAATCAAAACCGGTATCAGGACCTAACAGTTTGAACATCTTACTATTGTTGTTGCGAATAGCACCATAATGGAACTGTTGTGTCCAACCTTTCTCCCAATCCATTTCGCCGAACACAACCAGCATGGCCGACTTGAATTTCAGAATTTCCTCCTTCGTCAATCCAGTACCGCCATATACCTTGTTAAAGATAGCCTTAACTTCCGCTCCTGTATAATCCTCGGCATAGAATTCTTCAATTCCGTGGTCAGACAGTTTACATCCTTGTTCCGCGAAAAAATCGTGACGCTTACGCAAGGCAGCAACCATATCGTCAAAGCTGGAAATAGCCACATCGCTCACTTCGGCCAACTTTTCTACATATGCGCGAAAATCGGCAGGAATTTCCACCGCCATTGCTTTATCCGGACGCCAAGTAGGCAACATCTTGATTTCAAAGCCGCTCTCACGTGTCTTGATATGATATTCCAAGGAATCAATAGGATCATCTGTAGTACAAACCACTTCCACGTGATAACGGCGCATCATGCCACGGGCGGAATATTCAGGCTGTTTCAGCTTCTCATTACATTCATCATAAATTTCACGGGCCGTATGAGGATTGAGAATTTTATCGATTCCAAAAGCGGTCTTCAATTCAAGGTGGGTCCAGTGGTACAACGGATTACGGAAAGTATAAGGTACCGTTTCGGCCCACTTTTCAAACTTTTCCCAATCTGTAGTATCCTTACCGGTACAGAAACGTTCGTCCACACCATTGGTACGCATGGCACGCCACTTGTAGTGGTCACCTCCCAACCAAATCTCAGTCAGTGACTTAAACTGATAGTCTTCCGCCACCATTTGAGGAATCAAGTGACAATGATAGTCGATAATCGGCATTTTAGCCGCATGCTCGTGGTACAACTTCTGTGATGTTTCCGTTTGCAACAGAAAGTTTCCGTCCATAAAGTTTTTCATCTTCTTGTGTTTTAAGTATCTAAAAATATTACTTTCTATTTATTACACCTATATAGTATTGATTGTAAAGCTAATAGATCGTATAATTGTTTTTAGTTTTATTAACCGTTATCGAACACAAAAGTAGAAATTTTACTTGGAGAAACAAAATAATTCGTATCTTTGCGGCGAATATTTATAATATTTAAGCTTCAGACGTCTCACCTTTACCGCCTTAGGCAGCATACCTCAAGATGGAAAACAAGAACTATACCATTAAAGACATAGCACGCATGGCCGGCGTCTCTGCCGGCACTGTAGACCGCGTACTGCACAACCGCGGAGACGTATCCGTTTCCAGTAGGGAAAAAGTCCAGAAAGTACTCGACGAGATAGATTATCATCCCAATATGTTTGCCATCGGGCTGGCGGCTAAAAAGCGCTATCATATTGTCTGCATTATACCTTATTATATAGAACATGATTATTGGCATGCTGTAGCAGCGGGAATTGACCGTGCCGCACAAGAATTACGGCCGTTCAATGTTGGGGTTAGCTATCTGTACTATCGGCATGCGGACAAATCCTCCTATAAAGAAGCATGTGCTGTGCTCCGGGAGGAAAGTGCCGACGCCGTACTTGTTGCCCCGAATTTCCGAGAGGAGACCATAAAACTCACTACTTATTTGGAGGAAGCGGATATTCCCTATGCATTCATAGACTTCAATATTGAACAGACGCATGCCTTGTGTTATATCGGACAAGATTCCAAAACCAGCGGATACATTGCTGCCAAGATTCTGATGCGTAGCTATGAAAAAGGGCAGGAGCTTGTGTTATTCCTGAGCAATCAGAAAAACAATCCGGCAGAAATCCAGATGCAACGCCGCCTCGAGGGGTTCATGCAATACCTTTCCGAGGAACATAAGGATTTGACTATCCATGACATTGTGTTGCACAAGGAAGATACTGACGGCAACAGACGGATGTTGGATGCTTTTTTTAAAGAACATCCCCAAGCCGTACTGGGAGCTGTTTTTAATTCCCGTGTTTATCAGGTGGCAAATTATCTGCACGAAAAGGGGCAGAAGCTGGCAGGACTTGTGGGATATGACCTTTTACACAAAAATACAGAGTTCCTGAAAACCGGTGAAGTAACCTTTCTCATCGGTCAACGCCCAGGCCTGCAAGGCTATTGTGGCGTGAAGACTTTATGCAACCACGTGGTATTTAAAAGACCGGTCACTGCAGTGAAATACATGCCCATCGACATATTGATGAAGGAAAACATAGACTTTTACTTTGAGTTTGAATAATCAAAAAATTACATATCAACCATTTAAATCATTTTTTAAATGAAAGCATTAAACAAAGAAACTGCTCCCAAAGCACAACGCCCGGAACGCATTATCCAGTTTGGCGAAGGTAATTTCCTTCGCGCATTTGTGGATTGGATTATTTATAACATGAATCAAAAGACCGATTTTAACAGCAATGTGGTAGTAGTCCAACCCATCGATAAAGGTATGGTTGACATGCTGAATGCCCAGGATGACCTTTATCATGTAAATCTGCAAGGTCTGGATAAAGGAGAAACCATCAACAGTCTGACTATGATAGATGTAATCAGCCGTGCCTTAAACCCCTATACTCAAAACGATGAGTTCATGAAATTGGCCGAACAACCGGAAATGCGTTTTGTCATTTCCAACACGACGGAAGCAGGTATAGCCTTTGACCCTGCTTGTAAGCTGACAGATACACCGGCGTCTTCTTATCCGGGCAAACTGACACAGCTGTTGTATCACCGCTTCAAGACATTCAACGGCGACAAGAGCAAAGGACTGATTATCTTCCCTTGCGAACTCATCTTCCTGAATGGCCACAAGTTGAAGGAGACAATCTATCAATACATTGAATTATGGCAATTGGGTGATGAGTTCAGAGCTTGGTTTGAGGAAGCCTGCGGTGTGTATGCAACACTGGTGGACCGTATCGTTCCAGGATTCCCCCACAAAGACATTGCCGCTATAAAAGAAAAGATACAGTACGATGACAATCTGGTAGTGCAGGCTGAAATTTTCCATTTATGGGTCATCGAGGCTCCGCAAGAAGTCGCCGAAGAATTCCCTGCCGACAAAGCCGGACTGAATGTATTGTTTGTTCCTTCCGAAAAACCTTACCACGAAAGAAAAGTAACCTTGCTGAATGGACCTCATACCGTATTGTCTCCAGTAGCCTATCTGTCGGAGGTAAATATTGTACGCGATGCCTGCCAGCATCCTATAATCGGACAATACATCCATAAAGTGATGTTTGACGAGCTGATGGAAACGTTGAACCTGCCGAAAAACGAATTGAAAAAGTTTGCAGAAGATGTATTGGAGCGCTTCAACAATCCGTTTGTTGACCATGCCGTAACCAGTATTATGCTGAACTCTTTCCCTAAATACCAAACCCGTGACCTTCCTGGCCTGAAAACCTACTTGAAACGTAAAGGAGAACTGCCGAAAGGTCTGGTATTGGGACTGGCTGCCATCATCACGTACTACAAAGGAGGTACCCGCGCAGACGGCACAGAAATCATCCCGAATGATGCTCCCGAAATCATGCAGTTATTGAAAGACCTTTGGGCAACGGGGGACACCCGCAAAGTGGCAGAAGGCGTATTGGCAGCCAAAGACCTTATCTGGGGGGAACACGGAGACTTGAATACCGTTCCAGGATTGACAGACATGATTACCTGCTTCTTAAAATCCATCCAAGAAAAAGGCATGCAGGAAACAGTAAAAGGTATTCTTTAATTCCTATGATTTTAAACAAGCAGACCGTACAAAAGGAGTTTTTATACGGTCTGCTTTATTTATACCACATTTGATGGGAAATAATTAAGCCACAGTTTTCTTTTTTGTCTAAAGGCTTTCCTGCTCTGCTGCCCGCAATATAAAAGTAGTGGCACCAATAGTTACAATGGCTCCATCCTCAATGCGAATACGGTCTTTGTCACCCAAAATTTCATTATTAAGGAAAGTTCCCGTCAGGCTGGGAGCATCGCGTAAGGTATAAATCAACACTCCCTGCTTATTACGCTTTACATTAATGATACAGTGACGCCGGTCCATACTCATATCCGAAGTCTCAATCGGCACATCGATAACATTCCCCACGCAACGCCGGCCTATGATATTGTCACCTTCTTGCAATGGAAGTACCTGCTTAAAACCAAACACGTTCTCAATGACCGTGATGCTGCCAAAAGCCTCTTTAAACTCCGCTTCATCCGGACGTTCTTCCTTTTGAGGGGCTTTCATCTTTGATTTACCTAAACGGATACTGAACTGCTTCTTACACTGGTCACATACAAAGACCAGTGATTGGCCTTCGGTATACTTGGTTTCATCGAATGTTAAGTAATTCTCACATTTGGGACAACGGATACGCTTCATGATAGTTAAAAATTAAAGAATTAAAAAATAAAGCAAGGGTAGATTACTTTCTACTTCTTTAATACCCAAGCGTTCTTATACGTTTCATTCTGGCGAACTCTGTTCAATGCCTGATATGCTTCTGTTTCTGTGCCACAAGACTCAATGCTGACACGCATTTTACCATCTCCAACAATTGCTTTTGCATGAGGGTAACCTTTTTCAATCAGTTGCTTTGCCATTGCTTCGGCATCCTTCTCAGTACCTACACTGGCAATGATGACGTGGTATTTCTGTGCAGAGACAAGTGACGGGGTGACAGTCCCTGCTGTGGTCTTTTGAATTTCACTCTTTGTTGTTACAGATGTTGAAGAGGACACTTCTGCCGCCTGCTGCTTAGGCTGAGAAACAACCGGAGCATTCTGCGCGTTAGCTTGGCCCACCTTAACCTCTCTTACGGCAACCGGAACCACCTTTTTCTTTGCCTTCTGCCCCGTGTTTTTTTGAGCCGACGCTTTCGGAGTGTCGGCCTTCCGGCTAACAACAATCGGATTAATGGCAAGGGATTCCTTTTCTATCATCTCAAAAAGTTCATTCGGAAGTAATTGCGCATAATTTCCTTCAACCACTTCCGTATTCTCTATCGGTGTAGACAAAAAGAAAAACAAGGCAACCACTGCAATCATGGCAACCGCATTCGACAAATAGGAACGGTTGAATTTAATCTCAAACCTTCGCTTTTTGTCTTCCGGCACAACTGGAACAGAATAACGGATGGTCTTTTCCATGTACGGTTTCTTCAGTTCCGCCAGTTCCTGCATTTCAAAACTATCCAACCCATATAAGTAAGGAGTGGTTATCTTGTGGTCATAGGGAACAAAGTCATAAATACCATGAATGGAGTAACGCAATTCGCCAATGTTGGGCAAATCCACCTTACCTTCTTCATGGAGAGCAGTGAATATATGCGCCACTTCTTTTTCTACAATCCGCGTAGCATCAGAAAAATCAGTATCATAGACAGCCATATAGGATTGTACAAGTAAGCCGTCATTCATCTTCAGTTGAGGATTGAAACCGATAATACGGGTAGGGGGCAGAAAAACATTCTCTTCCGCTACTCTCATTGCCGGAGTATAATGAGCTACAAATCCTCCCAAACCGGGAACAATGACACAATCGTTCTCCAATAACAATACTTCTATGTGCTGTGCTAATTCAATCATGCTACAAAAGTAGCGGAAATATCGGATATACGCTAGTTTCAGAGCTTTTTTCTTATCAACAAATTATGAACATTGCACATTAAAAATGTATTTGAAAAAGGTTTTTTGGCAAGAGAAGGAATTTTTACCGGAAAAATTTCTACTTTTGTACCGTTTAACTATACTCGTCAAGAATAGAAAGACAATTGCCCTCGCAAGAGTATACAAACCTAAACACTTAACAAAAGACTATTATGCGTATTATTTTCTGTCTGATGGTTTTCTTGTTCATAGGAAAGAACACGATGCTGGCACAGCAGCTGTCCTCATTCGTAGAATATGGAGCAGCCCTGCATACCGGTGACAATACTCCTCTTTGGCAGGTCAGCAACCAGCAAGGACTCACTTCGCTCGACAACAATACTTACATACGTGGAGGAATATCCTACAAACACCAACTTGGAAAATGGAAGTTTGAAGAAGCACTGGATTTGGTTGCAGCAGCCGGATTCAGCACGACCTCCTTCATTGTACAGCAGGCTTACGTAGACATCCGTTACAAGTGGTTTGGATTCTTTGCCGGAAGCCGGGAACAGAATTCTCCATTGCTGAATCAAGAGCTGAGCAGTGGCGGCATGACCTGGTCGGGTAATGCGCGTCCCATCCCACAAGTACAGATAGGCATACCCGAGTATGTACAGTTGCTACCCCGTTTAGGCCTGAAAGGAGAAATCTCGTACGGATGGTTTACAGATAACAAATACCAGCGGGAGCAAGTCGGAGAAAAATACTGGTACACCAAGAGTATCAAATACCATCATAAAGAAGGGTTCCTGCGTATCGGTATACCCAAAGGAAAATGGCAACTGGAACTCGGAATGACCCTCGACACCCAATTCGGAGGATACAAGATTGGAGGTTCCGAATTGGGAGACTTGGGCAACGGATGGAAGGATTACGTACGCGTATTCTTCCCCGGCCACGGGCGTGAGGACGGACCGGTAGGTGAACATCTGGCTTTCCAAGGCAATTTTCTGGGTAGCGAATATATCAAAATGACTTATCGTCCTAAGGAAGATTTCTCCATCAGCGCCTATCTGGACAATCATTTCGATGACTTCTCCGCCATGGCCAAACTCAACGGTTGGGATGGCTTATGGGGTGTGGAATATAAATCCAACCATAGACAAGCCATCAACGGAATCGTTATCGAATATCTCCAGACTACCAATATGAGCGGTCCACTGCACGGTTTGCAAAATTCTGTAGTAGGTAAGACCGGAGGAGCCGACAACTACTACAACAACGGTTACTACCCAGGATGGGCACATTGGGGTATGGCGATAGCCAATCCGTTGATAGCATCGCCTATCTATAATAAGGATGGCGATATGAGTTTCAAGTACAATCGCGTTAAGGCCCTGCATCTGGGATGGAGCGGCAACATCAGCAGTGAGTGGAGATATGTGGCAAAATTGTCCCACAACAGAACTTGGGGAACTCCTCATCGTCCAATACCCGATATATTAGAAAATTTTTCTACTTTTGCATCGTTTTACTATATTCCCCGTAAATGGAAGGGCTGGTGCTTCAACGCGTCCCTTGCATTGGATATGGGAAAGATATATGGAGACAATTTTGGATTCCAACTGAAAGTACATAAAACATTTTAAGAAAATGAACTACATACAAACAGAGATTGACGGCGTATGGCTGATTGAGCCGAAAGTATTCCATGATGCCCGCGGATACTTTATGGAAGCATTTAAGGAAGAAGAGTTCCGTGCACATGTCGGAAACGTTCACTTCATCCAGGACAATGAGTCCAAATCCTCTTTCGGTGTATTACGTGGTCTTCATTACCAGAAGGGTGATTGCAGCCAGGCCAAACTGGTACGTGTCATTAAGGGAAAAGTGCTGGACGTGGCTGTCGACTTAAGAAAATCTTCTCCCACTTTCGGAAAGTATGTCAGTGTGGAGCTAAGTGAGGAGAACAAAAGACAATTCTTCATTCCGCGTGGTTTTGCCCACGGTTTTCTGGTGCTGAGCGATGAAGCTGTCTTTACATACAAGGTAGACAACGTATACGCACCACAATCCGAGGCATCCATCCGTTTTGACGACGAAGCCATCGGTATTGAATGGCCCGTTGCTACGGAACAGCTTCTATTATCAGATAAAGACGGACATGCCGTATCGTTCAAGGATGCGGTCTATTATGAATAAAATATGAAAATAGCCATTGTCGGTACAGGATACGTCGGTTTGGTAACCGGAACCTGCTTTGCGGAAATCGGTGTCAACGTTATTTGCGTAGACACGAACAGTGAAAAGATAGAGTCACTGAAAAAGGGTGTTATTCCTATCTATGAAAATGGACTGGAAGAAATGGTTAGCCGGAATGTGAAAGCAGGACGCCTGCAATTCACCACGTCTCTGGAGAGTTGTCTGAATGAGGTGGAAGTGGTATTCAGTGCCGTAGGTACACCACCCGATGAGGATGGAAGTGCCGACTTGAGCTATGTGCTGGAAGTTGCCCGCACCATTGGACGCAATATGCAGAAATATGTGTTGGTGGTAACCAAAAGTACCGTTCCCGTAGGTACTGCCAGAAAAGTGCGGGCTACCATTCAAGAAGAACTTGATAAGAGAGGGATGAACATTGACTTCGATGTCGCTTCGAATCCCGAGTTTCTGAAAGAAGGTAATGCTATCAACGATTTTATGAGTCCCGACCGTGTAGTGGTGGGAGTAGAGTCCGAACGAGCCAAGAAGATAATGAGCAAGCTCTACAAACCATTCCTGCTGAACAACTTCCGTGTCATCTTTATGGACATCCCTTCTGCAGAAATGACAAAGTATGCAGCTAACTCCATGCTTGCCACCCGCATCAGCTTCATGAACGACATTGCCAATTTGTGCGAATTAGTGGGAGCGGATGTAAACATGGTGCGCAGTGGTATCGGTTCGGATACCCGTATCGGACGCAAGTTCCTCTATCCGGGGATAGGTTACGGCGGTTCATGCTTCCCTAAGGATGTAAAGGCACTGATTAAAACGGCTGAACTGAGCGGCTACAAGATGCGTGTACTCCATGCAGTAGAGGAGGTGAACGAGAAACAGAAGAGTATCTTATTCGAAAAGTTGCAGAAGCATTTCAATAATGATTTGGAGGGAAAGACCATTGCCATTTGGGGGCTGGCCTTTAAACCCGAAACAGATGACATGCGTGAAGCCCCGGCTCTGGTATTGATTGACGAGTTGCTGAAGGCCGGTTGTAAAGTACGTGCCTACGACCCGGCTGCCATGAACGAATGCCGACGCCGCATAGGAGAAAGTATTTATTATGCGACAGATATGTATGATGCCGCACTGGACGCAGATGCACTGATGCTGGTGACCGAATGGAAAGAATTCCGCCTGCCTTCATGGGCAGTCATCAAGAAAACTATGGAACAGCCGTTGGTATTGGACGGACGTAACATTTACGACAAGAAAGATATGGAAGAACAAGGTTTCACATATCATTGCATCGGAAAATAAAGTTGCAGAAAAAAGAAAAGAAATAAATAGGGACGTTATGACAATAAAAAGAAGTGCGATTCTCATTGTACTTGTTGTCTCATTGGCATCATGCAGCAACAGACAAAACGGGGAGGTTTCCGTCAAGGAAGACCTTACTGCAAAACAACTGTTGCAAGGCATCTGGGTGAACGATGAAACAGAAATGCCGTTGATGCGCATCGAAGGGGATACGGTATATTATGCCAACCCGCAAAGCGCTCCCGTACCTTTCAAGGTTGTTCACGATACAATCTACATATACAGCAATGAACCGGTGGCCTATAAGATAGACCGTCAAACGGAATACAGCTTCTGGTTCCACTCGCTGGCCGACGAAGTAATCAAACTGCATAAATCAGAGAATGCAGAAGATTCTTTGGTTTTCACCAGTCGAGAAGTGGAGGTCATTTCTACTACTCCGGAAGTAATAAAGAAAGACAGTATCGTAACATACAAGAATACAAGATATAGGGGATATGTATATATCAACCCCTCAAAGATGAAGGTTTTCAAGACTTCCTATTCTGAAAATGGAATCAGTGTGGACAATGTGTATTATGATAATGTAATCCACATCTGTGTATACGAAGGGAAGAAGATGCTTTATGGCCAGGACATCACTAAAAAGATGTTTGCGGATATATTCCCTACCGAAATGCTGGACCAGGCCATTCTTGCCGATATGAATTTCATGGGTGTGGATAGTAAGGGGTACCATTATCAGGCAACCCTCGGCATACCCGAAAGTTCCGTATACAATTTGGTAAATATGATTATTGGTTTTGACAATACAATGAACATAGAAAAAGCGGAATAAATCCGCTTTTTCTATTTCTTTTCTTCACCACAATGTTTATTTCTTCTCGCTGCCATTCTGTGGACGTTTGGCTCTGGGCTTTCCACCTTTACTGTTGTTACGGCCGTTCTTGTTTCCTCCTGGCTTACGTCCGTTTCCATGGCCGCCCCGTCTTCCTCCTCCGTCAAATGCTCTCGGCTTGTATTCGGGTGCTTCACCCAGCTCTTCGGGAACCGGTATTTTATAGATGTCCCTATCCAGGAATTTTTCGATATTCTTAAAGCTACCTTGCTCCTTTTCGGAAACGAAGGTGATGGCTACGCCGTCATTATTGGCACGCGCCGTACGTCCGATACGGTGCACATAATCTTCACTGTCGTGGGGAACGTCATAGTTTATCACCAGACGGATGTCATCGATATCAATACCTCTCGCAACGATATCTGTAGCTACCAGGATATTGATACGTCCTGCCTTGAATTCGTACATCACTTCTTCGCGCTGTGCCTGCTCTAAATCGGAGTGCATTTCACCAACGTTCAGTTTCATCTGCTTCAAGGCTTTGGTCACTTCCTTCACTTTCAGTTTGGAAGAAGCAAAGATGATGACGCGTTCCGGCGTCTCCTCTGCAAAGAGGCTACGGATGATGCCCAGCTTCTGATTCTCGTAGCAGACATAGGCTGCCTGCACAATCTTTTCCGCTGGTTTGGAAACCGCCAACTTCACTTCGGCGGGATTGTTCAGAATGTTGCCAGCCAACTGTTGTATCTTGGCAGGCATGGTAGCAGAGAACATAATGGTCTGCCGCTCTTTAGGGAGAAACTTGACAATCTGCATAATATCATCATAGAATCCCATATCCAGCATCCGGTCTGCTTCATCCAAAATAAAATAAGAGACACGGGAAAGATCTACATAACCAAGGCTAAGATGGGCTATCAAACGCCCCGGGGTAGCAATAACGACATCAGCACCCAGTGTCAACCCTCTTTTCTGCTGCTCGAATAGTATTCCGTCATTACCGCCATACACGGCCACGCTGGAAACCGGCATGAAATAAGAGAAACCTTCCATCTGTTGGTCTATCTGTTGCGCCAACTCGCGGGTAGGAGCCATGACAATGCAATTGATGGCATCGGCAGGGTGTCCGCCCTCTGAAAGCTTGTTCAATATAGGCAACAAATATGCGGCTGTTTTTCCCGTTCCGGTTTGTGCCACTGCTATTAAATCTCGACCTTCGAGTATGACGGGAATTGATTTTTCTTGTATGGGGGTGCACTCTTCAAAGCGCATGGCATCCAGTGCCTCCAGTACATTGCCATTTAAATGTAGTTCTGAAAACTTCATGTATCTCTTTTAAATTTGCGTACAAAGATAGGAAAAAGACTTATAAAATAGACTCTTACAGTAAAAAAATAAGCCCTTGGGACAATAATTATCTCAAGGGCTTGCAAATTTGTTTCAAGCATCTGCCTTCAACGGGGAATATCAATGTATGAATCCTTAAATCCCAGAAAGTAAAGTACGCCATCTAAGCCGATGGTATTGATGGATTGCTTGGCATTGGCAACTACTTTGGGCTTTGCATGGAAAGCGATTCCAAGGCCGGCAATTCCCAGCATGGGCAGGTCGTTGGCACCGTCGCCCACAGCAATAGTCTGCGCAATATCCACTTTCTCCACCTGAGCTATCAAACGCAGCAACTCCGCCTTACGCTTACCGTCGACTACATCACCGAGATAGCGGCCGGTCAGTTTGCCATCCTCTATTTCCAGCTCGTTGGCATACACATAGTCTATACCGTACTTCTTCTGGAGGTACTGCCCGAAGTAGGTAAACCCTCCCGAAAGAATAGCTATCTTGTAACCGTATTTCTTCAAAACATACATCAGGCGATCCACACCTTCCGTAATGGGAAGATTCTCTGCAATCTCCTGCATCACGGACTCATCCAATCCTTTCAACAAAGCCACTCGTTCGCGAAAGCTCTCGATGAAATCTATCTCACCACGCATGGCACGTTCGGTAATGGCCTTCACCTGGTCGCCCACACCTGCACGTATGGCCAATTCATCAATCACTTCCGTTTCAATCAGCGTAGAGTCCATATCGAAGCAAATGAGGCGGCGCATCCGGCGGTACATATTGTCCAACTGGAAAGAGAAATCCATTTCCAGTTCGGTTGCCAGTTTCATTAACTGTTCTTGCATGGCAATACGGTCTTTCGGAGTGCCACGAACGGAAAATTCGATGCAGGCGCGTGTACGCGATTCGCATTCGTCCAGCGGGATACGTCCTGTAAGGCGCTTGATGGCATCGATATTCATGCCTTGCTCTGCAAGAATACGGGTAACGGCAGATATTTGACGGGCAGACAACTTACGCCCCAATAAAGTAAGAATATAGCGGTTCTTTCCCTGCATATTCACCCAATCCTCGTACTCTTTGGTAGTAATGGGGTAGAAACGGACAGTCACGCCCAGGGAGGAAGCCTTGAAAAGCAGTTCCTTCATAATGAACCCCGAGTGTTGTTCTTCCGTCTTGCACAAAATGCCCAACGAAAGAGTATTGTGAATATCTGCCTGGCCAATATCCAGAATGGTAGCATCATATTTCGCCAGAATTTCCGTCACGGAAGCTGTCAGTCCCGGACGGTCTTCACCCGTAATACGTATCAGGATGAGTTCAGTGTTCAATGGTTGCATAAGTCATCTTTTTGATAGAATAATAGGCTACAAAAGTAAGGAAAATTCCCGCTATTTATGCTAAATAACATAAAAATATGCCCCTAAAAAGTGAGAAAAATGCTTGTTTATTTGGAAGTTTGTTTAGGAATTACTTACCTTTGCACCCGATTTCAGAATTAAAAGCTTTGATTATCAGCATCTTTATCACTATTCAAGGCTTTGACAAGACGATGTTCCGGGAAGAAATCACTGTTGAAGGACAGTCCCGGATAGTATTAACCAAAACCGTGCCGCATGAAATATGCAAAATGGATTTTTGTTGTATTACTAATAAGTTCCTTGACTTCTTTTGTAGAAAAAGACAAACCTACCGGAGGTTTGAATGTGGGTGACATGGCCCCGGATTTCAAAATCCAAACCATGTCGGCAGAGCAATCCCAAACCGAACTTTCAGACTTGAAAGGAAAGTATGTGTTGCTCAGTTTTTGGGCAAGTTACGACGCGCAGTCCCGGATGCAGAACGCAAGTTTGAGCAATGCGCTTCGCTCTACTGCCCGCAACAATGTGAAGATGGTTTCAGTTTCATTCGATGAGTATCAGTCAATCTTTGAAGAAACCATCCGTAAGGACCAAATAGTTACGCCCACTTGTTTCGTGGAAACTAAAGGCGAATATTCCGGCCTCTTTAAGAAGTATCGCTTGGGCCGCGGATTCACTAACTATTTACTGGATGATAATGGTGTAATTATTGCCAAAAACATCTCTGCTGCAGAACTTTCCGCTTACTTGAATTAAGCTTGCTGATGCCCGGTGCATACAACAGCAACTTAAAGAACCTGTAAGACGAAAGTGAGGGTGTTCCCTAGAAACCGACATCTCTTTCCGGCAAAAAAGGGAACAGAACAAAAGAGGAAAATGAATACAACAAAAAGCCCCTCCCGCACTTGTACAACGCAAGAGTGGGAGGGGCTTCTTATTTTAATGGGCTTCCAGAGACAAACATCCTAAACCTCTGCTTTAGTACGCCAAACCTCAACTTGAGCAAGCTGAAGTAGAGGTTTAGAATGCTTATTTCGGCGCTTTCCTATATAGATAGAATGCGATGAAGGCATACATTATATTCGGTATCCATACAGCGATGACCGGAGGCATGTTGCCGTTCACCGCAAATGTGGAAGCAATGGTCTGAAATAGAATATAAGAGAAACTCAATGCCAAGCCGATACCCAAATGCAATCCCATTCCGCCTTTCGTTTTCTTGGAAGACAAAGACACTCCAATCAGTGTCAGGATAAAGGAGGCAAACGACATGGCAATGCGTTTGTGGTACTCAATCTCAAATTCCTTAATGTTGGCAAAGCCGCGTTGCCGCTGCCTGCTGATGTACTCGCTCAGTTGAGGGCTGGTCAACATCTCCTGCTGGTTCTTCATAATCAGGAAGTCGGCAGGCTCCATAAAAAGGGTAGTGTCTATGCGGTCACCCTTCGTGATACTCTCCTTCATGCCATCCATCTGGCGAATCATATAATCCTTGATTTTCCACTTATGCACGGCCGTCGTGTCGTAGGTAATGGAACGGGCCGTAAGGTGGGAGACCAGTTGCTTGTCATTGAACTTGTCCAAAGAAAAGCGATAACCGGTCTTGCTGTAGTCTTCAAAACGTTCGATATAGGCAATTACCCCCGAATCCACTTCCAGCTGGATGTTCCGTGCCGTATTCGCCTTACGGGGTTTGTAGTACTTGTCCTCAAAATTGATACGTGTCACACTGCCTTTGGGAATGACATAGGACCCGAGGCAGAATGTTACTACCGCAATGATTGCTGCAGACACCATGTAAGGACGCAACATACGCTTGAAGCTCATTCCCGTAGAGAACATGGCAATAATTTCCGAGTTCTCCGCCAGTTTGGAAGTAAAGAAGATTACGGCGATAAACACGAACAGCGGACTGAACAGATTGGCAAAGTAGGGGATGAAGTTCAGATAATAATCAAAGACAATAGCATTCCACGGCGCTTCATGAGACATGAAGCGGTCCATCTTCTCGTTGAAGTCGAACACCACCGCAATGGAGATAATCAATGCAATGGCAAAGACATATGTACCCAGGAACTTCTTAATAATGTACCAGTCCAGCCGCTTCAGGAATTTACCTCTCGGCAGCTTTATATTCTTCCATATCCTCCAGTTCATTTTTCTCATAATCTTGTCGATACGCGTTTCACCATCATCGGTTTCCAGGTAGCAAAGTCGCCTGCAATGATATGCTTACGTGCCTCGCCTGCCAGCCACAGATAGAAAGCCAAGTTGTGGATAGATGCTATCTGCATGGCAAGCAGCTCTTGTGCATGGAACAGATGGCGCAAGTATGCCTTGCTGTACATGGTATCTACGTAGGAGGCACCGTCTGCTTCAATGGGAGAGAAATCCATTTCCCATTTTTTGTTGCGCATGTTCATGATGCCGTCCTTGGTAAACAACATGCCGTTGCGTCCGTTGCGGGTAGGCATCACACAGTCGAACATATCGACACCGCGTTCAATGCCTTCCAGGATGTTTACCGGGGTCCCGACTCCCATCAGATAGCGAGGCTTGTCTTTGGGAAGAATACCGTTCACCAGCTCAATCATCTCGTACATCTTGTCTACAGGCTCGCCCACAGCCAGACCGCCAATGGCATTACCGTCAGCACCTTTAGAGGCGACAAACTCTGCCGACTGCTCGCGGAGGTCGCGATAGACGCAACCCTGCACAATGGGGAATAAGGATTGCTGATAACCGTACTTAGGTTCCGTTTCATTGAAACGCTTGATACAGCGGTCCAGCCAGCGATGTGTCAATCCCAGTGATTTTTTGGCATATTCGTAGTCCGAATCCCCCGGAGGACATTCATCAAAGGCCATCATGATGTCTGCACCGATAGTCCGTTCTATATCCATCACCTTCTCCGGCGTAAAGATATGCTTGCTACCATCGATGTGCGAACGGAATTCCGCACCTTCTTCGCGCAACTTGCGGATACCGGACAACGAAAATACCTGGAAGCCGCCACTATCTGTCAGCATAGGACGGTCAAAGCCGTTGAACTTATGCAGTCCACCGGCTTTTTCTATCACTTCCAGTCCCGGACGCAGATAAAGATGATAGGTATTACCCAATATAATCTGCGCCTTTATATCCTCTCTCAGCTCAGGCAGATGCACGCCTTTCACTGTTCCCACTGTACCTACCGGCATAAAGATAGGTGTCTCAATCTGCCCGTGGTCAGTAGTAATCAGTCCGGCACGTGCATTGGTCTTGCTGTCTGTATATTGTAACTCGAATGTCATTCCTCTTTCTTTTCGGTCTTTTCTTTCTTTACGGACAAGTCGATGGCATCGGCTACTTTTTCATCAGTCAGCGCAATGGCAAACACTTCCTTAATATCTTTCACATAGTGGAAAGTCAGTCCTTTCAGATATATATCCTGTATCTCTTCTATATTCTTGCGGTTCTCGTCGCTCAAGATAATCTCCTTGATACCGGCACGCTTGGCAGCCAGTATCTTCTCCTTGATGCCTCCTACCGGAAGTACCTTACCGCGAAGTGTTATCTCTCCCGTCATGGCAAGATTGGCCTTCACCTTTTTCTGGGTGAGGGCAGAAGCGAGGGAGGTAGCCATCGTGATACCGGCAGACGGACCGTCTTTCGGAATGGCGCCTTCGGGCACATGGACATGGATGTTCCAGTTATCAAAAATCTCTTCGTCAAGATTCAGCAGGGAGGCATGCGCCTTGATGTATTCCAATGCCAGCATGGCCGACTCTTTCATTACATCACCCAAATTGCCGGTTAATGTCAAACGTCCACCCTTGCCACGGCTCAAGCTGGTTTCCACGAAAAGTATTTCACCACCTACGGCAGTCCACGCCAGACCGGTCACCACCCCTGCATACTCATTACCCTGATACTTGTCCCGGGTATATTCGGGTGCACCCAGGAATTCATACAAGTCTCCCGGTTTTATTTCGGTCTTCGCAAAATAACCGTCCGTAGCATATTGGCGTGCAGATTTACGGAGTATCTTTCCGATTTTCTTTTCCAGTTCGCGCACGCCGCTCTCACGGGTATAATTCTCTATAATGGCTTCCAGTGTGTTCTTCGGAATCTTGATATCATTCTTTTTCATACCGTTTGCCTCCAATTCCTTCGGAACCAGATGGCGGCGGGCAATCTCAATCTTTTCTTCCGTGATATAGCCGCTTACCTCAATCAGCTCCATACGGTCCAGCAACGGTCCGGGGATGGTATTCAGATTATTGGCAGTAGCGATGAACATCACTTTGGACAAATCATAGTCCACATCCAGAAAGTTATCATGGAATGTAGTATTCTGTTCCGGGTCGAGCACTTCGAGGAGGGCAGAGGAGGGGTCCCCCTGGCGGTCGGCACTCACCTTGTCTATTTCATCCAGAATAAATACCGGATTGGAGGAGCCTGCCTTTATCAGATTCTTGATAATCCGTCCCGGCATGGCACCGATATAGGTTTTACGATGACCGCGAATCTCAGCTTCATCATGCACGCCTCCCAGCGACATACGGATATACTTACGCTTCAAGGCGGCAGCAATGGAACGCCCCAAAGAGGTTTTTCCCACACCCGGAGGGCCATACAGGCAGATGATGGGTGATTTCATATCGCCTTTCAGCTTTAATACAGCAAGATGTTCCAGAATGCGTTCCTTCACCTTCTCCAAACCATAATGGTCTTTGTTCAGTGTCTTTTCTGCATTGACAAGGCTCAGATTATCCGTCGTATAAATGCCCCACGGCAAACTAAGCATCGTCTGCAGATAGTTCAGCTGCACGCTATAGTCGGGAGACTGGGGATGGGTACGTTCCAACTTATCCACCTCTTTCAGGAACGTAGCCTTCACCTCATCATTCCATTTGATGGTCTCCGCCTTCTTACGCATCTCCTCTATTTCCTGCTCTTGACCGCCGCCACCCAGCTCATCCTGAATGGTTTTAATCTGCTGCTGCAGGAAATACTCACGCTGCTGCTGGTCTATATCCTCACGTGCACGCATCTGGATAGACTCTTTGATTTCGGCAAGCTGCACTTCACGATTCAGAATCTCAAGCAGGCGGTAGGTACGCGCCCGCAAAGAGTCGATACGGAGCAGTTCTATCTTTTCGTCTTTCTTGAGTGGCAGGTTCGTACAGATAAAGTCTACCAAAAACATTGGATTGGTAATGTTCTTGATGGCAAATGCCGAATCCTGCGGAAACATATCGGATGACTTGATGTAGCGTACTGTCAAGTCTTTACACGCCTCTACCAATGCATGGAATTCCTTGTCATTCTTCTCCGGAAGTTCTTCATTCAGCGTAGCTATCCGTCCCTTCAGATAAGGAGTCGTATCCGTAATCTCCTTCAGTTCCATACGTTTGGAGCCTTGCAGAATGACTGTAGTTGTCTGGTCTGGCATTTCAAGCACACGTACTATCTTGGCAACTGTACCGATGGTATGTAAATCCTCAAACAGAGGTGTCTCTGTTTCAGCCACCTTTTGGCATACAACAGCTATATAAGAATTTTTCTTTTCTGCTTCACGCACCAATTTGAGGGAAGATTTTCTTCCTACAGATACCGGCATAAACACCCCAGGGAACAATACCATATTTCGGAGAGGCAATATCGGTAAAACCTCTTCTACCTCAATGTCCATCAATTGTTCTTCATTCCCCTCAAAATCAGCAATTACAGAGAAAGCGTTTCCGCTTCTATCTTCGACATCACTCAGGTAATTTCTTTTCTTCATTTCTTTCTTTTTAGTTTATGTCATATTGGCAGGCCAATAAAGCGCCTGCAAAGTTAAGCTATTTCTTCATAAATAAACGTTCTTCACCCTTTAAAAAGACAAAAACAGTGCCAATTTTATGACAAATATGCAGGCTTTGATTATTTTTGAGCCCAATTAAAGAAGATAAACATGCCAAAATCATCTTTTAAGTTTAAACAATTTACCATATTTCATGATAAATGCGCCATGAAGGTCGGCACAGATGGTGTACTACTTGGGGCATGGGCCCCGGCAGACAAAGCAAAGCGTATACTGGACGTTGGAACCGGTACCGGATTAATAGCCTTACAGTTAGCGCAAAGGAATCCGCATGCCCGGATTACTGCAATCGAGATAGATGCGGCTGCAGCCGGACAAGCCACAGAAAATGTATCTCACTCTCCATGGGCCGATAGAGTAGAGATCATATGTCATGATTTCCGAGATTATCAGCCGGAAAACAGATTTGACCTCATCGTTTCCAATCCTCCCTATTTTATAGATGCGTTGAAATGTCCTGACGAACAAAGGTGCACAGCACGGCATGCGGGCAATTTGAATTACGATTTACTGTTTCGTCGTTCGGCATCTTTGCTTGAAGAGCAAGGAGTCGTAAGCATCATTATTCCAGCGGAAGCTGAAAAAACGGTTGTGGATACAGCTTGGAACCATAAGTTGTTTCCATTGCATCGTGTGCAAGTCTTCACCAAGCCCGGAAAACCGTGCAGACGGGTATTGCTGAACTTTGGTTTTGAAGCAAAAGAGTGTAGAGAAGAGAAACTCTGTATTGAGGTGAATCACAATGAGTTTACCCCTGAATATGTAGCTTTAACGAAAGATTTCTATCTGAAAATGTAATTTTAATTGCATAAAACTTGCCTAAATGTTTGGTTGGTATCAGAATTGTTTTTACCTTTGCACTCGCTTTTCAGAAGTAAAGTATTCGGGGTGTAGCGCAGTCCGGTTAGCGCACCTGCTTTGGGAGCAGGGGGTCGTGGGTTCGAATCCCGCTACCCCGACTGATAAGAATCAAGGAGTTACAGTAAAATGTAGCTCCTTTTTTTATTCTCCGAATGGGGCGGTTTACCTTTGGTTTAACCAAGTGAGTTAAACCGAGAGTTAAACCAAAAATGAACATGGATGCTACAATTTCAGTGGTTTGTTACAAATCCAAGACCCTATCTAATGGCGAACACCCTCTAATGCTTCGTATCAGTAAAGACGGAAAGAAGAAATACCAAAGTTTGGGAATATCTGTAAATCCCAAGTTTTGGGACTTTCAGAAAAATAAACCGAAACCTAAATGTCCTAATTTAGAGTATCTTCAAAAGATTATTCTTGATAAGAAACTGGAACTTCAAAAGAAAATGCTTGAAATAAAGTCTGACCAAAAAGAATACTCGGCTGCAACTCTGATTGAAGCAAATGAAAAGCTACTGGTTGCCAAAACCGTAGATTGCTTTTATAAAGAAATAATTGCTCAGTGTGAGATTAACAACAAATGTGGTAATAGACTGGTTTACCTTAATTCCTATAACTCTTTGAAAAGATTTACTAATGGAAAGTTGGAAATACCCTTTAATACCATAAATGTGGCATGGCTCGAAAAATATGAAAAGTGGCTCCGGAGTAATGGCAACAAAGAAACAACAATCAGTTTAATGTTCCGTACCTTACGAAGCACATATAATAAAGCAATAAAAGAAAGATGTGCCCATTTGTCTGATTATCCTTTTCAAGAATATAAAATCAGTAAATTCGACACTTCTACTCAAAAGAGAGCCATAGCTAAAACAGATATGTTGAAGTTTACAGAAACTTCCCAACCGATAGGACAAAAGAAATATGTGGAGTTAAGTAAAGACATTTTTATATTCAGCTATCTGTGTGGCGGTATAAACTTTACTGATATTGCCAATTTAACACAAGAGAATATCGTCAATGGTAGGTTACACTATATCCGTCAGAAAACTGGTAAGCTAATCAAGATTGGAATACCCCAAGAAGCTATGCAAATTATAAAAAAATACACCGATGAGAGTAATGGTTATCTATTCCCGATATTGAATGTAAAAGTCCATAAAACAGCTTTACAGAAGCAGAATAGGATTCATAAAATACGTGGCAAGGTGAATGACATTCTAAGGACACTCGGTAAGCGATTGGGAATTGAAGCTAATATAACGACCTATGTCGCTCGCCATTCATTCGCAAGTGTTCTTAAGAAATCGGGGGTAAACATTGCATTGATAAGTGAAGCATTGGGGCATTCAGACTTGGCGACTACTCAAATATATTTGGATAGCTTTGACAACAAGCAAGTAGATGAAGCGATGAAGCATTTGCTGTAACTAAAAAGAGTTCTGCCTTATATATAATAAGGTGGAACTCTTTGTTTCTGTTAAAAGGTTATCAATGAGTGTTATATGTGCATATGTGGAGCGAAAATGTTTTGAAATCCATTTGGTGAATTAAAAAATAGCTGTACCTTTGCATCGAACAACAAAGAGTTGTTGAAGCGAAAGGTACATTGATACCACTAATTGAAAGTGAGGTTGATTTGAAAGGTTTAAACTTGCGTACGGAGTTGTAAGGCTCTATTTCAACCACATCACCAAAGAAGATTTATCTTCATTACTATAAGCATCTTGTTCTTCATGATTCCCTCGTATGGTCTGCATGGACGAAAAGAACGCTGTTAATTTCATAAAGCAATCAAAAGGATTGCTCTGAGGTTAAAATTGTAAAGTACATAATTTATGTGTTCGGCTATTATCAGTCGAAGTAGGGTATGTTGCATTACAAATTCAGAAAATGAAATTAGTGGCTTTTTTTGTGTCCATACGCTTCATTGTTTAATTAAAAAAAATTGAAAAATGAAGAATTCTAAAAGAAACTATTATCCTTTTTGGAAAAACAATGGGGCAAAGAAAGGCATAATGCCCGAAGGAAAAATACAGCTTTCCATGCCCAAAAATCCCTTGGAAGATTTGAAGTGGCTTCCCGAACTTGTAAAAAGTGAAGACGAAAGGCTTGATATTATAGAGCGATTAGGCTTCCCCATAATAAAACAAGATGCGGAAGGTTTTGTACACGTGCCTTTATTCCCTTCACAACCCAAACGGGATGAAGACTTATTGCAAGAGTTCATAAACGGAAAATGGCGTTTCATGATAGCGGCATGTACCATGAGGAAAAGATTCCCGGATAAAAGGCATGAAACCACCACAAGAGGTTTTGATGTGGAACGTGTGGATGCTGCACTTCCCGAAATCAGAGAAAGACTTAAATGCAGGGTATGGAAATCTTGGGATTTGAATGAGAATCAATTTTTCTCATGTGAAGATGATGACTTTCCTGCTTGGCAATTCAAAAGAATTGGCTGGAGCATCTACCCCGATATTCCATATCCAGAGGAAGGAGGTGACAAATGATTACCTTCAACTTTGAAAGTGTCGTTTCAAGTAATCGCGAACCATATAACAATGTGGCTGCGCATGAAGAATTGAAGTCCATGATGTCACGTTTTGACAGATTGAACATCTTCTTCGACATTGACGAGGACGGCTACGAAGTGATAAAGGTCGAAAGCACATACGTGAAACGCTTCGCGTATCAGTTGAACGATGAATCTGCAAACTGGCTTATGACATACCTTTCTACTGGCAAGAGTGAGGACTTTGGCGTAGAACCGTCAGAAGTTCAGAAATCAGACCAAACTAACGGTAACGAGTATCGAAAGAATATGCTCAAACTGTTTGTGGAAAGTAAGGCTGTAAACATTCAGTTTACACCCGAGTTCAGAGACCGTAGAGGGCAGCTAACAGCAGTAGCCAACTTCAAATTCGGTAACATCTTCTTCTTTGTAAATCGAGACGAGGACATTGTTTCATACTTGCAAGAGAAAGGACTAATTCGTTAAATCTAAACGGAGCAGAGGAAGTGCAAATTTCCTCTCTCCTTTTTAAATCCACACAAATGAAAAAGAAATTTATAACTATAAACAAAATAGCTGGTAAAATCCAGTACTTGACAGAAGTCCTGCCACAGATAGAAACAAATACTATCCTTTGTAAGACATTAACCGGATTGGGTGCAACTTATTCTGAAATAAAGGCTAAGCGACATTCCATTATTTCTGTTCCCAATGTACCGCCTATCATTGGCAAATGCAGAGACCCAAAGCATAAGAATGATAATCTGTTCGGTGTCAAGCAAGGGGTGACAACAGAAGAAATCATTGATTATATTGAAAAGACATTAGCCGCAGGAAAGTTTATCAAGTTGATAAGCACTCCCGAAGGATTTGCTAAAATCAAACGTGCTTTCGAGGAACTGGAACTTGACATATATAATATATGCTTCTTCCTATCCGATGAATGCGACAAGCTGATAAAAGATGTTGATTACAGAGCTGATATAATTCTTCCTATGGATGATTTTTTCAAATTCAGAGAAAAGGCATTTGTTTCAGCCACTCCCATATTACCGAGTGACCCACGTTTTGAAAGTCAAGGTTTCAAAATAGTAGACATCCGACCCACTTTTAAATATAGACGCCCTATCAGCATTGTGCAGACCAACAATGTCTTGGAAGCATTGAAAGAAATTCTACCGCAGATAAAAGCACAACAAAAGCAACCACGCAGTATTTGTTTCTTTGCCAACAGCGTTGATATGATACACCAGTTGATGAGTAAATTGGGAGTTGAAAATGAGTCCGCAGTATTCTGTGCAGAGAAAAGTGTTGAGAAGTTGAAAAAGAAAGGATTTAAACGAGCTTATGAATACTGGAACATTAAGCATAAAATGCCTTATATGTGGTTTACCAGCAGAAACTATACTGCTGTAGATATTGAATTGGATGAACAACCCGATATAGTATTTGTCACTGAACCGTATTTTGCAGAATACACAATCATTGACCCATGTACTGATGCGGTACAAGCAATAGGACGATTCAGAAATGGTACTTCTTTGGCTATTCATGTTGTCAATACCAATGAGAACTATCCGATACGCACCCAAGCAGGTATCAAGGAATATCTTAAAGGTTGCAGGGATGCTTACAAGACGATTAAAAATCTCTATGAATGTGCAACATCTTCGGAAAGCCGAAATGCTTATAAGGCTGCATTGGATATACTGCCATATAACCGGATGCTAAAAGACGGTAAGACCAACTATTTCGCAATTGACAATTTTGTTGATGAAGCATTGGTTAAGTCTGCCTACAACAATATTGATTCAGTAGTGAACCGATACAAGAAAAGTAGCCTATTCTTACCGAAGCTGACCCAACCTCTGTTTTACAAATTGGGCGATAAGGAAAGGTTGAGCCTCATGGATAAGAGCAGTTCTATCAAAGAAAGCCGAAAGCGTATCGTTGAATTACTGGAATCGTTGAAGGATGACAGAGACTCTCCATTGGCACAATCGTTTATCAGTGACATCAGACAAGTTGATGCTTTTATTATCGATGCTTACGATACGGTAGGCAAAGAAGTTATTGAAGTAAACAATTATTCATTCAAAAAAATCAAAGAAGCCATGATTATGAAAAACTATAGAGAAAAAACAAGCGGAGTAGAGTTTGTTCAACTCCTTAAAAACTCCTTTAAGATTGGCGAGAAATATACTCGTGAATATATTAAAACAGAATTAAAGCGTTTATACGCATTGGTTAAGACTGCGCCTAAAAATGCGATTACAGCCATGACTATAAAAGATTTCTTCAAAATTCAAGAGTGTAAAATCGGAAATCAGAAAGCTATCAGAATATTAGAACCATTGATATAGGATAGTACTTTTTTTGATGAAAGTTAGTTTTATAGGGTCTGTTTTAAAAAGGTACTCTATCATTAATATTTAGCTTTATCAAATCATTCATAAACGAAGAGTCTTTGCTAATGAAAGTGAGGACTCTTTTTTTATTTGAACATATCTCCATGTCGCAATTCACTCCCCCATGCTGTGCCGGATGATAAAAACGGAGGTACACCGCCTTTTTATGCCCCCTCATGGCTATGGAAGAAAAAAGCATTCTTTACTTCACGATGATACTATTACCTCACATCATCCATGAAAAAGAATGTCTTTTGTCAGCAGCGTATATGTTCACAATTCTATTCCCGTAGCCGAGCTATAATTTACTAATGCTCCGAATTTCTTTTAAAAGAATATTTAGGGAAAGACATAGAACGAGCCTTAGATGCAAGCGAAGAAATTCACTTGTGTTTAGGGTTTGTTCTTGTTAAATACATTCAATCAATAATCATTTAATTCAAATTCATTATGGAAGCATTACAAATTATGCCTATCATGGCACAGAACCAATCGAAATTTAACTTAGGCGAGTATGCGGAAGAAGCTGCCATTATCCAAGACGAACCAACCGTACAGCCGAGCGTGAACTTTTTGGAAGCCAACACCGATGCAATCACTATGGACGAGCTTACAAACAAATGCGTTGTTCCAACTTGGGCTAACCAAGAATTGACTATCGCACACCAAGACTTTATTTCATGTGTGCACGATGCGGCTTGCTCATTCTATGCAGGTGAAAGGGTGAACGAGCCGGACATCAGAGTTTCACATATTGTACGTGGTAGAACTCCCCAAAGTTTGGGTAAGAAAGCATCGGAACTGTTGGAGTGTGAAAAGACACAATTCTACCAACGCCTTGCATTTGCCTTTACCATTCCAACCATTATCGAAACAATAAGAGGGCAAAGGCTTGAACTATGCATCGGTGGGGTAAGGAACTATTCAGACCTTAACCTTTATCGTGCATCCAAAGGCTTGGAGAAGTTTTCGGTTTTTGTTGGCTGGAGAGTGAGAATCTGTTCCAATCAAGTTTTAACGGGAGAAGGTGTCAAGTTCAATATGGAAGTGACCAATATCAGCGAACTTTACAGAAACGTGCTTGAATTGTTCCACAGCTTCAACCCTGCAAAAGAAATCCACTTGATGCAGTCACTTACCAACACTTCATTGTCCGAGACACAATTTGCGCAAATCGTAGGGCGGATGAGAATGTTTCAAGCATTGTCACCTGCAAGGCAGAAAGCTATTCCAAGACTTCTGATTACGGACAGTCAGATTAATTCTGTTTGTCGCGACTACTATCACAACGAAGTGTTCGGAGCAAAGGACAACGCCATATCAATGTTCGATTTCCACAATCTTTTGACGCAGGCTAACAAGGGAAGTTACATTGATACTTATCTGCAACGAGCCGTAAACGCTACGGAAGTCAGTGTAGGAATTAACAACGTCCTGCAAGGACTTGATAACAAATACGCTTGGTTCTTGGGCTGAGTGGATTGTTGATTGACAGAGGAAAGGACATCATTAAGTTGGTGTCCTTTCTTCATACTTAATAATTAACTAATTATATTTGTAAGTACGCAAATAAGTACATATATTTGCATTATAAAAAGGAGGATTTATGAGAACAGCCAATTACACAGATTTAAGAGCCAATCTAAAAGGTTATATTGACTCGGTTATTGACGATTGCGATACGGTACTTATCAATCGTGGTAATGGTACGGGAGTAGTAATGATTTCTTTGGAAGAATATAATTCTTTGAAAGAGACCGAATATATCATGTCTTCTGAACAGACCATGAATGATATTCGTAAAGGAGAAGAAGACTTAAAGGCAGGCAGGGGAATAGAAGTAAATTTAGATGAACTATGAAACTGATATTTACTCCTATTGCACAAGAACATTGGGAATATTGGAAAAAGAATGACCCCAACATAACCAAACGCATTAAGAAATTACTCGCCGATATATTGGAACATCCTTACACTGGTATAGGTAAACCTGAACCTCTCAAATATGAATTGGCAGGTAAATGGTCAAGACGAATTAATTCAGAGCATAGACTTATTTATTCTGTGCATAATGATATGATAGAGATTTACATATTCTCCATGAAATATCACTATTCCAAGAAGTAACTACATTATCACATCTTATTAATTAAAAGGACATCTATTAAGTTAGGTGTCCTTTTTCTGTTTTACACTTTACAAATTCTATGACATTATGGATAAATCTAAAATTGAAAATGCTATCAATCATATCACCTCTTTACAAGAGAAATTATGCTACTGTGAGAACAATCTGCAATATATCAAACGCTTGCAAGCACTTAAATATTGGTTGCACAAGTTTGATTCATTTTTGGATAGGAACAGTAGGCAGCATGGAGAGTATGCAGCAGTTTATGAGAGCTATTTTCATACTTGCTGTGGATTCTCATTCTACGATAGAGTATGCAATTCAATTCTTGTTTATGAATATGGCGATAAACCATTTTAATACTTGATATTATGGATATAGATTATACTGTTGGAGAAGTGGAACTGTCCTACAAACCAAAATTCAAGAATATATATAAGGTAGGCAGTTCTGAGGACGCATATAAATATTTACTTCCTACATATAAGGAAGGTACAATCTGTTACAAAGAATATTTTAAAGTCTTGTTTCTAAACCAATCCAGCCAAGTTTTAGGCTACACTCTCATATCAGAGGGTGGAATTACTGAAACTTGTGCTGATGTCAGAGTTATCCTACAAGCCGCATTGCTCACCAATTCAGTAGCTATCATTCTTGCTCATAACCACCCAAGCGGTAATCTGAAACCAAGCAGGCAGGATATGGAGATTACTAAGCAGGTCAAAGAAGCTGCAAGACTAATGAGAATTACAGTTTTAGACCACCTCATATTAACAGATACAGGATATTACAGTTTTGCTGACGAGGGAGAATTATAATAAGGTAGAAGGCACTCAATTTTTAAGTTGGGTGTCCTTATCATATTCACTTCTGCTATTAGTGAATGTTCCTTTAGTAATCAGTGAGTTAGTAAATCCAACTCAGAATTAATATTCACTTCTATTCGTTTTATTATAAAACAGAACATTATGTCACTTAAATATTCAAGCACAACGGCAGACTATCTTATATGGTCTGATGCTATGAACCTCATTAGAAAGTTAGCCAAAGACGAGAATTATAAAATCTCACTTCTTATAGCTTTGGGATGCTTCACAGGATTAAGAATATCTGATATTCTATCTCTAAGGTGGAAGCAGATATTAGGTACTGACGAGTTTACAGTAATTGAGAAGAAGACAGGCAAGGTAAGGACTATCAGACTAAACCCACAGTTACAGCAGCATATCAAAGAGTGTTACGAGCATATAAATCCTGTTGGAATCAATGCACCAATTCTTATAAGTCAGAAAGGCACTATCTTCACAGTTCAAAGAATCAATATCATTCTTAAAGAGGTGAAGAAGAAGTACAAGTTAAAGATTAAGAACTTTAGTTGCCATTCCCTTAGAAAGACTTTTGGTAGGCAGGTCTATAATATGAACAGTGATAATGCAGAGTTAGCATTAGTAAAGTTGATGGAACTGTTCAACCATAGTTCTGTTGCCATTACTAAAAGATACTTGGGATTAAGGCAGGAAGAAATCTTACAGACTTATGACTGTTTGAGCTTCTGATAATTGGGACAGGATTATTAAGATACATCTTTATAGTGGTCTGAATGGTTCTGTCCCAAATCTATAAAATATTGAGCTTAGATACATTTAAAGTCCAATCTTGGCAGTTTGGCATTTCAGTCTTATAGAAGTAAGTCAATTCCATAAGTTTACAGAGTTTATAACTATCTCAACTCTTATTAAATATCCCATTCAGACTATGTTTGAGAGCATAGAATTTACTATTAATCCACACTTCATACCTAATGATTTAAAACCTTTCGTTATCTTTGCACCAATTCCAATGAACTAATGAGATAGGGAGTTGGAAGGACATATTTAACGAAAGGTGTTATTGAAATTATCTTCTTGTAACAAATCTCGCAAATTTGAAACGCTGTGAAGATGATAGCAGTAGCACCCACACTTGGATATATACCTACCTTATGTTTGTAAGGTTTCTATATGCCCTTTGGTGTGGGTCGCTATTGTTTTATTCACAGCAAAGGCAATGCGAGAGCCAGTTACAAGGATAAAGCAAATAGTGTTCCCACATCTTTTTTATTTATGGCTCATTGTAGGGAGCAGGTGAGCATAAAGGTGCAAATATGAAAACCTACTTACTGGATATTCTTAATAGATATAAGAAATTTAGCGAGAGTTTAGATGTAGAAGCCATTCTTTGCTCTAAATCGTGGTCTGTTTTTAATGACTCCGGTTGCAAAGAGATATACTTATTTCAGCATGACGGTAGTCTGATAATCTCTGTAAGTGG
This sequence comes from Bacteroides sp. D20, assembly GCF_003436255.1. Lineage (NCBI taxonomy): Bacteria > Pseudomonadati > Bacteroidota > Bacteroidia > Bacteroidales > Bacteroidaceae > Bacteroides > Bacteroides sp. D20. The sequence goes on along the minus strand of NZ_QSOO01000005.1, from coordinate 276,623 downwards.
AGAAGTAACTAATGCTACATGGAAATATATTCCAGTAAACCAATCTATTTTAATCAGCACAAAGAGTGCTTCGTATATGTTGCATCCTGCGTTTGTTGATGATATAATTTTTGCTTTGCAGTTAGACGGAACAAATCAATATTCTTTTATGATTGATGAATTGCAAAGAGATACATTCGCTCCCAAAAGTTTATCAGATATTGAGAAGTACTTTATCAGAAGAAAACAACTTGAACTTGAAAAGGAAAAACAACTATTAGCACAACGTGCCCATGATAAAATTGTTGCACGTGAGCGACAAGAACAACAGAGAATACAAGAAGCGGAAGAGGCTTTAATAGAAGAAGCTCTAAGAGAAAGTAAGCTTTATCAAACAGTTCTTTCTATTGCATGGATACAGATGTTTCTTACCCCCATTATTCTAATTGTGTGGTATTTGTTTTCTGATGAATTTAGTTATTCCAGTTGGACAAAAAATACAGAAATTATTGTCGTTTTTGCTTTCACTGGAGTAACCTTATTTCTTTTTATTGGCTTTTTTATTCTTGACCCGATTAAAGACAGAATCATAAAACGAATTAAAGAAAACAATATTCATAATTCCTAATTTAATAGCTAACTTGATATGAAAATATTTAGATTATTGACAGCTTCATTATTGATTGCTGTATGCGCAGAGTTGGGGTCTTGTAGTTCTGAAGAAGAAATTCCTACATTATTGGAAATAGACTGCCAACAAGCAGAGAATTTTTTATCAGAAGGTATCATAGCTTCTCCATTTCAATGCTATTTTGAAATCACAGTAACAGCCAACAAAAGTTGGACTTCTACAATCAACTATAATGATAGCCAAAAAGATTGGTGCGAATATCATCCTGCTTCAATGGATATAACAAACGATATGTCGATGTCTACATTCACAAATGTTCGTTTAATGATTGCTCAAAATACAAGCGGAGAAGAAAGAAGTGCGACTATAACAATAACCACTGGTGATATATCCAAATCATTCACAATAAAACAGAAACAAAATGACGTAATTTCATTATCAACAGACTTAATAAAATCTAACAGTAACGGAGGAAATTATCAGATTGAAGTTACAAGTAATATTGACTATGATGTACAAATTCCAACAGAGCATCAAGATTGGGTTAAATTTTCAAACAGAACTAAAGCTATTTCAACTAACAATATTGAATTCACCATTGCTCCTAATCTCAACTATGATAAACGAGAGTGTGATATATACATTATACCCAAAAATGGAATAGTAACCGAATCATTAGCTCCTTCTTTGCATATCTTGCAACTTCCTAAAAGTTTGATTGAATTAGATAAGCTGCAAGAGACATTCCCGAAAGAAGGTGGAAATGCCATATTCCTACTTACCACAAATACAGAATATGAGGTTGTAATTGATAAAACATATAGTTGGATAAAATTGGATAAGATTGAAAATGCACAAGCTAAAGTCCAAAAGTTATATATAAGTGTTTCAGAAACAGAAACTCCCCGAACTGGTGTAGTTTTAATTAAGGATAAAAATTCCGATTTAATTCAGGAACTTTCTATTACTCAGACCAATAAATCTGCATCTAAAAGTGTTGAAGTACAAACGGCAGGAACATTGTTTTCATTAATTGATGAAAGTGAGAAATATCAAATTACCTCTTTAACGGTTTCGGGCAGATTGAATAGTAATGATATATCATTTATCAATGATTTACTATTAAAATCGAAAGGTGGTAAAGGTAAAATCATCGCTGTTGACCTATATAATACTTTAATAGACAAAAGTTATGGAACGGATGAAGAAATAGACAAAAGTATGTTTGGTAACACTTTAATAAAAAATATTATATTGCCTAAATATACTCGAAGCATTGGTTGGGACGCTTTTAGAAATTGCATTCAATTAGAAACTATCCAAATACCCTCTAAAATTAGTTATATTGGAGCTTCTGCTTTCAATTACTGTACATCTCTAAAAACAATAACTTTTGAAGGTAATTCACTAACTCATATAGATAATTGGGCTTTCTCTGATTGCCCAATTAAATCTATTTATATTCCAGCAAGTGTAATCCAAATAGGTTGGGGTGCTTTTAGTTGTCCTCAATTACAAGAAATTCATATGCTTGGAGAAAATCCACCTACTGTTGGTAATTCGTCTCCATTTGCTAATTTTAATGCTACTTTATACGTTCCTAAAGGTTGTGCAACTAAATATTGGGCAGCACCAATATGGGGAGATTTTAAAAATATAGTAGAAGAATAATTATACGTAGTAACTTTTAAACTATCAACTATTATTCAGAATAAGGTATTATTGGAAATCTGTTTTCCTTTAGTACCTTTTTTAGTGAAAGTTAGTTTTATAGACCCCAATTCAAAAAAGTACTATGCTTTACTTTGAATAACTATATAGATATTTGAAACTTCATTTTATAATTGCTATTTTTGCAATGCAGGTTTATTCTGCAAAAGAGATTATTAAATTATTGTCAAACACTTCTTGTTTTGCCTCTAAGTTAAACCAAGAGTTAAACCGCTTCATTTAAGCGAAAAGTAGATATAAGCTAATCGACTTAATACCAGTTATTTTACAATGACATTAATAAGGTTAGCGCACCTGCTTTGGGAGCAGGGGGTCGTGGGTTCGAATCCCGCTACCCCGACAGAAATTAATAAGCTACTGATTTTTTCAGTAGCTTATTTTTGTATATACCCTCTTTTCCATTTATCCAAATAGCAACGTAAAGCAACTCCCTTTTCCCACAGCAGACTGCACCGTAATATTGCCGCCATGCCGATTCATCACTTGTTTACATAAACTGAGCCCGATGCCCGAGCCGGAAGGCTTGGTGGTGAAGAACGGTACAAAAATCTTATCCTGCACTTCCGGTAAGATACCTTCGCCATTGTCGCTGACAGTAATAAGGCATTGCCACGAGAGGGCGGGTAGCATCTTCACTTCTATCAGGGGATGTTCCTTCCTGCTACATGCTTCTTTGGCGTTTTTAATCAGATTAATCAGTACTTGTTCTATCTGTGTCCGGTCTATTTGGAGTATGCGGTCGGTCTCCGGAAGCTCTATCCGGATATACTCTTCCGAAAACAGCTTCTGCAAATCCTGCAGCAATTCGTGGACAGCAACCGGACGACGAACGGGGGCGGGAAGTCTTGTCAGCTTCCGGTAATTCTCCACAAACTCCAGCAAACCCTTGCTACGGCGGTGGATAGTCTGCATTCCCTGCCGCATGACGGGGTAGTTCTTTTCCGACACTTCCCGTTCGCTCAAGGTCTCGGAGAGGGAGATGATAGGAGTAATCGAATTCATTATTTCGTGCGTCAGCACACGTATCAGCTTTTGCCACGCTTCCATCTCATTGCGTTCCAGCACGCGGGTACGGAAATTCCTCATCGCTTCTGAAAGCTCATCCACCATATCCTCCATAGACCGGTTCTTGTAGGGAGAACGGAACGACAGCATCATGTCGTCATAGCGCAGGCTCTCTGCCAAATGGCGCATCATACGCACTTGCATCATCTGCAGGCGGTACAGATGAACGGCAATCGCCAGCAATATCAAAAAAGCCATCAGCGCACTGAACCACAGTCCGGCATCCACCAGCAGATAAACGCCGACCGAAAGGAAGGCTATGCCGAGGATGTGCAGTGCCACAATCAATGAATATCGTTTCATAAGCCCAGTTTTTCAAGTTTCCGGTACAAGGCGAAGCGGGTAATGCCCAAGTATTCGGCGGCACGGGTCACATTTCCCTCGCTGAGCCGCATGGCACGTTCCACCGCCTGCCGTTCCAATTGTTCCAGGTTGAGGACTTCTTCTTCCTTCTTCTGGCGGGAAGCCGAAGCTTGGAACATGAAGTTTTCCGGACGAAGCAAAGAGCCGCCTCCCAGTATCACGGCACGTTCCATGGTATGCTGCAACTCACGTACATTACCCGGCCAGGCATATTTCAGCAACTTGTTCTTCGCCTCGCGGGTCAGCCCGCGCATCTCTTTCTGATATTTGCGGGCATACCGTTGCAGGAAATACTCTGCCAGCAAGAGGATGTCGTTTCCGCGTTCCCGCAGAGGGGGGATATGGAGTTCGATGGTGTTGATGCGATACAGCAGGTCTTGGCGGAAGTCTCCTTCGTCCACCAGCCGACGGATGTCTGCATTGGTGGCGCAGATGAGCCGCACATCAATGGGCGTAGCCTGCGTACTTCCCAAACGACTGATACAACGCTTTTCGATGGCAGTCAGCAATTTGGCCTGCATGGGCAGGGAAAGATTACCTATCTCGTCCAGAAAAAGCGTACCGCCGGTTGCCACTTCCATACGTCCGGCTTTCGCTTTCCGTGCATCGGTGAAGGCGCCTTTCTCGTAGCCGAACAACTCGCTTTCGAACAACTGTTCGGGAATACTGCCGAGGTCTATCGTAACAAACGGCTTTCCATAGCGGGGAGAATTGCGGTAAAGCAGGCGGGCAATCACATCCTTTCCGGTTCCATTCTCACCCAATATAAGTATGTTGGCATCCGTATCGCGCAACTTCTCCACAGTAGAGAAGACTTGCTGCATGACAGGAGAATCACCGATAATAATCTCTTCGGAGCCTCCTGCTGTGACATTGCTCAGAACTTCCACCTGCTCTTTCAGCAGATTTATCTCGGTCCGCGAACGACGCAGCTTCATGCCCGAAGAAAGGGTGGCCAGCAACTTCTCCTTCTCCCACGGCTTGGGAATGAAATCCGTAGCCCCCGCTTTGATGGCACGCACCGCCTTGTCCGTATCCGCGTAGGCAGTCATGAAGATGACCACTGCTTGCGGGTCGATACTCAGAATCTGCTTCAAGCTGTCGAAACCTTCCTGACCACTGATGGCATCACGGCTGAAATTCATATCCAGCAGAATAATGTCCGGACGGAAAGTGGTCATAAAATGCTCGATGCGGTCGGGAGTCACTGCCACTTTTATCTTCTCGGCGTAGGGTTCGAGAAGAAGGTTCAGTGCAAAAAGGACATCCTCGTTATCATCTACAATCAATATTTTACCAAACTGCTCCATATCTGTTTTCTTTTCGTGCAGGCAAGGCCTACACAATCCCACATCTCTTGTACGGGCAAAGATAAGTATAATATCCATGTGTTGTGCGTGCATTATCGCACTATTTTTGTGCGCAACTGCACACGTTTGGAAAGCTTCGAACCACAACAAACACTTATAATACAACAACTTACACTTATGGCATGGAATTTGAACTTTATAGAGTAAAGAAAACAACTATGCACCGGAATATATTTTTATTGCTTATTACATTCAGTCTGATGTCGAGTGCCGTTGCCCAAGAGCACACGCTGGAGCTGACTTTGGAAGAAACCATCGAGCAGGCCCGCCAGCAGTCGCCCGACGCCCAAAATGCCCGCCATAGCTTCCGTTCCGCTTATTGGAACTACAAATACTACTGTGCCAACTACCTGCCGACGCTCAAGCTTACTTCCAATCCCTATCTGGACCGTGCCATCAACAAAGTGACCCAAAGCGACGGCAACGTCAAGTTCATAGAGCAGAACCTGCTGAGTACCGACCTGACACTGAGCCTGACACAAAACGTGCCGTGGACCGGAGGAACCTTTTTCATTGAAACGGCTGCGCAGCGCCTCGACCTTTTCAGCAGTGACACCTATTCCTGGCAGACTTCACCCGTCAACATCGGATACAGCCAGTCCTTGTTTGGCTACAACAGCCTGAAGTGGGATCGGCGCATCGAACCTATCCGTTATCGCGAAGCCAAGAAAACCTACGTAGAAACCCTTGAACTTGTTGCCGCCAATGCCACAGAGAAGTTCTTCAACCTGGCCAAAGCACAAAGCAACTACGAAATAGCCAACGCCAACTACGCCAATGCAGACACCTTATATATATATGCGCAAGGACGATATAACATCGGCACCATCAGCGAAAACGAAATGTTGCAACTCGAACTCAACAAACTGACCGAAGAAACCAACTGCATGAATGCCCGCATCGAAGTGGAAAACTGCATGCAGGAACTCCGTTCCTACCTCGGCATCCAAGAAGACCTCCTTATAAAGGTGAGAATAGACAACCGCGTGCCCGACCTGCACATCGACCTGGATGCCGCACTGATGCTTGCCAACGAAAACAGTCCGGAGATACAGAACATGCTGCGCCGCAAGGTGGAAAGCGAGAGTGCCGTGTCGCGCGCCAAGGCCAATGCCGGACTGAAGGCAGACATCTACCTGCGCTTCGGCTTGACACAAACTGCCGACAAGCTGAAAGATGCCTACCGGAATCCACTGGACCAGCAGTACGTCAGCCTGGGCATTACCCTCCCCATCCTGGACTGGGGGCGCGGAAGGGGACAAGTACGCGTGGCCCGTTCCAACCGAGACCTTGTCTACACGCAGGTAGAGCAGGACAAGACGGATTTCGACTTGAACGTACGGAAACTCGTAAAGCAATTCAACCTGCAGGCGCAACGGGTAAACATAGCCGCCCGCACAGACCATACAGCCCAACGACGCGCCGAAGTAGCCCGAAAACTCTATCTGCTCGGAAAGTCCTCGGTACTCGACCTCAATGCATCCATCACGGAAAAAGATACGGCCCGGAGAAGCTATATAACGGCTTTGTACAACTATTGGAGTCTGTACTATACACTGAGAAGCATCACGCTATATGACTTTGAAAAAGAGAGGCCACTGGCAGAAGACTTGGAAAGGGTTACTAATGAAGAATCTATACAATAATAGAATCGTGGAATAGTTTTAGTAAAAGCTGGCCGGAGATTTACTAAAACTCCGGTGACGATTTACTAAATCTCCGGTGAAGTTTTAGTAAAACTCGGAACCCTTATTCAGAAGTACTTCTGAAGGGAGTATCTGAAAAGTAAAAAAAGAGTATATAAAATATTGCATTATGGATATAAAACTTGAAAAGAAACCCTGGTACATCCGTTACCGCTACTATCTGGCGGGAGGCGTTACCTTCCTTACCTTCCTGATTTATGTAGTCACCCTTTCGCTGGGTCCCAGCAAACTGCGCATCGAGCAAGACAACATACAGATAGCCGAAGTCAAGAACGGCAAATTTATGGAATATGTAGATGTGGAGGGAGTGATTCAGCCCATCCTTACCATCAAGGTCAATGCACGTGAAGCCGGAAGCGTGGAACGCATCATAGGAGAGGAGGGGAGCCTGCTCCAGCAAGGAGACACCATCCTCGTCATGGAAAACCCCGACCTGCTGCGCAGTATCGAAGACCAGCGCGACGACTGGGAAAAGCAGCTTATCACCTACCGCGAAAAAGAGATTGAAATGGAGCAGAAAAGCCTGAACCTGCAACAACAAGCCCTGCAGACCGATTATGACCTCAACCGCCTGCGCAAGAGTTTTGCCCTTGACAAGGAGGAGTACCGCATGGGCATCAAGAGCAAGGCGCAGCTCGAAGTTTCCGAGGACGAATACAACTATAAAGTGAAAAATGCCCATCTTCAAAGGGAAAGCCTCCGTCATGACTCTGCCGTCACCGTCATCCGCAAAGACCTCATCAGGAACGACCGCGAACGGGAACGGAAGAAGTATGAACGCGCCTGCGAACGACTCGGCAACCTGGTGGTGAAAGCTCCCGTCGCCGGCCAGCTCAGTTTTGTCAAGGTGACTCCGGGACAGCAGGTCGCTTCCGGTGAAAGCATTGCGGAAATCAAGGTGCTGGACCAATATAAAGTGCATACTTCCCTGAGCGAATACTACATCGACCGCATTATCACCGGATTGCCTGCCACCATCAATTATCAGGGAAGAAAATACCCGTTGCGCATCACGAAAGTGGTTCCCGAAGTCAAAGACCGCACGTTCGACGTAGACCTCGTCTTCACCGGTGACATGCCCGACAACGTACGTGTAGGCAAAAGCTTCCGGGTACAGATAGAACTCGGCCAGCCGGAGGAGGCGCTCGTCATTCCGCGCGGCAACTTCTACCAGAGTACCGGAGGACAATGGATTTACAAACTGAACGCCGCAAAGACAAAAGCCGTGCGCGTGCCGCTTGGCATCGGTCGCCAAAATCCGCAACAATACGAGATTACGGAAGGTTTGCAGCCCGGAGATTGGGTAATTACAACGGGATATGATACCTTTGGCGAGGCGGAAGAATTGATAATGAAATAAAACTACGCACTATGAGACAAATAATCTTAGCCATCAATGCATTGCTGAAATTCAAAGCATACACCCTTATCAATGTATTGGGACTGGCGTGCAGTTTGGCTTGCGTACTCACCGTAGCCCGATATATCCACCAAGAAAATACAGTGAACCAATGCTTTCCCGAATATAAACGCATTTGCCTGATAAAAACCTCTACCAGCAGTGGTGAGAACTTCTTGGGAGGCTACCGGTCGGGATTGGAAAAGGATCCTGACGTAGAACAATTTACGGTGATTTATCAAATATCGGATATGCCCGTTCTGTTCGGTGAACAAGAAATTGCAGCGAACGCTTTTTCTGTAGACAGCACCTTCTTCAAAATCTTTCCATATAGGGTGATTGCCGGAAGCGGAAGAATAGTCCGCCCGAGGGATGTTGTCATCACCCGTTCTTTTTGGATGAAGAAGCTGGGAGGAAAGAATGCCATAGGCGCTACTTTCAAAAACACAAAAGGGAATAAATTCACTATTGTAGGAGTGGTGGATGACCCCGATACCAAGACATCGTGGACGCCAGATATATTTATGTCGAATGAATTGGATGAATTCCTTTTTTTCGACCCTATATACGCCATGCTGATGGCATCGGATGCAGACATCGCACTGCTGAATAAAAAGTATTCAAAAGAACACCCCCGCAGCAAATGGAGCACTTATGAGACGGTACGCTATCAGTATCTGCCTTTGAAAGATTTATATTACGATAAAGACCACGGAAAAGAAAACAAGAACTATCAATATGGCAACCAAAGCTATGTCCGGGTATTGATGGTAGTAGCCTTCCTGGTAGGCATCATAGGGCTGCTGAACTTCATCAACATCTACACTGTCATCATGTCCAAGCGGTCAAGAGAGTTTGGGGTAAAAAAGGTGTTCGGTGCAGGCAGGACAGACATTTTCCTGCAAATATATGCCGAGAACATCTTATTGACGGGACTGGCATTACTCCTTTGCTGGGCTTTAATAGAAATAACCAGGTTTTTCTTTTTCCATGAACTTTATATACCTACCACAACAGACTCCGGCTTTGACCGGAAGGTCTCTGCCATCGTACTTTTAGGATTGCCATTGCTGACTACTGTTTATCCGTTCTTGAAATACACATGTAGCAGACCCGTCAACTCCATACGCGAGCTGGCATCTTCACGCTTTTCCACACGGTCACGCATGATATTACTGTGTTTTCAATATGTCGTAACCATCTTTATAATAACCGTTTCTCTATTCTTTGTACGGCAGTTGGAGTATATGCTCTGCGCCGACCTCGGTTTCCGCTCGCACGATGTGATAACTTGCCGGATGTATGTCGATAAATTGGGCTTATATAAAACAACTAAAGAGGAGGGATTGGATGAAGGAAAAAGACAATATATAAGTAATGCTTTGGTCAATAAACGAATGAGTGAAAGCACTCTGTTTGAGCATTGGAGCAGAGGAAACGACTTGCTGTTCACCGACTTCCGTTTTGACAGTTTTGCGCTCAACAGAGCCGAGAACGGTTTCCATCCGGCATTATCTGCACATTTAACGACCCACTCCATGGCAATATACGATTTTCAACTTGTAGAGGGGCGCCTATGGAACGACTCCATAGATGAAGCGTTCACCAAAAACAGTTTCAAGGTAATTATCAACGAAACCGCTAAAAGAGTCTATGGAATAAAAGACATCACCAAAGACAAGCTGCAACCTGAAGAACCACACTACGCCTCAAGCAGCTTACCGGATTTCTACAATCCACCTTGCGAGATAGTAGGGGTCATAAAGGATTTCAATGTTCGGCACCTTTCACAATCCATCCAACCGGTTGTCATCTATTATCACGATGCAAGCATAGGCGGAATTTATACTGTTACAGCCTCGTATAAGCACGAGAATAAAGCCAAAGTCATTGATTTCCTGCGCCACTTATACGAAGAATCTACGGGAAGAACCGACTTTGAATATACGCTGATAGAAGATGAACTCCAAAAGATGTATCGTGAAGACCGTCAAGTGGTGAACATTTATACGCTCTTTGCCGGAATAGCCATTTTCATCTCTTCATTGGGATTATTGTCAATATCCTTGTTCGATATTCGGCAACGTTACCGTGAGATAGGTTTACGCAAAGTGAACGGTGCGCAAGCAAAGGATATTTACCCCTTACTCATTAAAAAGTATCTCTCGGTCATGGGAGTCGCCACTTTGCTATCCATACCCTTGTCATGGATTGCCATTACCCTCTATTTGCAGGATTTTGCCCACAAAGCCCCTTTGACATTCGACTTGTTTGCCGTAGCAGTAGCCATAACAACTGCCATCTCCTTGTTGACTATTATTAGGCAAATCAGCAAGGCTGCCAACATCAATCCGGCAAGCATTATGAAAAACGAATAAAAGACATAAAAATTATAAATTTGACATATAATGAAAACACTGAAATACGCTTGGCGTTTCCTGATACGCTCAAAATCATACACGGTTATAAACTTGCTGGGGCTCGCCTTCAGCCTTGCCTGCTGCATCATGCTGATGCGATATATACATAGAGAACTGACGGTAGATACACATTGCATAGACCGGGAACATGTCTATGGAGTCATTCAGGACATGGATGGCAATAGAGGAATGGCAACAATAGAAAACACGAATAAAGACAGTATATACATTGACCACCGTTACATAGAGAAACGCACTTCTTTAATTCTGATGGAACAGGATTTTGTGAGCGACGAAGCATCCCGTTACACAGTGCGGACACTCGTAGCAGACAGTTGTTATTTTCAGCTTTTTCCTTACCGCATAGTGCAAGGAACTCCTATAAAATCTCCTGAATCTGCACTACTGACGGAAGTATGTGCACGTCGTATTTTTGGCCATGACAATCCTATAGGTAAAGTGTTACATTATTCAAATGGGAAAGATATTACCGTAAGTGGCATTATAGCCGAACCGACTTGCAAGACAATGATACAATTTGACATTGTGGTATCAAATACGCTTTCCTCATTTTGGGAACGTATGCCTATTGAATTTGTTCGTTTCACGCCGGGTACAAGCATCAAGAAAATGAACGAACTTGGGAAACAAGCACGTTGGGTAAATCCGAATTGGAAAAATATAGATGCACGACAATATACATTTTCGTTCATACCTATAGCAGATATTTATTGGGAACCAGCTTACGTGCAAGATGCCGGTTGCCCTGCCATGCTCACTTATGGAAAACGTTCTCATATTTACATTTTATCTTGTGTATGCTTATTGTTATTGCTTACCGGCATTATAAACTTCATCAATCTTTATTTGATAGGCACACAACGGAGGGGAAAAGAGTACGGGCTTAAAAAAATGTTCGGTATAAAAGGAACGACACTTTTCCTGCAGATATTAACAGAAAACGGACTTTTAGTTGGTTGTGCTTTATTACTGGCTTGGTTACTGATAGAGATAACGATAATCCCTGTCAGCCGTTTGTTGGAATATCCTTTCACTTATACATCTTTCGACTTTTGGCTTTCTGCCGGGATTTGGGTAATATCACCCATATTGACCTCTATCTATCCGTTTGTAAAATACAATTATGCATCACCCGTCAGCTCAATTCGTGATGCCACCCAAAGCAAACGTACTGTACACACACGCATTCTTTTTCTTTTTATACAATACATCTTCACATTCCTGCTCATCAGTCTTTCCCTTTATTTCAACAAGCAGCTTTCGCTCTTATTACACACGCAACCAGGATTTCGCATAGAAAATGTACTGATAGCCAAGTTAGGGTATGAATCGGAATCAGCGATGCCACGCGAAAAATGGCAGGAAGCCAGAGAAGCTATGTGGCAACGCAGACATGAACTATGGGAGGCACTTGCACAGTGTCCTTTTATAGAACATTTTGAAATGGAAAAACGACATATACTTTCCGAAGGTTTTAAAGTAACCTACTATAACAATAGAGAGGAAAAAGTAGAGATGAAGTTTTGGTATGCTACCCCTAACTTTTTTAAGTTGTACGGTATCAAAATAATAGAAGGTAGTATTCCCAGTTTTGAAGGAGAAGGAAACAGAGGAGAGGTTTTGGTAGCCAACCGAGCAGCTATGAAAGCTTTGCACTACGACAATCTGTCTGAAGCTTTGGTACAGGAAGAGAACGAGCGTCGGTTAAATCCCAATGCTCCTCTGCATCCCATTGTTGCCGTTGCTGAGGATTACTATGACCGCCACTTGAGTGCAGGACATCGCCCCATTATCTACAATGTATGCAAACAGCGCAGTGACGATATGTGCCAGATAGCCTATACCCCCGGACGACTTAAAGATGTACTTGACTATTTGCGCGACACAGAGCTGCGTATCTATGGTTGTACAGACTTCGAATATACTTTATTGGAAGATGAATGGCATAAACTGTATCAAAAAGACCGGCAGATAGCGGTTATCTATTCTTGTTTCGCACTGATAGCTGTCTTGATATCCTGTTTAGGGCTATTTGGCATTTCACTTTTTGACATTCGTCAGCGTTATCGGGAAATAGGTATTCGCAAAATCAATGGAGCCGGGATGTGTGATCTCTACCAATTATTGTTCCGCAAATATATTCTTGTATTAGCCGTTGCATTTATTATAGCCGCTCCTCTGACTTACTATATCATATACCTATATACACAAGATTTCGCAGTGAAGGCATCCGTAGGTATAGGAATATATGTTATATCGTTACTGATAGTGGCTTTCATCTCACTGGGAACATTATTTTGGCAAATACACAAGGCTGCGAAGATAAATCCGGCAGAAGTAATCAAAGCGGAATAAAATAAGATTAAGATATGAAGTTGGTGCAGTTATCTATAAGGACATTATATCGTTTCAAGATATATACAGCCATCAATATATTAGGATTGGCTTTAAGTCTGGCATGTGTCATCATAATCTCCCGCTACGTGAAGCAGGAAAATGATGTAGATTGTTATAGTCCCGACAAAGACCGGATAGGCATCATGGTGCAGGAATACAAAGATGACAACAATAAAACGGCAGTTATCGGAGGGCCCCTCGAAGATGCAGACATAGAAGCGATGTCCACTTTCGTATGGTTCAATAAAGACTATATCATAAAGGAAGAAAAACATATTGATGTAGAAACGATTGTAGCAGACAGCTTGTTTCTAATAGTGACTGATTTTCCCATGAAATATGGAAAAGCCGAATCATGGGCGGCGTCTCCACAAACCGCCTTTATCACAGAAGAGCTGAGTGAGAAACTCTTCGGGAACATAAATCCTATCGGCAAAACCATTGAATACTCTACCGGCGACCCTCTTACGGTGACCGGAGTTATCGGCAAAGACGGAGGGAAACGCTCGCTTCATTTCGACTTGCTTGTTCCTGAAACATTGCAGAAGGATTGGGAGTTCCGTTTCCCGATGAAAATGGCATTAATTCATAAAGGGGCTTCCTTTACGAAGATAAATGCACGGCATGCAGCGTTCCGGCAATCTCCACGTGCTGCGGATGTTGAATTCAGGTATCAACTGCTTCCCATGCGTGAAGTGTATTTTCATCCAGCCATTGATGTTTGGCAGGACATGCTGCAAAGGGGGAATTTACCACAGCTACATCTATTGGCACTTGTTGCTGTACTAATTTTAATTGTAGGCATCTTCAATTTTATGAGTCTTTATACGGTTGTATTATTGAAACGAAGCAAAGAATTCGGACTAAAGAAGGTTTTTGGAAACAATTCAGCACAGCTATTCTCCCAACTATATATCGAGAATTTATGTCTGACACTTGTATCATTGTTTATAGCCTGGTTCCTTGTCGAGATTTCTGCCTTTCCCTTAAATAAATATTTTGATGTCATTCAACAGCCTAATGGTATATTTGACATAGGAATAACCATAGCTATCCTGATTTTACTGCCATTGACAGCTTCAATCTATCCGTTTTTTAAATTCAAATACAACACGCCTATCCATTCATTACGGAAAATAGGCAGTGGTGAAAAATCGTCTGTTGTAAGAAACCTCTATCTGAGTATTCAGTATATCGTGGCATTCATTCTAATAGTTGTTTCCATGTTCTTCGCCAAACAACTGTATGAAATGACTCACATAGATTTAGGCTATGACACAGATTCTATCGTTAAAGTCCATTTTGAACGCTATGAACGCAAACAGCCTACCACTGAAGCAGAATATCTGAAACAGACCTCCTTGCGCAAAGCCTCCAAAGAAAATATATCCACTGCAATGAATGCCTCTCCTTTATTCACGGCATGGAATTACTCTTTATCCCCCTATGAATATTTCACCGAATCTCCGGTACTTTTCCGCAAGTTCGGAGAAACCAATTTCAAACAATTGTATTGCATTCCCATTACAGAAGAAGAAATAAGATTTCATGGCTTCCGTTTATCCCAGGGACGTTTATGGGATGCCGACATCGACCATGAAGGTGAAGCCAAACTGATTCTCAATCAAAAAGCCATGCAACTCTTCGGACTCGAAAGCGCAATCAATGCCCGGCTGGAACCCCAACAACCTTTATGGCCGCGTAGGGATTTGAACCCTTATCAGATTATAGGTATCGTCGAAGATTTTTATTGCGGACATTTATCCCAACCGGTTCTTCCTATAGCTTTTATATACGGTGAAACATATCTTTCACAAATTCCTTTGCAAGCTAAAATTGCTCCAGGACATCAAAAAGATGCCGTTGCCTTCCTGGAAAACCTACACAACGACAATGCTGATGGAGCCTTCAATTATACTTTTGCAAAACAGGAAGTTGAGAATCTCTATAAGTCAGACAAGCAAATAACCATCACCTATTCCTTTTTCGCCTTTATGGCCATTCTAATATCCTCAATAGCTTTGTTTGGATTGTCCTTATTTGACATACAACAAAGATACCGGGAAATAGCTATACGAAAAGTACATGGCGCTACACATAAGGAAATTTTATTGTTATTACTCAAAAAATACATTATCATATTAGCAATGTCATTTTTGATTGCCATTTCTATATCTTATTGGGGAATAACCATTTATCTGAAAGATTTTGCCTACAAAGCCAACATCAGCAGCTGGTTGTTCATTATTGCAGCAATCATCATATCATTAATTTCCATATTAACATTGGTTTATCAAGTAAAAAAGGCTGCACGACAGAATCCGGCGGAAGTAATCAAAAGCGAATAATACAATAATGATACTATTATGATAAGACATTATATTAAAACAGCATTCAGAAACCTATTAAAGTACAAGGCACAGAATATCATCTCTATCATCGGACTGTCGGTAGGTATACTTTGTTTTAGTATCTGCCTATATTGCAGCCGCTATATAAATTCTACCGACAAGTGCTTTACCCACTGGGAACGCATTGCAGACATAAACCTATACACTCCAGCAGAAGAACCTTATTCCGGAACTCCCGCTACGTTGTTTGAAAGTCTGCGCCAATTGCAATTCCAAGAAGTAGAAGCATTTACTTTTGTTGCCTATCCCCGCCCACGTAGCTACAATGTGGAAACTATCGACAAGGAAGAACTGCCTTACGAAGATTTATATGCTATGGAAGTAGATACAACCTACCATAGCGTGTTCACCCCGGAAGTATTACAAGGTTCATGGGCTGTAGCATCGCAAACTCCCAATGCTGTGATACTGACACGCTCTCTGGCACACAAAATATTTGGTCTCGGAGAGAATCCGATAGGAAAGCGAATGACCTTAGCACAACGGCTTTTCTCTTCACCTGATACCACACCACGAACAGGAGGTACCATCTATACCATACAAGCGATAATAGAAGACATTCCATTGAATACCAGCCTTAGCTTTCTCCAAAAGATTGATATGTTAATCTTGAACGATAGCGAAGGACTTTTGCAATTCAAAGGACGAGACAGTATGACCGGTGGACTTACTTTTGCTCTTCTTCGTCCGGGCAAAACATCCGCGCAACTCGAAGCAAGTTTCCGTGCAATGGACTTGAAGCACACAATATTCAATGAGAAAAATACCGTATCAGCCTCGAATTTCGGAAAACTTTTTCGGGAGAAATCCGTTGCCCCTTACTTTGCCGGAATCACATTCATTGTCGGCCTTTTGATTCTACTGA
This sequence comes from Bacteroides sp. D20, assembly GCF_003436255.1. Classification (NCBI taxonomy): domain Bacteria; kingdom Pseudomonadati; phylum Bacteroidota; class Bacteroidia; order Bacteroidales; family Bacteroidaceae; genus Bacteroides; species Bacteroides sp. D20. The sequence continues at coordinate 260,265 of NZ_QSOO01000005.1, read as the reverse complement.
CTGGTCTACTCAACTTTTTTCATTTTTTGACGGGGAGTTATCTGAACCGTTCGCACGAGTTCGGCATTCGTAAAGTGAATGGAAGTAATGGCAACAAACTATTCTGGTTACTTTTTACCCAAGCCATTATCATTTCGTTCATAGCCTTCTTATTGACTTTCTGTCTGATAGAAATATTTAACCCCTACCTTTCATTCTCTTTATTTGATTTCACATTAGTCATTGAACGAGACCTATTATTGATACAGACAATAGAATATATGGCAGGCATTATTTTACTATGCTTATTACTCTGCTTGTTTACCGTATGGAGGATGAAACATGCCTCCATCCAGTCAAGTATCTACAAGAACAAATCCAAACGCCACAAACAGAAGATACGAAATTGTCTTTTGAGTATCCAATTTTTCATCTGTTGGTTATTCATAGTCTTTACAGTCGCTTTATATTTGCAGGCTAACAAGACCGGTTCCACACTGTTCAACACACTGACAGAAAAAGAAAAGTCCGAAATCATCAGTATTCCTATGGATTACCGTTTTCTAAAAAATGACGAAAAGCTTGCTCTCATAGAGCGCATCAGTCAGCATCCGGATATAAAAGATAAAATGCTGACAGATATTAATTATCTGAAAGGTATTTCGGGAACAAGCATGCAGACAGAAAAAGATAACCGGGAATGTAGCCTTGAAGTCAATATAATGAATGTTCCTAATAACTTTTTCGAGTTTATGAATATCCCTATTCTCTCCGGGCATGCCCTGAAGACAAATAGTGACATGGTAGCAGACCGTAAATTGGCAGAACGTATGAAGAAGGATTTACTGGGAACCACCTTGTACAATTACCAAGACAGCTACACGGTATGCGGCATTTGCTCCGATTTTGTAGCCGACACTTACAATCAGAGCCAGGGCTTCATCTTTCTGCCTTGTGATTTCAAATATTATGTAGGTCATTGCTATTTGAAGTGTGTACCCGGAAAAGCAGAAGAAGCAAAGACTTTCGTTAAGAAAATACTGGAAGAGAATCTTCCACCGAGTATGCAATTACACATTTCGACCTTGCTGGAAGACATTCACCAAGCACAAGCCATCGAGAACAACATGAAAGGAATAATCTTATTCTTCTCATTTGTCAGCCTTATAATCACTTTATTAGGCGTCTATTCGGCAATCACACTGGATACGGAACGCAGACAAAAGGAAGTGGCAATCCGTAAAGTAAATGGTGCGGGATTGAAACAGATTATCATATTGTTTGCCCGTACGTATATTTATCAGCTTGTACTCTCGGCAGCGATAGCATTTCCTTTATGTTATGCCATACTGCAGTTATGGAAAAACATGTATATCGTATTCTTTAATGACGGCCCGCTATTTTGGATTTCAATCTTCATAATCGTAGCTGTCATTACTACTCTGACTATTATTTTCCGTATTCTGAAAATAGCAAGGACAAATCCGGCAGAAGTCATTAAAAACGAATAAAAGAATATATTATATTTATCCCCCAATTATGACCATACTTGCAATCCTAAAAATAATTACCCGCGGTTGGTGGAGAAACAAAGTTTTCTTCTTCATTTCTATAGTCAGTCTGGCTATAGGGTTAGCATGTACAAACTTGCTGTTCACCTATTTTGTACATGATTATAATATAGAGAGTGGCAATCGGGACAAGAACCGTATTTTCTGTCTGCGTCAGGATAATCCAATGCAGGACGGAAGCAAGGTGGCCTATGCTGATGCCAATATTCCCCCTATGCTGAAAGAAAAATATGCAGAAGTGGAAGACTACCTGCGTATCAATTCTCTGGTTCCACAATATTGTAAATATGGAGGGGAGATTTACCACGATATAACCTTTATATCTGCCGATACTACTTTGCAACATTTCTTCCACTATCATCCCATTACCGGTAGTTTAAAGCAAGTATTGGAACAACCGGGCAAAGTAGCGCTCAGTGAAGCTTTTGCACATAAACTGTTTGGAGATAAAAATCCATTAGGAGAATTGCTGGAAATAAAAACCATGACTGATACCCAAAGTTATGAAGTGGCAGCCATATTAAAGTCACGGTCACAATCATTGCTCCAATTCGACATGATTACCGGGAATAACAAAGACTTTTGGGGTGGAATGACATTTCTGAAACTAATTCCAAATACCGATGCCCAACAGTTTACCGAAAAAATCAACCACGACAAAGTTCCCACTTTGATTCCGGAAAAGACACAATATTACGTCGACCCTCTGTCCGACATCTACTTTACTACACCGGACTACGATACACAACAACCTCTGCCGTATATCAATCAAAGTAATGTGCAATTATTGTATATCAGCCTTGCTGCCGCCTTGTTGGTACTTATCATAGCCTGCTGCAACTATACCAACATGAGCCTGAGCCGTGTATTGCAACAGCTCAAAATGATACATGTGGAGAAACTGATGGGAAGCAGCCTGAAGGATATCCGCATCCAACTATTTGGTGATGCATTCCTCACTGTGCTGCTGGCATTCGGATTATCTTTACTCATCATCAACGACTGTCTGTCTTTTTTCAATGGATTATTTGCATCCCATTTAAACGTACATTTCTTTTTCAGCCTACAGATGCTACCCTTGTTAGTGCTCTTTGTACTAGTTATGTCCATTGTCCCTGCCTGGTATATCAGCCATAGACTTTCACAACTCTCATTCAGCGAATACAAGACACTTTACGGAGGTAAAAAGAAACAACGTTTCATAGCTTTGCTGGTCATTCTTCAGTTTTCCATTTCTATAGGGCTGATATTCGCTACTCTCGTTGCCAATGAACAAATCAATCTCATCAAGGAACGGGCCTACTGTTACGAAAATCGGATTGAAATAGGAGATTTCAATGCCGCACCGGCTACAATACTTAAAGAAGAACTGGAGAAACATGTACAAGGAATAGAGTCCATCGCCCTGTCACAAGGCTCCATATTGAATTCATGGATACGTGAGCTATCCATCAAACAAGCCGACGGTACGGAAAAAAGTTCCTGCCTATTAATGCTGTATAGTGATGCCAATCTGGTAAAAACGATGGGGTTCAAACTCTTGTCCGGCAACGCTCCCGAACAACTGCAAAAACAATATGCCTATCCTGCACTGGTCAACGAAAGCTATGTCAGGATGCTGATTCCAGCAGGAATAAATGCCATTGGAAAACCTTTGAAAGAATTTGACCAGTCTGCCGATTCTTTATACATCATCGGCGGTGTATTAGAGGACTTCCCGTTCAGTTCATTGGAAAATGAAATTACCCCGGTCATACTTTACCTTCCACCTACAGAGAGAATGTCGGGTGCCAACTATCTGCAGATTAAGCTGATTGAAAGCAATAAACAAGAAACACTACATCAAATAGCCCAAATATGGGAAAAGATGAATGAAGGGGAGATATTTCAATACACAGACATGCACCAAGACTTTATGAAACGCAATGGTAAAGTCTTGTCTCTCTCCAAACTCCTTATCGCCTATTCTCTGATTGGCTTGATATTGACCTGCTTCGGCTTATTCGGCATTTCATGGTATGCCACTCGCCAGCGTATCCGCGAAATCAGCATTCGCAAGATTCATGGAGCAACATCCCGACAAATCGTGCTGTTGCTGAATAAACCATTCTGCCTGCAAATTCTGCTTGCATATATTCTAGCTGTCCCCATTGTTTATTGGCTCATGCACCATTGGCATGAACAGTTTGCCTATAAAGCCCCCTTCACCGTTATGGACTTTCTATTGCCACTATGTATTGTCTGGATAATATCTGCCGTCACAGTGTGTCTGCAAAGTTATTTGCTGAACAAAACAAATCCGATTGACTGCATCAAATCCGAGTAAGAAATGATATATTTATAACCCATAAAAACAAAGCATTATGATTAAGACAGTAAACTTACAGAAGATTTTCAAGACCGAGGAAGTACAGACTCTGGCTTTGAACGACGTAAACATTGAAGTGAAAGAAAGGGAGTTTGTCGCTATCATGGGACCTTCAGGCTGCGGAAAATCCACTTTACTGAATATCCTCGGTCTGTTGGACAATCCTACATCCGGAGAATATTACTTGAATGGGACGGAAGTATCCAAATATACAGAAGCCCAACGTACCAACTTGCGTAAAGGAGTCATCGGCTTTGTATTCCAAAGTTTCAACCTGATTGATGAGCTGAATGTATACGAGAACATCGAACTGCCGCTACTCTACATGGGCATTCCTGCCACCGAACGCAAGCGCCGGGTGGAAACCGCTATGGAGCGTATGGCAATCATGCACCGCAGCAAGCACTTCCCGCAACAATTGTCCGGCGGACAACAGCAACGCGTGGCAATCGCCCGTGCAGTCGTATCAAACCCTAAACTGATACTTGCCGATGAGCCTACCGGTAACCTCGATTCAAAGAACGGAAAAGAGGTAATGGAACTACTGAATGAACTGAATAAGGAAGGCACTACGATTGTCATGGTGACACACTCACAACATGATGCCGGATTTGCCGGACGTATCATCAATCTGTTTGACGGGCAGGTAGTGACGGAAGCTAACTTATAATTCACGCTTCTCCCGATTTATATGCAGGTTGCAATGTTTTTTCCATTGTAATCTGCATGTTTTTTGGAAATAGCTTTCCTTTTTTTTGTTTCTGTCGTCCGAAATGCCTAATATTGCTACCAATAAACTTTTTACTTCCACATTTTAAATAACAGAAAATGAAAACATACACACCGTCCCCTTTGAACGCAGAAAATATCACTTTACCGGATAATTTGACGGAACTCACAGAAGCCATGGCACGCAATGTGCATGAAGTATGGGCTTTGGGAAGAGTGAAAGAAGGATGGAAATACGGAGAGACACGCAATGATGAATTAAAGACACATCCCGGACTTGTACCATACGAAGAGTTACCGGACTCAGAACGAGAATACGACCGGCAAACAGCCATACAGACACTGAAACTGATTATGAAACTGGGATTCGACATACAGAAGAAATAATAATCCAATATCTATTATAGTACTATGAGGACGAGTGAGAACAAGTATTATCCTATCCGGCACTGGTGGAAATTCGTGATTCCTGCCTTTATCATTCTCTTTCTGGTTGCAGCATTGATTGTGACATGCACTACATTCCAAAACCTTATTCAATTCTTTCCATCGCGTGGAATGACCTACCTGATGACACTCCATGCCATCATTTCCCTTAGCGTATGCATCTGTTTTTTTCTATGTATCAAGAGATTAATAGATGTATTCTCATTGAATCTGGAACAAGAAAGAAACATTCTTGCATCCTTGTACCAGGAAAAAGAAAAACGGGAGATTATCAATAACGATGAGAAAGAAATCAATAAACTGAAAGAGAATATCAGAAAAGAATTGAAACAAGAAACTGAAAAAAAGGAAACTGTCTAATGACAAAACAAATATGAATCTTTTAACAAGACTTTTTGCCCTTCATTTTGACCGCTCTTTTTCCGGAAAAGGATGGAGGCAGCTTGCTTGGCTTTTCGGAGTCATAGTAACTGTTTTCTTATTGATATATCTGGTAAGTTTTGCATTTATCTTTCCTGAGCCGTCTCTTGAAGAATGGACCGGTATTGATAAAGACGTACCTATGGGGCGTTTGCTTCAGTTGATTTGTCTGTTCATCGATCCGGGGAATATTGTGGAAGTACCACCTTATCTGCGTTGGTTCTCTCTATTGGTCGTAGTGCTGGGATTAATTTTGTTCTGCGGATTATTGATATCCGTAATCTCCAATATGCTGGAACGCAGAGTTGAGCGATATCGTGAAGGCGATATCGTTTACCCTTTGCAAAACCACATCGTCATTATCGGTTTTGACAACATGGTCCCCACTCTTATCCAGCAGATTTGCGATGACACACATTATGGAAATTGCCATATTCTGATTCAGAGTACCCAACCGGCACAAGAAATCCGTAGCAAAATCCATACGGAACTGGATGCCAAAAACGAAAAAAGAATTGTGGTGCTGCGTGCCCGGCGCGACTCTATCGAGGAGTTGGAAAAACTCTATACTACCAAAGCGCGCGAAGTATTCCTTATCGGAGAGAGAGACGAACATGACCATGACTCACTGAACATAGACTGCCTGAAAAAGATAGTTGACATTCATAAACGATGCAATAAATGTTCCCTCATACCATTCACCGTCCTTTTCGAATATCAGACTACTTTTGCCGCTTTCCAACTGACCGATTTGTCTGCCGAATGGAGAAAATATATAGAATTCCATCCCTTTAACTTCTACGAGGGCTGGGCCCAAAAGATATTGGTAAGCCGGCGATATGGAAAAGGGGAGAACTGTATTGAATATCCTCCTCTCGACCGTGAGGCAATAACCTATGAAAGCGAAAAACATGTTCATCTTGTTATCATCGGTATGAGCCGTATGGGAGTGGCAATAGGAGTGGAAGCTGCCCATCTGTTGCATTTCCCAAACTTCTGCCGGGACAAGAACATAAAAAGTGTCATTACCTTCATTGATGAAAATGCCGACCGGGAAATGAATTTCTTTTGTGGACGATACCGCCATTATTTTGAGATATCGTCTACCCATTATTACGACATGAGCAAGGACGAAAGGCACGAGAGATTTGTCCTTCCCACCCGTTTTAAAGGAAAAGATGCAGACTTTCTGGATGTGGAATTCGAATTTATCAAAGGCCGTGCGGAAACTCCTGCCATCCAGAACCTAATTAAAGAATGGGTACATGACTCAGGCCAAGTATTGACGATTGCCGTCTGCCTCAATTATCCTCCTCAAAGCATGGCAATGGGATTATATCTGCCGGACGATGTATATGATGAAAATATCCCAGTTTTTGTCCGTCAGGAAACCTCCAGTGCACTGCTCAATATGCTTAACAGTAGAAAGAAAGATGAAGCGATTCATAAATATTCCCATGTTTTTCCTTTTGGAATGCTGGACAACTGTTACGACCTGGACAAAAAAAGCCGGAGGGAGGGACAAATCATCAATTATATATACGATTTCAAGAATAAATATGGAAATGTGCCTCAATCATGCCCACCTGACAATGAGCTGAAAGACTCATGGAACAAACTGTCCGTATCCCTTCAGTGGTCCAACTTGTACAGTGCATATTCCATTGGTCCCAAGCTACGCTCCATAGGCATTACGGATGGTTACGTGAAACTGGACAACGACCAGATATCATTGCTTGCCGAAGTCGAACATAACCGTTGGAACATGGAGAAACTGCTGCTTGGCTTCCGTAAACCCACCGCCGAAGAAGAAGAGTTAATCTATGGCAGCAAGGAAATGGGAGACATCTTCAAAAAGAAACGCTTTGTGCATCCCGATATACGTCCGTATGATGAATTGAAGGAAAGCTCAAAAGCGTATGACAGATGTATCACAGCCGGCATTCCGTTAGTCATAAACAACAACACATGGAAAGTAACCAACACTATATTATGAAAACATACCATGTATTTATAGCCTCTTCGCTGAGTTTTCAGAAAGAAAGGGATTTAATGGAAAAAGTCCTGACGGAAAGAAACAACAGCGAACTCAATATTGTAGTGCACCGGCACGAAAAAAATGGAGACAACGATATAGCTAAAGGCGATACGCAGGAAATCATAAATTCAGAGATAAGGCAATGTGACGTCATCATCTTCTTCGCCGGAAACTGGATACGCTCCAAGACCATCGGAGAGTTTAATGTTGCCATCGAAAATGCATCCAACAAACATATCTATTTCTATCAGAATCCGACATTGGAATACACCCAAGAAGACTGGACAAACACTACTTTATGGAAAGACTTCTATGCGGAATACATGCAAAAGCACCTGGACGACGATACCGTTATCGAGCGGTATGAGAAGCAGTGCAATACGCTGGAGCAGCTAAGGGACGCGTTGGTCAAGGATCGTGAAAGTTTTCTCAATAATCCCTTTTGCGCAATCTCTTGCCATAAGATAGAGTATGATAAAATTATTCCCAACAGCCAAGCCAACCGTCGCAGAGGCAACCTGGACTACTATTTTATCCGTCCGGAAGTAGACAACAAACTTAAAGAGGAGTTTGACAGTACAAACAAGACAATCATCGTCACCGGTCAATCCACTTCGGGAAAGACTATTGCCGTTTGCCGAATGCTGAAAAAGCTCCCTCAGGAATATTCTGTGGTCATTTTGAATGCCGATACGACCAAAGAACAGTTAGAACGGCTTTCTGTATCCCAATTCCAGCATGGCAAAAAGATTCTTCTACTGGACGATTTGCAGCTGTTGTTTTGGAAAGAAGAGAATGAAAAGCCGATACCCATTGACAGAGAATTACTTCGCAAGTTATCGGAAATCCTTCACATCGGCAATCCGGACTTCAAGGTTATTGCCACTACAAGCTATAGCTTCAAGGAAGTGAAATCCATGCTTACTTTCAATGAAATGGTTCCTCCGGCCATAGTCGAAGTGGGCATCAAACCTTTATCCTTCAAAAAAATAAATGAATATGCCCGCGAGCTCAGGACATACGGCTATCTTAAACTCCGACCCGAAGCCGGCATGACTATCGGTTCCTTGTTTTTCGACATAGACAGAATCAAGACCAGATATAACAACCAGTTCCAGAACAGCAATTTAAGCAACCTGCAGAAATCCATGCTTCGACAACTCTGCCACGCCATAAAATGTTTGTGGATGTGGAAAAAGAGAAGCCGCAATAAAATAGACCTATTGCTCGATTTCCTCAAATTCACCTATGAGAACAGTTACGAAAAGGCCGACAGAAGCACCATCTGTGAATTGGCAGGCAAAGTAGATGATTTGATTTATTATCAGGACATTGAAAAGGACACATTTGAAGTTGAAGACATCATAGTAACCCAGGTTTTCCAGTACTATAGCAGTGAACCGTCCGATGACCTACTGGCAACTGAAAAGAAAGCCATAAAGGGCATATTCCGCTATATCTACTACAAAGACAGACCGAACTTTTTCAAAAATACAACCAAGATCCTGCATCGGGTGAAAAACTGTTCGGTAAATGCCCCCGAACTCCAACAGTATATCATCAATGATGTTGTAAGCCGCATTTATAAAAACGAACAAACGCTATATACAAGTAAGGAACTGGGAACAAACCCGGAAGGCGTTTCCATTGATTGGGTGGACGCCTATATTGGCAATATAGCCAATTTTGCTCCTACCAATGCAGAGGCCATCCATATTTGGAAATTAACAAAAAAATATAATAGGAGAGAACTGAATGTGCTGCGGTGGCTCTTACCCAGACTGCAGACACAACAAGATAAGGACATTGTACACAAGGATTTGCTCAATGAACAAGGGCAAATGCAAGACAAGTATATAGAAAACTCGTATATTGAATTTCAGACAGAATTGGTACGGTTCCTCGACATGGACGAAGCCAAAGAAATATACCTCAACGCTTCCTTTATATACGAAGCTTCCCCAAGTGCCGATGATGACGACATAGATGATTTCTTCTCCGATTCTGCAGAGAGCGCCCATGGGCAGGAAAGCAACAATGAGACTTATCTGACAGAACTGAAAGAGAAAAGAATACGTAATTTCGCCAGGCAGCTTATGCATAAAGCACAGACTCTGGCTGACATACACGACATCAAGAACTTCTTGCAGAAGAATGATAAAGGGGTAGTTCCCCACGACGATGCAGTCTTTTTCTTCAACTTTATTGCTCCCTACACCTGGCTGGAAGTTTTCAAAAGATTCAGCCAGCCGGAAAAGCTGGTTGCATTCTTCAACGAACTGACAGAACTGTCTGTCGACAAAAAAGAGGATACCAGTATGTTCCTGAACAAGACCGAAGTGTTGAATGGAGCACTCGAAAACATACCGTCCTCTTATGCCTATGATTTATGGAACCGTATGGGGAATAACTGTGATGGCTACTCATTGAACTTTATGCTCCAAAAGGCTAAAAATTTTGAGCAAGCCAAAGGAATCTTCAACACTTTTATGGAAAGGTTGGAGCAGCAAGAAGAAGAAAACAAGACCAAACTGAAAGTGGGTGAAATCTACCTGAACGACTTATTGGATACGACCTCCACTTATAGCGGGATTAAGGAATGCGAGGAACTGTTCCATAAATACCATTTACTGGAAGCAGACCAGTCTTTACTGGATTACCCGAGCCAGCACACACAAGGTATCCTATACCAACGCATGACCCTAAAGGAAATCAAGGCACATATGAAGAGACATCGTCCCCAAAACGGCGATGAATCTCGAAATATAAGAACAATCGTACAATTCATTCTGAAAATATCAAATTATGAAGAGGCGTATCAGGCACTGTTCGGAGAAACTCCCGATTGTATTACTCCGGAAGAACAACAGATTTTGAATCATTCGCCCTACGTTGTCTCCGAAATGTTCAATAAGGTAAAGACTCCGGAAGAAGGAGGAGTCGCAAGGGATTTCTTCGAGAACCGGCTGGACAAGTCACTGCTCAATCATCCTGATGCCAATATCTTGAATATCATTATCAATAACCGGTTCATATATCCCTATTATGAACAAAAAGTGGACATGATAAAGCGGATGTCCGAAAAATACACCGTACAACAGAACAGTTATACACATAAACATTTACTCTATCACCTGACCAACCACACCCAAGGTTCACTTCCTCCGGAAGAAATACAACTGATTATAAATGAGGAAATAATGAAAAGCCTGGATGCGCCAAAGGATATATTGAAGCAAATGCTTATCCAGCGATACTATGCCGGAAGAGCACAAGACAACGTTCCGCAGCCTTTTCCCATTTATACATCGGAAGGGTGGAAAATTAAAGAAAGCACTATTCTGGAATATGTGTATTGTCTGCTGGACGTGGGCGTATATGATGGAGGAATTATCTTCTGTTGCATGAAGGCATTGCTCCGTCAGAATGATAAGGAAAACGCCCAACGGCTGCAAGAGCAAGCAATCAGTAAAAAGGTTTTTATCAATTACGATTCATATTGTATGTTGAAAAAGGTAGGAGCCGTCATTCCTAAACCCTACCTATTTGTCGAACATTATCCAATTATGAAGGACATATGCTATCAAATGCGGGAACGCGGCATGACCTTCGAAGAAGCCGAAAGCCGTATAAAAGAGATGGAAGATGATTTACATATTTCCATTGCACGCACACAAATCTACTGGAACAATGTCATCAGCCGCATGGCCAACAACAGAACAAACAAAAAACTGGTGCTTCAGAATACTCTGAAATTCATCGATGAACACCATGTGCCGATGAGTCCGGAAATATATTACTCCCTTTTACACACAATCACTTCCATTGAAGACTATACAAAAGTCAAAGGTTTATATAAAGGCGAATTGAATATAGGACATATCTTCGTACTTCTAAAGAAGATTCCAGAATTTGCCAAATATAGAATTGCCGAATGGGCATTTGTCGCCTGCTTGCGTCAGGAGTTTGATGAATGGTATGACATTCTATGTTCCATCAGTGAGAAAGAACAGGAGAAAAGAATTAAAATCATGTTACAGTCCGAGCGCTACAAGCAACTGCAAGTCATCACCCCCAAAGGGTATCTTAACCAGACTTTCTTGTTCTGGTGGACTATCCGCTACGCCGTCTCAGAGACTGAAGAGCAACGGAAGGCAGAATTGGATACCCTTGTCACAATGATACCCAAACCCTTTGTACCTCAGTATCCGAAAATGATAGAGAAGTTCTTTATACCTTATCCGCAAGACTTGCTTGAAATCATTCGAGAATATATAGGCCGGATTATTTCATCCGAGCCGCAATAGCCAGCAATACCCCGAGCACCACACCCAATATCGCTGCAAACAGCACCCGCATTTCTCCCGGCAGGAGGAATGTGATGGTGTGTGCCGGATACCAGAAGAAAGGAATTGTTTTCTTGAAGACAAAATTCCATTGTGCATCCCAATTCAGATGCGTAATGATGCGGGTCATCGGGATAGGAGTGAGGAGGCTGCGAGGCGAACCGCCACAATCCAGGATATGCGTATCCGTAATCTTATGGAATGTCATGAATACCGGAGCGAAAATGGTATTCATAGCAACTGAAATGGCGAAGGCTATCCATAATTTGTCCAGGCAGAATTCTCCGTTTATAATGGCGGCGGCATTTGCCATTCCCATATATTCCATGAATTGCGGCACACCTTTGGAGAAGATTATCATGGCCGCATTGATACCCATTCCCAGCAGTCCCCACACTACGGCACGCGGCAGTACGCCAAATCCTTTTCGGTTATAGACTCCGGCACTGATACGAAGTCCCAGCATCTCACCCAGTGTAGCAAGAATTCCAAATTTAATGAAACTCATCACCATGCCATGTGCAGCGTTGAAAGACTTATACCAATCGTAGATGGATTCACTCACAAAGAATGGCAGGAATATTATCACCAGAACAAAAATAAAGAGGAAGTCTTGTTTTTTCATACAAAAGTCATGTTTTTCATAAATAATGTGGCAAACATACTAAAATTATTCTAATTTAAAAGCAAATAAGTAAATAAAAGAAGTTTTACCAAACAGAACAAAGTGTTTCCCTTAACCGAACAGTGTGTTTCATTAAAGAGAACACTTCGTTTCCCTTAAAAGAACAGTTTGTTTCCTATAAGAAAACACTTTGTTTTCTATAGCTAAAACAAAGTGTTCAGCACTGTGAACTAACGAATTATCCCATTAGCTCCCTCAGAAGCCCATATCATAGTCTCGGCACAAAAAAAGTGGGATTCAGAGAAACCTCTGATCCCACTTCATCATAGTAAGCAGCGGATAGTTATTTCTTATCCTTCATATATTCATCCGCTTTCTCCTTGGCACGTGCCACGCGCTTGGCTGTATCCGGATGAGAAGAGAACATCTTCTGGAACTTGGATTCCTTCGGTGCCTCCGCTGAAAGTTCAAGCAATTTGTTCAAAGCATTGTACATGGCATACGGATCGAGATTATTCTTGATGCAGAATTCAAAGCCGTAATCATCCGCTTCCGTCTCCTGCTTCTGGGAGTATTGAGCACCTGCCAATGCCTCGGCCATGGCACCCAGTTCAGAATCACTCAATTTGGATACCGTAGAACTTGCCGCACCGGCAGCATTCTTCACAGCCGAACGAAGGTAAGCATTCTTCATCGCATCTTTGGAATCCGTATGGATGACGTGACCTATCTCGTGGCCGACAACTGCCATCACTTCATCATCCGTCATGATGTCCATCAGTCCGGCACAGATGCGTACACTACCATCACCGCACGCAAAGGCATTCACATCTATTACTTCATAAACACCGAAGTTCACCTTCAAGCCGTCCACTTCCTTGATGTTTCCGGTCAGCTTCTCCAGACGCTTGCCGTAATCCGTATCGGGCTTTGTCAGCGGATTGTGCGTATCCATCCATTCCATATATTCCTTGCTCATCGCTGCAATGTCAGCATCGGACAATGAAATGGCCTTGACGGCATCTGTACCGGCTTGGACAACTTTGGTCACATTGATTTTCTTTCCACCGATTTTGAACTGCGCATAGGCAGTGGTGGTACAACTCATTCCGCATACTACAGCAGTAATGATGAAGAAGTTCTTTTTCATGTACTTTACGATTTAATTTTAATCCTACTTCGCTTTGTCTATAAAAAAAACCGCCTAATCATTATTAAACGGTTTTCCGAATATCTGTTTAAATCAAGTTTACTTGATGATACCCAATTCCTTGAAACATTTAGTCAATTTTTCTACAGCATAATCCACTTGTTCGACCGTATGGGTAGCCATCAACGCTACACGCACCAGTGTATCTTGTGGAGCACATGCAGGTGGAATAACGGGGTTGATGAAGATACCTTCGTCAAAAGCCAGCTTCGTTACTATAAATGTCTTCTCTGTATCACGCACATAGAGAGGAATGATAGGAGATTCTGTCTCACCGATTTCGAAGCCTGCATCGCGGAACTTCTTCAAGGCATAGTTAGTGATGTCCCACAGACGTTGGATGCGTTCAGGTTCGGACTTGATGATGTGAAGCGCCTCGCGGGCTGCAGCCGTAGCAGCAGGTGTGCTACTTGCCTGGAATATATAGGAACGGGCATTGTGGCGCAGCCAATTGATTACCGCCTTGTCTCCAGCAACAAAACCACCGATGGAAGCCAATGACTTGCTGAATGTACCCATAATCAGGTCTACATCTTCGGTAACACCGAAATGGTCGCACACACCACGGCCTTGTTTTCCGAATACACCCAAGCCGTGAGCTTCGTCCACGTAAATGCTGGCATTGTATTTCTTCTTCAGGCGGACAATTTCGGGCAGATTGGCCAAGTCACCTTCCATGGAAAATACTCCATCCACAACAATCAGCTTTACAGCATCCGGTTCGCATTTCTGGAGTTCTTTTTCCAAAGCCTCCATATCGTTATGCTTGTACTTCAACTGAGTGGCAAATGCAAGACGGCGGCCATCTACAATGGAAGCGTGGTCACGGTCATCACAAATAATATAATCCCCACGGCCTACAACGGCAGGAATAATACCTTCGTTTACAGTAAATCCGGTAGAAAAACAGAGTGCTTCATCTTTTCCTACGAATTCAGCCAATTCCTTCTCCAGTTCAACATGTATATCGAGTGTTCCGTTCAGAAAGCGGGAACCTGCACAACCGGTGCCATATTTTTCTGTGGCAGCTATCGAGGCATCAATGATACGCTTGTCATATGTCAGTCCCATATATGCATTAGAGCCGAACATCAGAACCTTTTTACCATCCATCATTACCTCTGTATCCTGATGGCTGTTAATTGTGCGGAAATAAGGATATACGCCTTTTGCCATAAACTGCTGCGGCAGGTCGTATTTCGCAAATTTGTCTTGTAGTAAACCCATGAAATATCTTTTATATAATGAATATTTAATTCTATTAAATACAAGTCTTAAAAAACAGGGGGCAAAGATAGCAAAATATGTCGGTATATGTTCTATTTACATTAAAAAAACTACTTATACTTATTTTAAAAAGAATTATGTGGTTAATTTTTCAGATATTTATATTACTTTTGCCAGTTGGAAAACCTGCATAGCAACAACCCTTGCATGAACGAAAACAAGAAGAAAATAGCATTCATCATAAACCCCATATCCGGCACTCAGAGTAAGGAGCAGATACTGAAGTGGCTCGATGAAAAACTGGATAAGGAAAGGTATGCACAAGAAGTGATTTATACCGAACGGGCAGGCCATGCCGTAGAGATAGCGGCACAGAAGGCACAAGAAGATGCACATGCCGTCATCGCCATAGGAGGAGACGGCACCATCAATGAGATAGCCCGCTCACTGGTACATACAAAAACCGCTTTGGGCATCATTCCCTGCGGTTCCGGCAACGGACTTGCCCGCCATCTGCAGATTCCGATGGAGCCGAAAAAGGCCATCGACATCATCAATGACGGACTGATAGACATCATTGACTACGGAAAAATCAACGATGTGCCTTTCTTCTGCACCTGCGGCGTGGGATTCGACGCATTTGTAAGCCTGCAATTCTCCAAGGCGGGAAGGAGAGGACCACTCACTTATCTGGAAAAGACTCTGCTCGAAAGCCTGAAGTACCGTCCGGAAACCTATGAACTGGAAATGGACGGCAGCACCCTGCGATACAAGGCGTTCCTGATAGCCTGCGGAAACGCATCGCAATATGGAAACAATGCGTATATTGCCCCACAAGCCACCTTGAACGACGGACTGCTGGACGTCACCATACTCGAGCCGTTCACTGTGCTCGATGTACCGTCGCTCTCTTTCCAGCTCTTCAACAAGACCATTGACCAGAACAGCCGGATTAAGACGTTCCGTTGCCAGGCACTCCGTATTCACCGTTCTAAACCGGGGGTAGTCCACTTTGACGGCGACCCGATGATGATGGGAGAGAATGTAGATGTAAAGATTATGAAGAAAGGACTGCAGGTCATTGTTCCCCGGGATGCGGAAAAAGACACTTCGAATGTCTTGCAGCGGGCACAAGACTATATCAACGGACTGAAACAAATTAATGATGCTTTTGTGGAAGACATCGCCCATAAAAACAAGATGATACTGGATAAAGGCAAAAGGCAATTCAAGAAACTGACAAAAATGTAATGTTGTAAAAAAGGTACTAAAGGAGTTTCTGAAAATAACTTTCCCCTTTTGATGCGCCATATAATATGTTTTATGTATTTTTGCATGTTCAAAATAGTAAATAAGTAAATCGTCAAACAGTAAATAAAAAGATGTATAGATCACACACCTGCGGAGAACTCCGTATCTCCGATGTTAACAAGCAAGTAACGCTGGCTGGTTGGGTACAGCGCAGCCGTAAGATGGGAGGCATGACATTCATTGATCTCCGCGACCGTTACGGAATTACCCAATTAGTGTTCAACGAAGAGGTGAATGCCGAACTTTGCGAGCGTGCCAACCGCTTGGGCCGTGAATTCGTAATCCAGGTTAAGGGTACCGTAAACGAACGTTTCAGTAAAAACCAGCATATCCCGACGGGAGACATTGAAATCATCGTATCGGAACTGGATGTTCTGAACTCATCGCTGACCCCTCCCTTCACCATCGAGGAAAATACGGACGGTGGCGACGATATCCGCATGAAGTACCGTTATCTAGACCTGCGCCGTGCCAATGTACGCAGCAATCTAGAGCTTCGCCATAAAATGACAATTGAAGTACGCAAATACCTGGACAGCCAGGGATTCATCGAAGTGGAAACTCCGATTCTGGTAGGCTCCACGCCCGAAGGTGCACGCGATTTCGTCGTTCCATCACGCATGAACCCGGGACAATTCTATGCCTTGCCTCAAAGCCCGCAGACACTGAAACAGTTGTTGATGGTTTCCGGTTTCGACCGTTACTTCCAGATAGCCAAATGCTTCCGTGACGAAGACCTGCGTGCCGACCGCCAGCCGGAATTCACACAGATTGACTGCGAAATGTCTTTTGTGGAGCAGGATGACGTCATCAACCTCTTCGAAGGCATGGCCAAATATCTGTTCAAGGAAATCCGTGGCGTAGAGATGAACGAGCCGTTCATGCGCATGCCATGGGCAGACGCCATGAAATATTACGGCAGCGACAAGCCCGACCTCCGTTTCGGCATGAAGTTCGTGGAACTGATGGACATCATGAAGGGACACGGATTCCCGGTATTCGACAATGCCGCCTACATCGGCGGTATCTGCGCAGAAGGCGCCGCACACTATACACGCAAACAGCTGGATGCACTGACCGAATTCGTGAAAAGACCGCAAATCGGTGCCAAAGGTATGGTATACGCGCGCGTAGAGGCAGACGGCAACGTAAAATCAAGTGTCGACAAGTTCTATGCGCAGGAAGTATTGCAGGAAATGAAGGCTGCTTTCAACGCCAAGCCGGGTGACCTGATTCTGATTCTGAGCGGTGACGACGCCATGAAGACCCGCAAGCAACTGAACGAGTTGCGCCTTGAAATGGGTAACCAACTGGGATTGCGCGACAAGAACAAGTTCGTCTGCCTTTGGGTGGTTGACTTCCCGATGTTTGAGTGGAGCGATGAAGAAGGCCGCCTGATGGCTATGCACCACCCGTTCACCCATCCGAAAGACGAAGATATTCCTTTGCTGGATACAGACCCGGCAGCTGTCCGTGCAGATGCATACGACATGGTGTGCAACGGTATTGAAGTGGGTGGAGGTTCCATCCGTATCCACGATGCACAGTTGCAGGCCAAAATGTTCGAGATTCTCGGATTCACTCCCGAGAAGGCTCAGGAGCAGTTCGGCTTCCTGATGAATGCCTTCAAATACGGTGCACCTCCTCACGGTGGTCTGGCATACGGTCTGGACCGTTGGGTCAGCATCTTCGCAGGTCTCGACAGTATCCGCGACTGCATTGCATTCCCCAAAAACAACAGTGGACGCGATGTAATGCTGGATGCACCTTCGGCTATTGACCAGAAGCAGCTGGACGAACTGAATCTGACTGTTGAAGTGAAAGAGTAAAAGCAGATACAGAGTAGGAGAGTGAAAGAGTCTGCACGCATTTTTCGTTTTGCGGTAATCGGCACGCTGAATGCCTTGATTATGGCTGTTACCGTTTGGGTAATGATGGACGAACTGGACATCAACTATATGCTCTCCAATGTAACCGCATATATACTTGCACAGATACACAACTTCATCTGGTGCAAGTATTGGATATTCCCTACAGAAAAAAAGAGCAACACTTGGCGACAAGTGCTGCTCTTTTCTATAGCTTTCGGAATGGCTTACGGAGCGCAATTCCTTTTCCTCATAGGGCTGGTGGAGGGACTGGACTGCAACGAATACCTTGCCCAGTTCCTGGGATTATTCATCTACGGAAGTGTCAATTTCCTGATGAACAAACGGGTGACATTCCGTTAGTTCTCCCCCAGAGATCCCCGTCGTTATCAGTCAAGAAATCGTTTTGTCAATCCGGCATAGGCATCAATTCTGCGGTCGCGCAGGAAAGGCCACCAACGGCGTACATTTTCCGAACGTTCCAAGTCCACCTCTACAACGATATTTTCCGGCCGTTCGTTTCCTGCTTGGGCCAGGAACTCGCCTTGCGGTCCGGCCACAAAACTATTTCCCCAAAACAAGATACCATTGGTCTGCATGGAAGGATCCGGCTCATGTCCCACACGGTTCACTGAAACAACCGGCAAGCCGTTGGCCACAGCATGTCCACGCTGGGAGATAATCCAAGCATTGAGCTGACGCGCCTTTTCATCATCCGTATCACTGCTTTCCCAACCGATAGCCGTAGGATATATCAGTATTTCAGCTCCCTTCAGCGCCATCAGACGTGCTGCTTCCGGATACCATTGGTCCCAGCACACCAAAACTCCCAATTTGCCCAAAGATGTCTGAATAGGTTCGAAGCCTATATCACCGGGAGTAAAATAGAATTTCTCATAATAGGCGGGGTCATCAGGAATATGCATCTTCCGGTATTTCCCGGCGATACTGCCGTCACGTTCAAAAACAACCGCTGTGTTATGATACAATCCGGGAGCGCGTTTCTCGAACAGAGAAGTGACCAGTACAATATCGTTGGCAGCAGCCAACTCTGAATAGAATCCCGTAGAAGGACCGGGAATCGGTTCTGCCAAGTCGAACAACTGCGTGTTTTCTGTCTGACAGAAATACAGAGAGTTATGCAGCTCCTGCAAAACAACCAATTGGGCCCCATGCGCCGCACATGCCTCTATGCTTTTGGCCAAATTCATTAAATTAGTCCTAAGGTCTTTGGTATTGGCCTGCTGGATAATACCTACTTTTATTTTTCTTGCCATCTTATTCTATGGTTTATTGTTTTACTATGTATAATCGACATTACTTCAACACCCCTACGGGATATTGCATGGTAACACAATGCAAAGAGCCGTGCTGTTTAATCAAAGCACGGCAATCTATCCCGATAATTTCATAACCGGGAAAAGCCTCCCGCAACACTTCCCCCGCGCAGGCGTCATTCTCCGGCTGGCGATAGGTGGGGTAAAGCACCGCATCATTCAGAATCAAGAAATTAGCGTAAGTGGCGGGAAGCCGTTCCCCTTCTTCTTCTATCTTATCGGCCATGGGCAAAGCCAGCAAACGGTAAGGTTCCCCCTTCAACGTACGGAAAGTCTTCAGTTGCTCCTCCATGCGATGCAGTTCTTCGTAATGCTCATCATCCACATCCTTGCATTGCACATAGGCTATCGTGTCGGCAGGGCAGAAACGGGCCAGTGTGTCTATATGGCTGTCCGTATCGTCACCTGCCAAATAACCGTGGTCCAGCCAAAGGACACGTTGCAGGTGAAAAACGGAACGAAGATATTCCTCAATTTCCACCCGGTTCATCTGTCCGTTCCGGTTAGGCGAAAGCAGGCATTCGGAGGTGGTGAGCAACGTACCCATGCCGTCACTTTCGATGGAACCGCCTTCAAGGACAAACCCCAAGCGATTTACATACTTTCCTTTCATCACTTCCGACTCCACCGCACGACGCGTAATCAAATTATCCTTATCGGATGCAAACTTCAATCCCCACCCGTTGAACTTAAAGTCGAGCAGAGATACACCGTCAGCATCCAGTAGGGTGATGGCTCCATGGTCGCGTGCCCAAGTATCATTCGTCTCACACTTCAGGAAACGGACATTTTCCATATTCACCCTGCCGAGAATCTGTTTCTTCACCTCATCCGGTTCTGGGGTTACAATCAGCAATGTCTCCCGGGCGGCTATTTCGTGGGCAATGGCTACAAAACATTCCTGCACTTCGTCCAACATATAGGTCCAGTCTGTACCCGCATGGGGCCATGTAAGCTGTATGCCGCTTTGCAAAGCCCATTCGGCAGGCAAGTGGGGAGCACGTGTCTCTACCTGAAAAGTCATATTCTTGCCAAAACGCACCTGACAGTCCTTCTCTGCGGTACCACCCAGCGGCAGTCCTACAAAATATCCCATATTATTTATCTTTTCTAATTCGTTACTTTTTAAGTTAGCAGAGAGAGGGAGAATAAACCTTAGGTTTAGAATTGCCAAACCTCTACTTCAGACTTCTAAACCTCTACTCTATGATTGTAAACCTCTACTCGTCAATTATCACTTATCTTCCTTCGGTTTCCGGTCGAAGAATGGATTCTTGGAGGATGCACTCACCGGAATGGCAAAGACAGTCTTGCATCCTTTCAGCCAATCCAAACGCTGAGCGGCAAGTCCGGCAGAAAACATGACACGGGTATCCACCCTCAAATCGGCAGCCATGGCACAAGCCGAACCTACAGCTATCCCTACATCCACCGTATTCAAAGCACAAGGTACTCCCTCCGGACGACCGGCACAAGTGGGAAAACCGCAGTGTCCGCAATTCAAACTTTGCGTCTGCTCGCGCGTACCTATTATAATTACACATTCAGCCTGCAAAATGTTGTCCGCATCACGGAGAAAGAACTTCATACCGTGCTCTTCAACCATAGCGACCATCTTTTCAGACAGCTTCTTAATGTCTTCACCCGTAACCAGCGCAGCTTCAATCACATCAATACCTTTTCCTTTCGGTGCCGTGCGCGCAGCAGTCAGCATTTGCCTTGCCACGTCAAGCACATGTTCGTGGCGGCAATCCCGTTCATTCTGTATCATAGTCTTTCTTTCCTGAATTAATTAGTGCGTCAAAGATAGCACAAATATTTTTTTGCACTATCTTTGCGATACAGAAAGATTAAAGGAACACCATGCTGCAAATAGAAAATGCCAGTATCGCCTACGGCAACGATATACTTTTCTCGGGTTTCAACCTGCAATTGGAAAGGGGAGAGATAGCCAGTATCTCCGGCCCTTCGGGATGCGGAAAGTCGTCACTGCTGAATGCCATACTTGGATTTACTCCGTTAAAAGAAGGACGCATCGTCTTGAACGGCATTCTGCTGGATAAAGGAAACGTCGACGTTGTCCGTAAGCAGACTGCATGGATTCCACAAGAACTGGCATTGCCGCTGGAATGGGTAAAGGACATGGTACAATTGCCCTTCGGTTTAAAGGCAAACCGGGGTACACCCTTTTCTGAAACCCGTTTATTTGCATGTTTCGAGGATTTGGGTCTGGAACAAGAGTTATATTACAAACGGGTGAACGAAATATCCGGAGGCCAACGCCAACGGATGATGATAGCCGTAGCCTCAATGATTGGCAAACCACTGACCATTGTCGATGAACCGACTTCCGCTCTCGACTCCGGTTCCGCGGAAAAAGTACTCTCTTTCTTCCGCAGGCAGACAGAAAATGGAAGTGCCATACTGACCGTATCCCATGACAAAAGATTCGCCAACGGATGTGACCGACATATAATCATGAAATAACATACACACTATTGGGAACCATAGATATATCATACCTCAGCCTGGGCATCGGATTATTGCTATTATTAATACCGCTGTTTTACATCTGGAAGTTCAAGACCGGACTGTTGCGCGCTACTGTGATAGGTACGGCACGCATGATTGTCCAGTTGTTCTTCATCGGCATATACTTGAACTACCTCTTTTTATGGGATAACCCGTGGATAAACTTTCTATGGGTAATTGTCATGATATTTGTAGCATCGCAGACGGCATTGGCACGAACACAATTGAAGAGGAAGATTCTGCTCCTGCCCATATCCGCAGGTTTCTTATGCAGTGTAGTATGTGTAGGCTTGTACTTTATCGGAATAGTACTGAGAGTGGAAAACGTATTCAGCGCCCGGTATTTCATCCCTATTTTCGGCATACTGATGGGCAACATGCTATCCAGTAACGTCATAGCCCTCAACACCTATTATAGTGGACTGAAACGGGAACAACAGCTTTACCGGTATCTTCTCGGCAATGGTGCTACAAAAGCGGAAGCACAGGCACCTTTCATCCGCCAAGCCATCATCAAATCCTTCAGTCCGCTGATTGCCAATATATCCGTGATGGGGCTGGTTGCTTTTCCGGGAACCATGATTGGCCAGATATTGGGTGGCAGCAGCCCGAATGTGGCCATCAAATATCAGATGATGATTATGGTCATCACCTTTACCGCCTCCATGCTGTCACTGATGATTACAATCTCTCTGGCTTCCCGCAAGTCGTTTGATGCCTACGGCAAGCTACTGCCGGTGATGGTAGAGAAGAAGGGAAAAAAGGAGCATAAATAACTTCAACGGTGGTGGGCATCCAGTTTTCCGGGGAGATAGCGTAGCTGCACATATTGTACGCCCGGTTTCACAAAGCCGCTGTCCAACATCACTTTCTTTACACGGAATTCTTCAAGCCTATACTGCAGGTAACTTTTGATGCGTTGACTTTGCGGCTTGGTATATGCCAGCAGATTAACTTTTCCCAGCGAATCAATCTCTACCCTTGCCTTGACGGTGCGTAGAGAAAGAGGACCGTCTTTTTTCTTAGCCTGATAATCTTTATCCTTGTCTACCCAAAAGATAGCCGTAGCCTTGGGAGTAGTATCTACCGGCTCCTCCATATCCTCAGATACATCTTTACCGGAACGGTTCGTATCCTGACAAGACAATAACGATAAAAGGAAAAGAAACAAAACAAGTAATGTTTTCATAATAAAGGAGATTAATGTGTCCAACTAATCAAACGTACCCGATGAAGCATATATTATCGGATATATAAAATGTTCTTCACCTTCCGTTTGCGGTTGTTCAAACAATTGTTTGTAGATAGGTTCCGGCTCTGTTTCAGAGAAAAAATCTGCATCAGCAGGATAAATACCATAATACCACCAGGGAGTTCCTTCCATATTATAAGGCTCAATACCCTCGATTACAAACTTATATAATCCAACTGTATCACCATCTTTTATAATGCTTGTATAGGTTCCATAATTGGTCCCCATATTATATCTCAATCCTTTTAAAGGAGCATATTCTTCTTCAGTAAACTCGCCTGCTACATATTTTTTTCTTTTGCATGCAAAAGGAATCTCATATTTTCCTCCATCAGGAGAAAGAATAAAAGGATTGGGTCCATCAACCTCTATTGTATATTCATATTCTACTCCGACTTTTGATAACACCTCGACCAGTTCGTATGCAATATTACTGGCATCGGCGGGAGGGTTGAGCAAAGTTGTTTTTTTCACCAATAAGGTGTATTCATACCCCTTGCTATAATCAAACCCGGCAATTCCTAAAAAGTCCAACGCTTCATATTCATTTTTACCTTCCTCCTTTACCAACATACAATCAATGAAATGATCACTTCCCCAAGGCTGGTAAGTGCCAATCTCGGAAGAGACCTTCATTTTAATGTTTTCTACATTGTCTTGTGGAGTATCACTGTTACAAGAGGTCACACCAATTATAATCAAGAGCGATAAAATTCCGAATAGTTTTTTAGTTTTCATAGATTTAGTTTTATAATAATCGCTCGCAAAGATAGTCTTTTTCGTGATAAAACATTTTTCGATAAGAGTTTTTGTTGGAAGAAAACCGTCTATTACTCAAATTTGTTACTGATATTTTATAAAAAGAATAAAAAACATTCTCAATCCATTGCTTTTTACTATATTTGCAACCAAATTTTCTGTTCACAATGAAAATTAAGGAATTAGTAAGCGCCCTTGAACGGTTCGCGCCTCTGCCATTGCAAGACGGATTTGATAATGCCGGCCTGCAAATCGGATTGACAGATGCGGAAGCAACAGGGGCTTTGTTGTGTCTTGACGTTACTGAAGCTGTACTGGATGAAGCCATTGCATTGGGATATAATGTGGTTATATCACATCACCCTCTCATTTTCAAAGGGTATAAATCCATCACGGGCAGGGATTATGTGGAACGTTGTATCTTGAAAGCCATCAAGAATGACATCGTTGTTTATGCTGCGCACACTAACCTGGATAATGCACCGGGAGGAGTGAACTTCAAGATTGCCGAGAAAATCGGTTTGAAGAATGTCCGTATCCTGGAAGCCAAGGAAAATGCGCTGGTAAAGCTGACCACATTTGTACCGACCGCCCAAGCGGAAGACGTGAGGAAAGCCTTGTTCGACGCTGGATGCGGCAATATCGGCAACTATGATTTGTGCAGTTATAACATGGAAGGCGAGGGGACATTCCGAGCCCGGGAAGGTGCCACCCCATACTGTGGAGCGATAGGGGAGCTGCATACCGAACGTGAAGTACGTATTGAGACAATCATACCCGCCTACAAAAAAGCGGCAACTGTCAAGGCACTGCTTGCGGCACATCCATATGAAGAACCGGTCTATGATATTTATCCCTTGCAAAACTCATGGCCACAAGCCGGAGCCGGTGTCATTGGCGAATTGGAAGTACCGGAGACAGAACTTGAATTCCTGAAACGGATAAAGAAAACCTTCGAAGTAGGGTGTCTCAGACATAACAAACTCCTCGGGCGGGAAATACAGACTGTTGCATTATGTGGCGGCGCCGGCGCTTTCCTAATGCCGCTTGCCATCCGCAACCGTGCAGATGTCTTTATCACCGGCGAGATAAAATACCATGACTATTTCGGACATGATACCGATATATTATTGGCTGAAATAGGGCATTATGAAAGTGAGCAATATACGAAAGAAATATTTTATACAATAATCCGGGATTTGTTTCCTCATTTTGAGGTTCAGATGACCAAAGTGAATACAAACCCCATAAAATACATGTAAGTAAAATGGCTAAAGAAGCAAAAAAAGATCCTCAGGAATTAACCGTAGAACAGAAGTTGAAAGCTTTGTTCCAATTGCAGACAATGCTGTCCAAAATCGATGAAATCAAGACGTTGAGAGGTGAACTTCCACTGGAAGTACAGGACTTGGAAGACGAAATAGCCGGTCTGAGTACCCGTATAGACAGAATCAAGGCAGAAGTTGCCGAGTTGAAATCCTCCATTGCAGGAAAGAAAGTTGAAATTGAAACCGCAAAGGCTTCTGTAGCTAAATATAAAGACCAGCAGGACAACGTACGCAACAACCGCGAATATGACTTCTTAAGCAAGGAAATCGAATTCCAGACATTGGAAATCGAACTCTGCGAAAAGCGTATCAAGGAATTTGCCGCACAAGAGGAAGAAAAATCTCAGGAAGTAGCAGAAAGCACTGCTGCTCTGGAAGAAAGACAAAAAGACCTCGACGTAAAGAAGAGCGAACTGGACGAAATCATCTCCGAGACCAAGCAAGAGGAAGAGAAGCTGAGAGACAAAGCCAAAGAACTGGAAACAAAGATTGAACCCCGTCTGCTTCAGTCCTTCAAACGTATCCGTAAGAATTCACGCAATGGACTGGGTATTGTATACGTACAGCGTGATGCTTGCGGTGGTTGCTTCAACAAGATTCCGCCCCAGAGACAATTGGACATCCGCTCACGCAAGAAAATTATCGTTTGCGAATATTGTGGCCGTATCATGATTGACCCGGAATTAGCAGGTATAACTCCCGAACAGAAAGTGGAAGTTGTAAAGGAAAAGCCAGTAAGAGCCAAAAGAAAAATCGTACATATCGGCTCAGATAATTAAAAATAGAACATTTTCTATATATAAAACGGCAATAGTAAAGCACCTATTGCCGTTTTTTTGTTAAATAAGCTCATAAAAACCTGCTATTAGAGAAAAAAGAAGTAGTTTTGTTGCTTGAAAAATTAATAGAATTAAATTAAAAAGCATGAGACTAAACAAATTATTCATACTCTATTCACTTTTCGGAATATTGATGGCATCGTGCATAAAAGATGAAGCACCCAATGCTGAAGCTGATATAACAGGCATCTCTTTTGAAGAAGATGTACTGGCAAATTCATACATTGATCTGAACCCGTCGTACGACGAAAGCCAGAACGCCTACCCAATACGGATCAGTGTGAAAGAAGGTACGGACATGACAAGTCTGGCCCCCATATTTGAATTGACTCCGGGAGCTACCATCAGTCCTGCCAGTGGGAGTGTTCAGAACTTCACGACTCCAGTACGATATACAGTCACTTCGGAAGACAAGGCCTGGCATCGTGTCTACGCCATTACTGCCAGAGAACAAAAGGCAAGTAACATTCCGACCACATACCACTTTGAAAAGGTAAGAATCATGCAAAATGTATGGCAGGAATTCTACGAAGAGCAAGATTCCGGTAACGAATTGACATGGGCAAGTGGTAATAAGGGATTCAAATGGGCTATGAGTGAAGCCGCAACAGAAGATTATCCTACTACCCAAATAGACAATGGCAAAACTGGAAAATGTGTGAAATTGGAAACACGCCTCACTGGCGACTTAGGTAACATGGTAGGTATGCCCATCGCCGCCGGTAATCTGTTTATCGGCAGTTTCGACATGCTGAATGCTATTACCAATCCGCTTAGTGCTACGCGCTTCGGTACTCCTTTCTACAATAAACCTTTACGACTGACTGGATACTATAAGTATAAGGCCGGAGAACAATTTTATGAAAATGGCGAATATACCTCCCGAAAAGATATATTCAATATCTATGCAATATTTTATGATGGAGTAAAATATGACAGTGCAGGAAAGGGGACAGATGTAACACTGGATGGAAATCTGCCGAATCAAAACTACGAACACTCCAGCATGGTGGCTCTTGCTTTAGTTTCCAATCCGCAAGAAACAGAAGGAGACGAATGGAAATTCTTTGATATACCTTTCGACTACCAACGGTACGGAAAGAAGATTGACGAAGCCAGACTGGCTAAAGGAGAATATAAGATAGGCATCATATTTGCCTCAAGCAAGGATGGTGCCACTTTTGAGGGTGCTCCAGGAAGCACTTTACTTATAGACGAAGTGGAACTGATTTACGAATAAGAATCATATAGAATTGGAATACAACATGATAAAGAAAATATTAGCATTTATCGTACTGGTGGGATGTATGCAGACTGCCTTATACGCTCAAGAAAACCAGAACCGTACGCTTATAAACGCCGCTCTACACGGTTGGGAATATGAAATAAGGGCCGGTGTCAGTATCGGCGGCACTTCTCCGCTTCTATTACCCGTAGAAATACGAAGTATCGATGCCTATAATCCTACCTTAGCCTTTATGCTGGAAGGAAATGCCATCAAATGGTTGGGCAAAACAAAAAAATGGGGTGTAATAACCGGTGTAAGACTGGAAACCAAAAATATGATTACCAAAGCGACAGTAAAGAACTATGGCATGGAAATCATAGGAAATGACGGTAACCGTTTGAAAGGCAACTGGACTGGGGGAGTAAAAACTAAAGTACGCAATGCCTACATCACCGTCCCCGTGCTGGGTGCATATAAAATCAACTCACGATTGCGGGCCAAAGCAGGTATATATGTCTCATATCTGATGGATGAGGAATTCTCCGGACATGTATATGAAGGCTATTTGCGTGAAGGAGACTCCACCGGAGAAAAGGTAAACTTCTCCGACGGTGCCATTGCCACTTACGACTTTTCGGATGACTTGCGCAAGTTTGCCTGGGGCGTGCAAGCTGGTGTAGACTGGCGTGCCTTCAAACATCTGAGTGTATTTGCCGACCTTACATGGGGATTGAATGATATTTTCAAGAAAGATTTCAATACAATTACCTTTGCCATGTATCCCATCTACTTGAATGTGGGTTTCGGGTATGCCTTCTAAGATACTCGGGTATACCGAGTAAATACTCATAAACAAATAAAGGTTTAGGTTGTTATCAATCCCATAAAAAGATAACCACCTAAACCTTTATTTATGAATATAAAAGTTTGGAGCACTGCGTTGCTCATATTATGCCTATGTCCTGCGGCTATGGCACAGAAAGCTAACCGCTATCTTGAGAAACCACTCCCACAAGGCTGGGGAAAGGACGCCTCCCATGCCATTCCCGGAGATGACAATCTGTTCAGCGGACAGATACCACCCATTGACGACAAGTGGTGGAAAGCCTTCGATGACCCGATGCTGGATTCATTGATTACGGTAGCCTCCACTCAAAACTATTCCGTACTTTCTGCCATGGCCCGTATGGATATGGCTAAATCCAACCTGCGGATAGAACGCGGCAGCTTTTTCCCTTCCATCTCATTGGACGGAGGATGGGCACGGCAGCAAAGCAGCGGCAATGTCAACGCACTTCCGCAATCCATTACCGGTGCATACAGCGCCTCGCTCAACGCCAGTTGGGAGCTGGACGTATTCGGAAGTATCCGCCAACGGGTAAAGGCACAGCGGGAAACCTTCATGGCAAGCAAGGAGGAATATACCTCTGTCATGGTATCCCTCTGTGCCCAGATAGCTTCTGCCTACATCGGACTCCGCGAACTGCAGCAAGAGCTAAGTGTAGTGACCCACAATTGCCATACCCAGGCAGCCGTACTTAACATTACCGAAGTACGCTACAAAACCGGACTGGTGTCCAAACTGGACGTTTCACAAGCCAAATCCGTATATTACAGTACCAAAGCCTCCATCCCACAACTGGAGGCAGGCATCAACCAATACATCACGACGCTCGCAATCTTACTCGGTACTTACCCCCAACATATCCGCCCCATATTGGAGAAGCCCGGCAAACTGCCCGACTATATGGAACCCATAGGCATCGGTGTTCCTGCCGACCTGCTGCTCCGCCGCCCCGATATACGGCAAGCCGAACGCCAAGTCAACGCGCAGGCGGCAACACTCGGCGCATCTCAAAGTGACTGGCTGCCGCAAGTGTTCCTAAAAGGTTCCATCGGCTATTCCTCCCATGACTTGAAGGACTTGACTAAACGGAACAGTATGACGTTTGAAATTGCTCCAAGCATCAGCTGGACCTTATTCAGCGGTACCAAACAGGTGAATGCCACCCGTCTGGCACGTGCCCAGCTCGATGAATCCATTCACCAGTTCAACCAGACAGTGCTTACCGCCGTGCAGGAAACGGATAATGCCATGAACTCCTATCGCAACTCCATCCAACAGATTGTTGCCATGCGCGAAGTATGCAACCAGGGAGAAGAAACTCTGAAACTCTCCCTCGATTTGTACAAACAAGGACTTACTCCCTTCCAGAACGTACTGGACGCACTACGCTCACTCCTGACATACGAAAATCAGCTGGTGCAGGCACAAGGCAGCTCCTTGCTGCATCTGATAGCCTTATACCAGGCATTGGGAGGTGGATATGAAATGAATCAGAAATAAGAATATAAACTAAACCGAACCGTATATGAAAAATCAAATGTACATCACCCTGCTCATCCTGCCATTGCTGGCAACGGGATGCGAGGGAAGGAAAGAAACGGCACAAACGATGCCCGTTCCCGAGATAAGCGTGACCCGTCCGACAGTGCAGAACATTACGCTGACGAAAGAATATCCGGGCTACCTGACTTCTGAAAAGACCGTAGACCTGGTAGGCAGAGTCAGCGGAACCTTACAGACCATCGCTTACGCTCCCGGCAGCCGGGTACGCCAGGGACAAGTACTTTTTGTCATCGAACCGACAGTCTATCAAGACAATGTGCGGCAGGCAGAAGCAGAACTCAACACTGCCCGCGCCAACCTGGAATACGCCCAAAACAACTACACACGTATGCAGGAAGCCGTGAAAAGCGATGCTGTAAGCCGTATACAAGTGCTACAAGCACAATCCAACGTGGCAACTTCGCAGGCTGCAGTGAGCAATGCGGAAGCAGCCCTGAACACAGCACGCACCAATCTGAGCTACTGCACCGTACGTGCTCCCTTCGACGGCACCGTAAGCCGTAACCTGGTGGATGCCGGAGGCTATGTAGGCGGCAGCGTGCAGCCCGTCACATTGGCAACCATCTACAAAGACGACCATTTGTACACCTACTTCAATGTGGCAGACAACCAATGGCTCTCCATGCTGATGCAGCAGGGAGACAGTATCCCCCGGCAAGTGAGTGTCAGCCTGGGTAAAGACGAACTCCTCACTTATCCCGCACAGCTGGACTATCTTTCGCCCAACGTAGACTTGAACACCGGAACTTTGAACATCCGCGCCCGTCTCGACAACCCTAAAGGACTGTTGAAAAGCGGCCTCTACGTCAGCATCACCTTGCCCTACGGAGAGCAACAGCAGGCCATCCTGCTGCCGGACGCCTCCATCGGTACCGACCAGTTGGGGAAATACATATACGTAGTCAACGATTCGAATATAGTGCGCTACCGCCATATAGAAACCGGACAACTGATAGGGGACAGCCTGCGCCAGATAAGGGCAGGCATCACTCCCCGGGAGCGCTACGTCACCAAAGCACTGATGAAGGTAAGGGATGGAATGAAAGTACATCCCATTGACAACTAATATGAATTGATTAATACCAAAGCCTATGTTTTCAAAATTCTTCATAGACCGTCCTATCTTTGCTACCGTATTGGCGCTGCTCATCGTCGTAGCAGGACTGGTCACACTGGGCATCCTGCCCATTGCCCAATATCCGGACATCACACCACCCACCGTGCAGGTCAGTGCCGTATATCCCGGAGCCAATGCGCAGACGGTGGCACAAACCGTCGGCATCCCCATCGAGCAGCAAGTCAACGGAGTGGACGGAATGCTTTACATGTCCTCCAACTCCAGCTCATCGGGCGCTTACTCTCTTACCATTACTTTTGCCGTAGGCACAGACATTGATATGGCTACCGTGCAGGTCCAGAACCGGGTAAGCGTGGCCCAGTCGTCACTGCCTACTCCCGTTGTGGTGCAAGGCGTCACTGTGCAGAAACAGTCATCGAACATCGTGATGTTCCTCACGATGACGTCGGACAGCAAAGACTACGACGGACTTTACCTCAGCAACTATGCCAAGCTGAATCTCGTAGACCAGTTAACACGCGTGCCCGGTGTAGGCGCCGTCAATGTGATGGGAGCAGGGGACTACTCCATGCGTATCTGGCTCGACCCTGCCGCCATGCGCATCCGCTATCTTTCGCCGGCCGATGTATACCAAGCTATCCAATCACAGAATGTGGAGGTCAGCGCAGGTAACGTAGGGCAACCCATCGGCACAGACAATAAAAATGCCTATCAATACAGCCTGACCGTAAAAGGGCGCCTTACCTCACCCGAAGAGTTCGGCAACATTATCCTGCGTACCGAAACCGGAGGGAAGATACTCCGTCTGCGCGACGTGGCGCATATCGACCTGGGCTCGGCCTCTTACAGCGTAGTATCCCAACTGGACGGGAAACCCACCGCTGCCATCGCTATCTATCAGCAACCTGGCAGCAACTCGCTGGACGTTTCCAAAGGAGTAAAGGCAAAAATGCAGGAACTCTCGCAAAATTTCCCTGCAGGCATACAATACAATGTAACCCTGGACACTACGGATGTCATTCATGCTTCCATAGACGAAGTGATGGTGACGTTCCTTGAAACAACCCTGCTGGTAGTTCTCGTCATCTTCCTGTTCCTGCAGAACTGGCGGGCGGTCGTCATTCCCTGCATCACTATTCCGGTATCACTCATCGGCACACTGGCCGTCATGTCCTTGTTCGGCTTCTCCATCAATACGCTGACACTATTCGGACTGATACTTGCCGTGGCCATCGTGGTAGATGATGCCATTGTGGTGGTGGAGAACTCCACGCGTCTGCTGGACACGGGGCGCTACACCTCCCGCCAGGCTGTGACCGAAGCGATGGGAGAGATTACCGGCCCCATTGTCGGGGTAGTGCTGGTGCTGCTTGCCGTATTTATCCCGACAACACTCGTCAGCGGCATATCAGGACAACTGTATAAACAGTTTGCCTTGACCATTGCAGCCAGCACCGTACTTAGCGGATTCAACTCATTGACCCTTACTCCGGCACTCTGTGCCTTGATGCTGCAACCTACCCGGCCTTCCAAAAATCCCCTATATCGGGGGTTCAACCATCTGTACGACAAGACACAAGGAGTCTACGACCGGATAGTGGAGTACCTGCTCCAACGCCCTGTCGCTTCCATCGTTTCATATGCGGTTTTCACATTGATTGCTGTCCTGCTGTTTGTCAAATGGCCGTCCACATTTGTTCCGGAAGAAGATGACGGCTATTTCCTCGCAGTGGTACAGCTTCCCCCTGCATCGAGCCTGGAGCGCACCCAAGCCGTAGGAAAGCAGATAAATAAGATTCTCGATTCTTACCCCGAAATAAAGGACTACATCGGCATATCCGGCTTCTCCGTGATGGGAGGTGGAGAGCAAAGCAATGCGGCCACTTACTTCATCGTACTGAAAAACTGGAATGAACGCAAGGGAAAGGAACATACGGCTGAAGCCGTAGTACAGCGCTTCAATATGGAAGTATATGGCATCCAGGAAGCAGAGATATTTGCCATGGTCCCGCCTGCCATCCCCGGACTGGGAGCTACCGGAGGCCTGCAACTCCAATTGGAAGACCGCCACAACCTCGGCGCCACCGAGATGCAGCGTGCTGTAGAGACCTTGATGGAGCATTACCGCAATTATCCGGCACTGGCATCGGTCAGCAGCCAGTACCAAGCCAATGTACCGCAATATTTTTTGAATATAGACCGCGACAAGGTACAGTTGATGGGTATCCCGCTGAACAGTGTATTCACCGCCTTGGGTTACTATATGGGGGAGGCCTACGTCAACGACTATGTACAGTTCGGACACATCTACCAAGTGAAATTGGGGGCGGGCGACCGTGCCCAGCGTGTCATCGACGATGTTCTGAAATTGAGCGTTCCCAATGCATCGGGAGAAATGGTACCTTTCTCTTCCTTCACCCGGGTGGAAGAGCAGTTAGGCATGGACCAGATAAACAGATATAACATGTACTCCACAGCAGCCGTGACCTGCAATGTGGCTCCGGGCAGTAGTTCGGGAGAGGGTATCCGGCAAATGGAAAGTCTAATCAAAGAGCATCTCGGAGACGAGTTCGGCTATGAATGGACTTCGGTAGCCTATCAGGAGACGCAGGCGGGAACCACGACGACTGTCGTATTCGTCATGGCACTGCTGGTTGCCTTCCTTGTACTCGCCGCACAATACGAAAGCTGGACCAGTCCGGTAGCTGCCGTAATGGGACTTCCGGTTGCACTGCTCGGTGCCATGCTGGGATGCTATGTCATGGGGACTCCGGTCAGCATCTACACACAAATTGGAATCATTCTGCTTGTCGCCTTGTCTGCCAAAAACGGTATTCTGATTGTGGAGTTTGCACGTGACTTTCGTGCACAAGGCAATTCAATCCGCGATGCGGCATTCCAGGCCGGACATATCCGCCTGCGACCTATTCTGATGACATCGCTTGCATTCGTATTCGGGGTTATGCCGCTGCTTTTTGCAACCGGAGCAGGGGCGGGAAGCCGTATTGCACTGGGAGCCGCCGTAGTGTTCGGTATGGCACTGAATACCTTGCTTGCCACGGTCTATATTCCTAATTTCTACGAATTGATGCAGAAGTTGCAGGAGAAGTTCAGTAAGAAACAATAGGGAGGATGAGCTACAAGTTATGGATTATGGGTTATAGGCTATCACACTTATAGCTCATAATCCATAACTCATTTTAGCAACTTGCTGCTAAAAGTTGTATCTTTGCGTGCGAATTGCCTCTTAAAGAAATTGAAGTTATGAAAGCATATTTCATCGCCATACTTACCTTATTCACTTGTATAGCTACCGTCGTCCGGGCGCAGCAAATGTCTGAACTTGAAAACCGGATTGACAGTCTGCTCAATGGCAAGAAAGCCACCGTTGGTATAGCCGTATGGACAGACAAAGGAGACATGCTCCGGTATAACGACCATGTACACTTCCCCTTGCTCAGTGTATTCAAATTCCATGTGGCACTGGCCGTACTGGACAAGATGGATAAGCAAAGCATCAGTCTGGACAGCATTGTTTCCATAAAGGCATCCCAAATGCCGCCCAATACCTACAGCCCCCTGCGGAAGAAGTTTCCCGACCAGGATTTCACGATTACGCTTAGGGAACTGATGCAATACAGCATTTCCCAAAGCGACAACAATGCCTG
Organism: Bacteroides sp. D20; assembly: GCF_003436255.1. Classification (NCBI taxonomy): domain Bacteria; kingdom Pseudomonadati; phylum Bacteroidota; class Bacteroidia; order Bacteroidales; family Bacteroidaceae; genus Bacteroides; species Bacteroides sp. D20. The sequence continues at coordinate 225,695 of NZ_QSOO01000005.1, read as the reverse complement.
CGACATCTTGATAGAATATGCAGGAGGCATCAAACATATCAATGACTATATCCACCGGTTGAGTATCGACTCCTTCAACCTCTCGGAAACAGAAGACGGCATGCACTCCAGCTTCGAGGCTGTATACCGCAACTGGAGTACTCCTTCCGCTATGGTCCGACTACTGAGAACGGCTGATGAAAAAGAGTTGTTCTCCAACAAGGAGCTGAAAGACTTCTTGTGGCAGACCATGATAGATACTGAAACCGGTGCCAACAAACTGAAAGGTATGTTGCCAGCCAAAACCGTAGTAGGACACAAGACCGGCTCTTCCGACCGCAATGCCGACGGTATGAAAACTGCAGATAATGATGCCGGCCTCGTTATCCTTCCCGACGGCCGGAAATACTACATTGCCGCCTTCGTCATGGACTCATACGAGACGGATGAGGACAATGCGAACATCATCGCCCGCATATCACGCATGGTATATGATGCGATGAGATGAGAGAGGCAAGGGGGCTATTGGTAGCTCCTCCTATAAGTTTTGATACTCGGGTATATCCTGCAGAAAAGTATAGCTGTTGTGCTCGTAATCTATGCGGCAACAATAATGCTGAAGCCCGTTGCTGACAATCAGATAATCCACTTTCAGCACCATGTTGTAGCGGGTAATCTGGTCGAAAACCTTTTGGGTGATTTCTATTTCAGGCGCCTTGTATTCCACAATCATCCGGGCGGTAAGGTCGCGTCGATAGAGCACTGTATCACAGCGTTTCTTTGTACCGTTCAGCTGTACCTGCACCTCATTTGCCATAAGCGCCTGCGGATACCCCTTGTGAGCAAGAAGAAAGTGGACGAAGTGCTGCCGCACCCATTCTTCAGGGGTCAAGGCGACATAACGACGACGGATTACATCGAAAATAACATTTTTTCCGTTCCTTGCGGCAATTTTAGCATCGAATGCTGGTAGGTTTAACGATAACATTTACTACATTTGTAAGTTAAATAATGGTTCCCGTCTTTTGGGAACACAAATTTAATGAAATCTTATGAAAACAAAAGAAGAAATCGTAGCCAATTGGCTGCCCCGTTACACAAAGCGTAACCTGGAGGATTTTGGAGAGTACATTCTGTTGACCAACTTCAACAAGTACGTAGAGATTTTCGCAGAAAAGTTCAATGTTCCCATTCTCGGTAAAGATGCCAACATGATATCTGCCAGTGCAGAAGGAATGACCATCATTAATTTTGGTATGGGAAGTCCTAATGCCGCCATTATCATGGACTTGCTGAGTGCTATCAAGCCCAAGGCATGTCTGTTTCTGGGTAAGTGCGGCGGTATAGACAAGAAAAATAGAATAGGGGACCTCATCCTTCCCATTGCCGCCATCCGTGGCGAGGGTACCTCCAACGACTACTTCCCACCTGAAGTCCCGTCACTCCCGGCATTTATGCTGCAACGTGCCGTTTCTTCTGCCATCCGCGATTATGCCCGTGACTACTGGACCGGTACCGTATACACCACCAACCGCCGCATTTGGGAACATGACGAGGAATTCAAAGAATATCTGAAGAAAACCCGTGCCATGGCTGTCGATATGGAAACGGCAACCCTATTCAGCTGCGGTTTTGCCAATCATATTCCCACGGGAGCTCTTCTGCTGGTTTCAGACCAACCGATGATTCCGGAAGGTGTAAAAACCGATAAAAGCGACAATCTGGTGACCCAGAATTATGTAAAGGAGCATGTTGAAATCGGCATCGCATCCTTGCGCATGATTATTGATGAAAAGAAAACCGTAAAACACTTGAAGTTCGACTGGTAATCCGTTACGGGACATCCCTCGTATAGCACTTACTTTATTATATGGCAAAACAAGAAACAACCTGTGATGATATTCTAAAAGAGTTGAGAGCCAAGCAATACCGCCCCGTCTACTATCTCATGGGCGAGGAATCGTATTACATAGACCTCATCTCCGACTATATTGTAGACAACGTTCTCACTGACACCGAAAAGGAATTCAACCTGACCGTAGTCTATGGTGCAGATGTCGATATAGCCACTGTCATCAATGCGGCCAAGCGCTATCCGATGATGTCCGAACGCCAGGTCGTAGTCGTAAAGGAAGCGCAGGCCATCCGCAACATGGAGGAGCTTTCATACTACCTGCAAAAACCGTTGAACTCCACCATTCTTGTTCTATGCCACAAACATGGGGTGCTGGACAGAAGAAAGAAGCTGGCGGCCGAAATAGAGAAGGTGGGAGTTCTATTCGAATCCAAGAAGGTGAAGGATGCCCAGTTACCGGCATTCATCACCTCATACATGAAGCGCAAAGGTGTAGACTTGGATCCTAAAGCCACCTCCATGCTTGCCGATTTCGTAGGTACGGACCTCAGCCGCCTTACAGGAGAACTGGAAAAACTGATTATAACTCTTCCAAAAGGTCAGACACGCGTCACCCCCGAACAGATAGAACGTAACATCGGAATCAGTAAGGATTATAATAACTTTGAACTTCGCAGTGCCATTGTAGAAAAAGACATACTAAAGGCCAATAAAATAATAAAATATTTTGAAGAAAATCCGAAAACAAACCCTATCCAGATGACTTTATCTTTACTTTTCGGCTTCTTCTCCAACTTGATGTTGGCTTATTATGCACCCGAAAAGACGGAGCAGGGTATTGCCAGTTTCATAGGATTAAAGACTCCCTGGCAGTCGCGCGAATACCTAAGTGCCATGCGCCGTTACAGCGGAGTAAAGACCATGCAGATAATCGGAGAAATTCGATATGCAGATGCCAAATCCAAAGGAGTAGGAAATTCCTCCCTAAGCGATGGAGATATCCTCCGGGAATTGGTCTTTAAGATTCTACATTAACTTCCATACAGCATACTTTTCCATAAAAAGGGAAAAGCATAAAACAGACTGATTTGATATCATTATGTCATTTTTAGGGGGATTTATCCCCCTTTTTTCTATTTCGGCCCTTAGCATAGACAGTAAAATAGGAGATAATAATCATATTTACAGCAAATTACGTTCATTTATAAGCTCTGAGAATCGTGTTTTTATAACGAATCGACCAATTATACAGAAATAAAGCAAGGATTTAAGTCTTGAAGACTAGAAAATAAATAAAGCATCTTATTTTCTTATTTATGTCACATCTTTTCTCCTTTAGTAAAAAGAAGAGATGGAGCAATTCAGCTTTAAATCGTCATATATGAAATCTGTTACACTTTTCAAGAGTACAATAGTTGTAATACACAACTAGGATAATTGACTATTGTGAATTTAATACATTACATAAATATCTATATGACGGGTGTACTATAACATATGTGATATTATATTTGAAAACACAAATGTAATAAGTAATATTTAATATCGCAAACTGATGGTTTACAAAAATAATAGAGTAGGGGTTAACCCATGTAATTATAATCGATAAATATGTATATATCAATTATATACGATAATTAATCAAATCATTAAATTATATATTATATAAAATGAGCGACAAACAAATGTAATACAGCATTTACCATCAAAAAATAACTATATAATATGCTAATAATTAGACAAATATATTATTTTATTAAACTTACGATAAACACCTATTTTACTCGTAATTTGTATTATAGCATTTGTAATGATGAATATTGTAATAATAACATTTCATCTGTAAACTTTAAAATATCACATTTTTAATTTGCTTTTGTGATGTCGTTTTTTTACTTTTGTAATCCAATAAATAACATGTACAATTGTAATAACACATAAACCATGAGTATAAAAGACAGGTTCAAAATGGTTATGGACCGGGAGAAACTGACAGCAGGAGCTTTTGCCGAGAGTATCGGCGTGGCCCAAGCCACCATTTCTCACATCTTGGGTCCGCGTAACAAATATCCAAGTACGGAAGTCATTCTCCGATTGCATCAACGATACAACGACATAAACTTGGAGTGGCTGCTTACCGGAAAAGGTAATATGAGTAATAATCCGGATTCACCCGAAAACGATGGATTCGACTATCCTTTATTCGCCGAGAATCCGGAAAATCTGTCCAACGGGCCGGAAGAATCTAAAAATCGCAAGGAAATTGCATTAGAGACAGCCCTAAAATCGCCTAAAGAGATTGTAAAACAAGAGATTATCTACAAAGAAAGACCTCCCAGAAAAATCACAGAAATAAGAATTTTCTTTGATGACAATACCTACGAGACTTTCAAACCGGAAAATTAAGGAATGAGAATGGAAATAGACTAACGCCCCGGCATAAAAAAGAAACGGGTTCATTTTATTCTGCACTCGGTTTACACTATCTTTGCACCCGAAAGAAAAACATCCCTCTTTATAGATATGAAAAAGTATATTTTAGATCTGACAGTGACAGAGAACCTCCGCTTGCATGCCAACTACGTGTTGTTGAAGCTGACTTCTCCATCCCCACTTCCGGAAATGCTTCCGGGACAATTTGCAGAGATTCGCGTGGACGGCTCGCCTACCACTTTTTTGCGCCGCCCCATCTCCATCAATTATGTAGATAGACAACGGAACGAGGTCTGGTTCTTAATCCAACTTGTAGGCGACGGAACCAAGCGATTAGGAGAAGCAAAAGCAGGCGATATAATCAATGTAGTGCTTCCGTTGGGAAACTGCTTCACAATGCCTGAAAAGCCCTCAGACAAGCTCTTATTGGTAGGTGGAGGTGTAGGTACAGCTCCTATGTTATATTTAGGCGAACAGCTCGCCAAGAAAGGTTGCAAGCCAACATTCCTGCTGGGTGCCAGAAGTGACAAAGATTTGCTTCAATTGGAACAATTTGCCGCCTATGGCGAGGTGTATACCACCACCGAAGATGGCAGCCACGGAGAGAAGGGATACGTAACACAACACTCCATATTAAATAAGGTGTGCTTTGAGCAGATATATACTTGCGGCCCCAAACCGATGATGATGGCAGTAGCAAAGTATGCCAAAAGTAAAGGCATCAGTTGCGAAGTATCTTTGGAAAATATGATGGCGTGTGGCATAGGCGCTTGTCTATGCTGTGTAGAAAATACCACGGAAGGTCATTTGTGCGTATGTAAAGAAGGTCCGGTTTTTAATATAAACAAACTATTATGGCAGATTTAAGTGTAAATATTGGTGAATTACAAATGAATAATCCGGTGATGACTGCATCCGGAACATTCGGATATGGTGAAGAATTCGCCGATTTCATCGAACTATCGCGAATAGGCGGTATTATTGTAAAGGGAACCACTCTTCACAAACGTGAAGGCAATCCATATCCGCGCATGGCAGAGACTCCTTCGGGTATGTTAAACGCTGTGGGACTGCAAAATAAGGGTGTTCATTACTTTGTTGAACACATCTATCCCCGCATCAAGGACATTCAGACCAACATGATTGTGAATGTTTCGGGTTCTGCCATCGAAGACTATGCCGAAACAGCCGCAATCATTAATGAACTTGACAAAATTCCTGCCATAGAATTGAACATCTCTTGCCCCAACGTGAAGCAAGGAGGAATGGCATTCGGTGTTACCGCCAAGGGCGCCGAAGAAGTGGTGAAAGCCGTGCGCTCAGTTTACAAAAAGACACTTATCGTAAAGCTCTCCCCGAACGTTACCGACATCACTGAAATAGCCCGCGCAGCCGAAAATGGCGGTGCAGACAGTGTTTCCCTCATCAATACCCTGCTGGGAATGGCTATAGACGCGGAACGCAGGCGTCCGATACTCTCCACTGTAACCGGTGGCATGTCCGGTGCGGCCGTGAAACCCATTGCCTTACGTATGGTATGGCAAGTAGCCAAAGCGGTAAAAATCCCCGTCATAGGCTTGGGAGGTATCATGAACTGGAAAGATGCTGTGGAATTCATGCTTGCAGGTGCCTCTGCCATCCAGATTGGTACGGCAAACTTCATTGATCCGGCGGTTACAGTGAAAGTGGTAGAAGGAATAAATGACTATCTTGACAGACACGGTTATCAGTCTATAAAGGATATTATCGGTGCACTCGAGGTATAAAGAATAACAAGAGATTGCCATTCGCAATATATATTCATAAAAAAGGACATTCATTGACGAATGTCCTTTTTCTTTTTATTTACATCAGTAAACTTACTCTCCCAACAAATCCGGACGCAATCTACGGGTCCTTTCCAACGACTGTTGCAGCTCCCATTCCTTAATCTTGGCCTCATGTCCGGAGAGTAAAATATCCGGAACCTTCCATCCATTGTAATCAGCGGGACGTGTATAGACCGGTGCGGCCAGCAGATTGTCCTGAAAAGAATCTGAAAGTGCAGACTGCTCATCAGAAATCACTCCCGGAATGATACGGATGATGGCATCTGCCATGACAGCCGCCGCCAGTTCTCCGCCAGTCAACACATAGTCGCCGATACTGATTTCCTTGGTGATGAGATGCTCGCGAATCCGGTAATCTATCCCTTTGAAATGCCCGCAGAGAATGATGAGATTCTGGGCAAGGGAAAGAGTATTTGCCATCGGCTGATTGAACTGCTCACCATCGGGGGTCGTAAAGATAACCTCGTCGTAATCCCGCTCGGCCTTCAAGGCGTTGATACACCGCTCTATCGGCTCTATCTTCATGACCATTCCGGCAAAGCCGCCAAACGGATAATCGTCTACACGACGGTACTTATCTTCCGTATAATCACGAAGATTATGGATATGTATCTCTGCAAGCCCTTTATTTTGAGCACGTTTCATAATGGAGCAGTTAAAGAATCCCTCAATCATCTCCGGCAAAACTGTGATAATGTCAATGCGCATATAACTTTATTTTAGCTATTTCAAGCTGCAAAAGTACAAATATTCGGGGAGAAACCCGTATTTTTGCGTTCAAACAATCCGAAAACCCTATGACTGTAAAAGAAAAAATAGACCAGCTCCGTGCGGAATTACACCAGCACAACTACAATTATTATGTGCTGAATGCTCCTGAAATATCCGACAAGGAGTTTGACGACCTGATGCGCGAGCTACAAGACTTAGAGAAAGAACATCCTGAATACCAAGATGATAATTCGCCCACGATGCGTGTAGGGAGTGATTTGAATAAGAACTTCACACAAGTGGCACACAAATATCCCATGCTTTCATTGGGAAACACCTATTCTGAAAACGAAGTGACCGACTTTTACGAACGGGTAAAGAAAGCGTTGAATGAGGATTTTGAAATCTGCTGCGAGCTGAAGTATGACGGTACTTCCATCTCGCTGACTTACGAGGATGGCAAACTGGTGCGTGCCGTCACCCGTGGCGACGGCGAAAAGGGCGATGACGTGACGGACAATGTAAAGACAATCCGAACGATTCCACTGGTCCTCCATGGGGATTATCCTAAATCATTCGAAATCAGAGGGGAAATCCTGATGCCCTGGGTGGTTTTCGAAGAACTGAACCGGGAAAAAGAAGCACGTGAGGAACCGCTTTTCGCCAATCCGCGCAACGCTGCTTCCGGTACCTTGAAGTTGCAGAATTCCACCATCGTAGCATCCAGAAAGCTGGATGCTTATCTCTACTATCTATTGGGAGAGGAATTGCCCTGCGACGGCCATTACGAGAATCTGCAAGCCGCCGCCAGCTGGGGATTTAAAACATCAGAGCACACCAGAAAAGCTCACAGCCTGGAGGAAGTCTTCGAATACATCAATTATTGGGACACGGAGCGTAAGAACCTTCCGGTAGCTACTGATGGTATTGTACTAAAAATCAACAGCTTGAGACAACAAAAGAATTTGGGATTCACAGCCAAGTCCCCCCGGTGGGCCATCGCATACAAATTCCAGGCAGAACGTGCACTGACACGCTTGAATAGGGTTACCTACCAAGTAGGACGTACCGGCGCAGTCACTCCGGTTGCCAATCTGGACCCCGTACAACTGTCCGGCACCATTGTGAAACGTGCCTCCCTGCACAATGCAGATATTATCGAGGGGCTGGACCTGCATATAGGCGACATGGTGTATGTGGAAAAAGGCGGTGAAATCATCCCCAAAATAACCGGTGTCGATAAGGATGCCCGCAGTATGCTTATCGGTGAAAAAGTGAAGTTCATCACCCATTGTCCCGAATGCGGCAGCAAACTGATACGTTTTGAAGGAGAAGCAGCCCACTATTGCCCCAATGAAACCGCTTGTCCTCCGCAGATTAAAGGGAAAATAGAGCATTTCATCAGCCGCAAAGCCATGAATATAGACGGACTGGGACCTGAAACAGTAGATATGTTCTACCGATTGGGGCTGATAAAGGATACTGCAGATTTATACCAGCTCAAAACCGATGACATCAAGAACCTGGAACGGATGGGCGAAAAATCGGCAGAAAACATAGTCAACGGTATTGCGGCAAGTAAAGAAGTGCCATTCGAAAGAGTGCTCTTTGCACTGGGCATACGCTTCGTGGGAGAAACGGTTGCCAAGAAAATAGCCAAGTCCTTTACGGACATCGAAGAGCTGGAAAACGCAGACCTCGAAAAGCTGAAAAACATCGATGAAATCGGTGAAAAAATAGCGCAGAGCATTATAACCTACTTCTCCAATCCTGTCAACAGAGAGCTGGTGGAACGGCTGAAATCGAACGGTCTGCAACTCCACCGGACAGAAGAAGACCTCAGCGGATACACCGACAAACTGGCGGGCCAGTCCATCGTCATCAGCGGCGTATTCACCCACCACTCACGGGACGAATACAAAGAGATGATTGAAAAGAACGGTGGAAAAAACGTCGGCAGTATCTCCTCCAAAACCAGCTTTATCCTGGCCGGAGAAAATATGGGACCTGCCAAACTGGAGAAAGCGCAGAAACTGGGAGTAAAGATTATGAGCGAAGATGAGTTTTTGGCATTGATATCCTAACAAATTTCCACAAAAAGCTTTTTTATGGCTTATATTTGTAGGGTAAATCGAAAAAATTCGTACTTTTGCGAGTCATTTAATTAGAGATTACTTTATAATACTCATGATACAGACAAGATTGAAAGGAATGGGGGTAGCGCTGATTACTCCATTTAAAGAGGATGAAAGCGTTGATTACGATGCGTTGATGCGTTTGGTAGACTATCAACTTCAAAACAATACCGACTTTTTATGTGTGCTCGGCACCACGGCAGAAACTCCGACTCTGACTGAAGAAGAGAAAAAGAAAATCAAGAAAATGGTCATCGAGCGAGTGAACGGAAGAATTCCTATCCTGCTGGGCGTAGGTGGAAACAACACCCGGGCCATAGTGGAAACACTGAAAAATGACGATTTCACCGGAGTAGATGCCATTCTATCCGTCGTTCCATATTACAACAAGCCATCGCAAGAAGGTATATATCAGCATTATAAGGCCATTTCTGAAGCAACGGATTTGCCGATTGTGCTTTATAATGTCCCCGGTCGTACCGGCGTGAACATGAAGGCAGAAACAACCCTGCGCATTGCACGTGATTTCAAGAATGTGATAGCCGTCAAAGAAGCTTCGGGCGACATCACGCAGATGGACGACATCATCAAAAACAAACCGGCCAATTTCGACGTTATTTCGGGCGATGACGGCATCACCTTCCCTCTGATTACCCTGGGGGCCGTCGGCATTATCTCGGTCATCGGAAACGCGTTCCCACGTGAGTTCAGCCGTATGGTACGTCTGGCACTGCAAGGGGACTATGCCAATGCATTGACCATTCACCACAAATTTGCCGAATTATTCAAGCTTCTGTTTGTAGACGGCAACCCTGCCGGAGTAAAAGCCATGCTGAATGTAATGGGAATGATTGAGAACAAGCTCCGCCTGCCATTGGTGCCGACCAGAATCACTACTTTCGAAGCCATGCGCAAGATTCTGGATGAATTGAACATCAAATGCTAAGGCCTTATACCGCCCCTATAGGATATTAATTTCCAGTATACAACATATTAATATCAGATATGCAAGGAGTTAATTTTGTGGAAACACGGAATTAACTCCTTCTTTTTTTCCTATGTGACTATATTTATCAGTACAATAATCCCAAAACAGTCTACTGATTACGTTATAAAGCAAAAAGACATCTGGTTAAATCGAGAAAAAGACGTCTCTAGCTCAATCAAGACAAGACTATTATTTCAGCTAATCTATTAGTTCACAACACTGAACACTTTGTTTCAGCAGAGAAAAACACTTTGTTTTTATATGATGGAACAAAGTGTTCAGTCAAGGGAAACAAAGTGTTCTCCATAATGAAACAAAGTGTTTAGTTAAGGGAAACAGTTTGTTTCATTATGGAGAACACGCGCCAGTGCCATACAAGGGAAGAACATCAACTATATGCCATTGCTGTAAAAACAAAGAACCTCCGCAAGTTTTCTTGCGGAGGTTCTTTGTGATCGCGACAGGATTCAAACCTGTAACCGGCTGATCCGTAGTCAGCTACTCTATTCAGTTGAGCTACGCGACCCTTAAAAAAATTATGAAAACTTGTGACCGCGACAGGATTCAAACCTGTAACCGGCTGATCCGTAGTCAGCTACTCTATTCAGTTGAGCTACGCGGCCTCTTTGTTTAACGGGTGCAAAGATACGTACTTTTTCCGAATTAGCAAACGATATACAAACTTTTTTTGAAGAAATTTATTCGACAAAGCGATAATTAAACAACTGCCAGCCGATGGTCATCCCCACATTCCACTCCCTTCTCGGTGAGCTATAATGATTTACATAAGCAGAGATGGCTCCGAAGGGCAAATGACAAATAACAGAAACTTCTCCCATATACTCAAAGCGGGAGAATGCTTTTCCATAATATGCTTTATTCAATGCATTCTTTTTTATCGGAAAAATCGGTGTAAAGCCATAAAATTCTGTCCGGAACTGGAACATGTCGTTCAAAACATATATGGGTTTGATACCGGCAGCCACATACTGGTTGGCACGAAAAGCTTCATTGTACATCAGTTTACTATGCGGAGTCGGTGCAAATTCTCCTGCCTGCATCATGGTTGCCGTATAATTCTCAGAGAAATTTTTCGACGAATACAGTGCTTCTGCCATCCATCCCAGGGTGAACTTCGGCCCCATTGTGTGATATGCCTCTTTCATATAAGAAATTTGCAACCATGATTGCCGTTCTTGCGGAGAAGGACTGTACCCTTCTTGCGGATTCCCCGGTTCAAATCTTTCCCTCCCGGTAAATACCTGGGCTATCAGTTTCTCCAGATAGCCTTTTGTCGCGTATTGCCGCGTATTCAGGGTACTCCCATAGAAACCGATGGAACCTCCCAAAAGTTTGTAGGTACTTCTGTCCGAACGGTCCTTATCGAAATCTATTACGCTGGATTGAAAGTAGTTATCTTCCAGTTGGCCATATCCCAGACTGAACTCCGCACGCTTATTGGCCAAAAACGGCAAGGCAACCATCAACTTCACAAAACGTTCGTCCTTTGAATTGAATGAAGGTTTGTCATTCCTGGAAAACAGCTTGTCCTTCTTGTAGTAATCGAAGGTACTGATTGAAGCAATAAAACGAAAGGACGTAGATATGTGGGTAGGCAAATCAATCTTACCCATCAACTGGGCATTATTATAAATCTTACCCAACTGACCGTCAAAAGTGATTTCCTTGGAATAATAATTCAAGTTCTGATATCCTATTCCCAAATAGATTTGATTTGAGCTCGTGGTAGAGACACTGCCCCCCAGACGCACGGAAAAATTATCCTCCATCTTCACCTTCAAATGCAGCTCATACAAATCGGATTCCGAATCATACACAGCATGAGGAACTATTTCCGAAATCATATTATCTGCCAGCAAACGAAAATACCCGCGCTTCAAGTCTTCATAAGTAAAGACTTCATGCTCTTCATCATGGAACTCTTTTTTGATGTAGGCTTGCTGTTGGGCATTCGCCCCTTCAATAATGATATCCCGAAAACGGAATTGAGGCAGGTTACTCCGGAAGACAAGACGCCTCAAACGCACATTATCAGCATTCACCCTACGATGAACACGGCTTTTGATGGAATCCATCATATTAAGGGTACGATTGTAACCTATATCGTGCAATTCCTGCAGACGGTCAAAATCCAGCAAGTTGACATCATCATATTTGAAGGTCATGACTATACCCAACGAGTCCGGAATGGAGTAATCGGTCTTCTGCATAATCATATTCTCCAATTGGCTCATCAGGTCATTCTCCTTCGGCTTACCGGGATTGGCCGCTACCACACTGCCAATAATGACATCCGGATGAAAATCCTCCCGCATCACATCCGTAGGGAAATTATTGTAAATGCCGCCATCATAAGCAAGCGTACTGTCTATTTCTATCGGTTTGAAGACAAATGGAAAGCTCATGGAAGCACGTACCGCATCTCCCAAATCCCCTTTACTCAATACCAATGGCTTTTTATTGTACACATCGGATGCTATACAGCGAAAAGGAACAAACAGTTTGTTGAAATTACCGCCACATGCAGCCGTAGCACGTGCAAACAATTCCACAAATACCAGGTTCATCTGTATGGGGTTGACCATGCTTGTGGGAAGTATCTGGGGCTTTATATGCAGCGAGTCCCTAAAAGCAAAACGGATATTAAAAAATTCCGGTGAAGGACGATTCTTCTTAAAATAATACTCGTATTTAGGCTCCACTTTGCCCGAATACCAACGCTTAAAGTCGGGAGAGCGCAACAGCGCCTCCATATCGTCCGGGGAATACCCCATAGCATACAGAGAACCGATGATAGCTCCCATAGAGGTTCCGGTTATATAATCAATGGGGATATTATTCTCTTCCAAAGCCCGGATAATGCCTATATGAGTCATGCCTTTTGCTCCACCGCCACTCAGTACAAGCCCCACTTTCTGAGCTTGTAAAATAAAGCCACATAGAAGAAACGAAAAAAACAATAAAACTCTTTTCATAACTATGCTATTCCGAGTAAGATAAATGTTCATTGCCCCAAATATAAACAATAGTTTCTAAAAATGCCGTATTCAACGAAGAAAATCACACCCTAATTGGTGAAAATGAATAAAAAAAGGGTATTGCGACTCCGAAGAATCACAATACCCTTGCATATATTAAATGCAAATTTAAAGGGGCTTATTTTATCAGGTCAATGCTTCTCTTGACAAAGTTGTTCAAAGCTTCACCTTTCAACATACCATTCTGCAGCAGTGCCAAATCTATCAGTTGACGGACAACCTTATTCTTGGCAGCATAATCGGCGAAGATGCCTTCTTTCTGTGTTTTCAGTTCGTCCCACTTCTTATCCAGCTCATTCACTTTATCCTTTTCGGCAGTCGGTATATCCTCATCTTTCTTGCCTTCCTGCTTCTTTTTCAGGTCAGTACGCTGCTTGTTCACTTCATCCATCTCTGCCTGAACCGGAGCAACGGCAGCAGCACATTCCTTATCTTCATCTGCCAGAACTTCTTTTACCAGCTTATGGTCTGAATTCAATACCAGGTTAAACATATCCGGCATTTCGCCATAGAAGCTCATTCCAGCCTGGATATTCGCCATTTCCTTCATACGGCGCATGTACTCGCTCTGAGTTATCATGATAGGAGTGGCATTTTCGCCCAAAGCCTGCGCCGTGATGTTGAACTCCGTCTTATCCATCTTGGGCAACTGGCTCTTGAAGATGGAAGAAAGAACTTCCTGCTTGCCGGCTTCCAACGCTTCGTTCTTCTTGTCTTCCTTGACAATCAGATTATCAATAATATCGCTGTCTACACGAGTGAAGCGAACCTTTTCGAACTTCTGTTCCAACATGCTCACCACCGCAATGTCCAGCTGTCCATCCATCAACAGCACATTGTATCCTTTATTCGTAGCGGCCTCTATGTAGCTGTATTGTTCATCTTTATTGTTGGCATACAGATAAATCAGATTTCCATCCTTATCCGTCTGGTTATCTTTAATCAACGTCTTATACTCTTCGAAAGTATAATATTTGCTGTCTGTATCGGTGAAAAGGGCAAAATCCTTGGCTCTATCATAGAAATCTTCCTGCGTAAGCATTCCGTAGTTGATGAAGATTTTCAAGTCATTCCACTTTTCCTCAAACTGTTTACGGTCATTCTTGAAGATAGACTGCAAACGGTCTGACACCTTCTTCGTGATATATGTAGAAATCTTCTTCACGTTGGCATCGCTCTGCAAATAAGAACGGGAAACGTTCAATGGAATGTCCGGTGAATCGAGCACACCATGCAGCAGGGTCAAGAAGTCGGGAACAATACCTTCTACCGAATCCGTCACATATACCTGGTTGCAATAAAGCTGAATCTTATTCTTGTTCAACTCGATGTTGCTTTTCACTTTGGGGAAGTACAGAATACCGGTAAGGTGGAACGGATAATCCACATTCAGATGAATCCAGAATAAAGGTTCGTCGGACATAGGATAAAGGTCACGGTAGAACTTCTTGTAATCTTCATCTTTCAATTCGCTGGGTTTCAGCGTCCACAACGGGTTGGAGTCATTGATGATATTATCCTCGGCAGTTTCAACCTGCTTGCCGTCTTTCCATTCTTTCTTCTTGCCGAATGCAACCGGAATAGGGAGGAAGCTGCAATACTTCTTCAACAAAGAAGAAATGCGCGCTTCTTCAAGGAACTCCTTGCAGTCATCGTCTATATAGAGAACGATATCCGTACCACGTTCAGCCTTATCAGTGTCTTCAATCGTAAACTCCGGACTGCCATCGCAAGTCCACTTTACAGCCTGGGCGCCTTCCTGATAGGACTTAGTGATGATTTCGACTTTCTTGGCAACCATAAAAGCCGAATAGAACCCCAATCCAAAATGACCGATGATGGCATTGGCATCGTTTTTATATTTCTCAAGGAAGTCATTGGCACCAGAGAAAGCTATCTGGTTAATATACTTGTCTATTTCTTCAGCCGTAAGCCCAATACCATGATCGGACACCGTAATGGTATCTTTTCCCAGCGAAACATGTACGGTTAAATCGCCAACTTCACCCTTGAACTCACCGATAGAGGAGAGTGTTTTCAGCTTCTGTGTAGCATCAACCGCGTTAGAAACCAACTCACGGAGAAAAATTTCATGATCACTATACAAGAATTTTTTAATGACGGGGAAGATATTCTCAGTAGTTACCCCAATATTACCTTTTTGCATACTACATTTATATTTTTTAGATTTATATTTTTAATTATTCCGGCAGATATAGCACAAAAAAAATGCCAGCCCATAAGGACTGACATTTTGACGGTTTTTATAAAGAACAGCTTATGCCTTCCTGATGCTCAGCTCGTCTTTTTCTTTGTCTACTGATACGTTTACCGTATCACCCGGCTGTAACTCCTCCGCCACTATCAGCTCGGAAAGTCCATCCTCCAAGTGGTTCTGAATGGCGCGCTTCAATGGGCGCGCACCAAACTGTACATCGTACCCTTTCGAAGCAAGGAATGTCTTTGCATCATCCTCCACAACCAGCTTGTAACCAATTGCTTCAACCCGTTCGTACAAACCTTTCAGCTCAATGTCCACAATCTTTGTGATGGCCTCCAAAGAGAGCTGGTCGAAAGTAATGATTTCATCCAAACGATTCAAGAATTCGGGAGCAAAGGTCTTGTTCAGAGCCTTTTGTATCACGCTGCGCGAATGTTCATTGTCATCCGTGCGGTTTTGTGCCGCAAAACCTACGCCACGGCCAAACTCCTTCAACTGCCGCGTACCGATATTGGAGGTCATAATGATAACCGTATTCTTGAAATCGATGGTTCTGCCATAATTGTCAGTCAAACGACCTTCATCCAGTACCTGGAGCAAGATGTTGAACACGTCCGGATGGGCTTTCTCAATCTCATCCAGCAAGACAATGGAATACGGCTTGCGACGCACCTTTTCAGTCAACTGGCCGCCTTCCTCATAGCCCACATATCCCGGAGCGGCACCAATCATACGAGATACGGTGTATTTCTCCATATACTCGCTCATATCGATACGTATCAAGGCATCGGCAGAGCCAAACATATATTTTGCCAATTGCTTTGCCAAATGCGTCTTACCCACACCAGTAGGGCCAAGGAACATAAAAGTTCCGATGGGATGGTTCGGGTCTTTCAACCCTACACGGCTACGCAAGATTGCTTTGGTAAGTTTCTCTATCGCAGCATCTTGAGCTATCACCTTCGCCTGTAGTTCTTCCTTCATTCCGACCAGTTTAAGTCCTTCTGCCTGCGCCATGCGCTGTACGGGTACACCGGACATCATTGAAATAACATTGGCTATTTCCTCTTCACCTACCGTTTGGCGGTCATCCTTCAAACGGGCTTCCCACTCAACCTTCATCTCCTCCAAGCGGACAGAAAGTTCCTTCTCACGGTCGCGGTAGCTGGCAGCCAGCTCAAAATTCTGTGACTTTACAGCTTCAGCCTTCAGGCTACGTGCCTCTTCAATCAGCTTTTCCTGTTCCTCAATTTCTTTCGGAACATTAATATTCGTCAAATGCACACGCGAACCCGCCTCGTCCAAAGCATCAATAGCTTTATCCGGGAAGTTGCGGTCGGTTATATAGCGTGCTGACAACTTGACACATGCTTCCAAGGCTTCATCCGTGTAGCTCACGTTATGATGGTCTTCATACTTCTCCTTGATATTCTTCAATATCTGAAGCGTTTCTTCAGCTGTGGTAGGCTCTACAATCACCTTTTGGAAACGACGTTCCAAAGCACCGTCTTTCTCGATATTCTTTCTGTATTCATCGAGAGTGGTAGCTCCAATACACTGTATTTCACCACGCGCTAAAGCTGGTTTCAGCATATTGGCAGCATCCATGGAACCGGCAGCAGCACCGGCACCTACAATCGTATGGATTTCATCGATGAAAAGGATGACATTCGGATTTTTCTGCAACTCGTTGATGATAGAGCGGATACGTTCCTCAAACTGACCACGGTATTTTGTTCCCGCCACCACAGAGGCCATATCAAGCATCACCACGCGCTTTTCAAACAAAATGCGCGAAACTTTCTTTTGCACAATACGCAATGCCAAACCCTCTACGATGGCAGATTTTCCGACTCCAGGTTCACCGATAAGCACCGGATTGTTCTTCTTACGGCGGCTCAAGATTTGCGCCAGACGTTCAATCTCGCGTTCGCGACCCACAACCGGGTCCAGCTTGCCTTCTTCGGCAGCCCGCGTCATGTCTACGCCGAAATTGTCCAGCACAGGAGTATCATTGGACGGCTTTCTGGATGCAGCCTGTGCAGCCGAAGCCGAACCAGCTCCCCCAGTACGGGAGGAGCGGGACATATTCATATCTTCTTCATCCTCTTCATCATCCTCGGTGAATCCCATTCCCGCATTCGGATTGGTCGATTTCATCGAAAGCTGTTCAAATACAGCCTGATAATCCACCCGGTGTTCTTCCAAAACAGTTGCAGCAAGATTGTCGCCATCTTTCAAGATAGCCAGCAATACATGTTCCGTATCGGCAGTTGCACTTTTCAGCAAACGCGCTTCAAGCATACACATCTTCAATATCTTAGCCGTCATCGGGGACAAGGGCACTTCAGCGTCCGGCAAGAGAGTATCGTCCTCGGCATCCTTTAGGAAACCCTCCAGACGACTTTTTACTCGTTTTAAATCTATATCAAGTTTCAACAATATTTCAATAGCTTTTCCTCCGCCATCACGCAGCATGCCGAGCAGAAGGTGTTCCGGACCAATATAGCGATTTCTCAATCGATTGGCTTCTTCCTTGCTATAAGTAATTATGTCTGAAACTCTTTGTGAAAATTGATTGTTCATATTTTATAATTCTCCTCAATTAAAAAGGTTATCCACGACAAAGATACGCATTTATTAATTCAGCGTATCATATTTAACTGATTTAATAGTATACAAATCCCGTGCCATAAATTTCAAATCTGTTTTTCCACTTTATACCTTATATATTAATAGCAATTTGGTGAGGAAGGGAGGGAGTACTTCCATATTTATGTTGCAGGCAACAAAGTTTATGGAGGAAAACTTTTGTATATCGTAAAAAAGCAGTACTTTAGCGTGGTTTTTCACGAACCCGAAAATGTATAATTAATAATCTTTTTAAATGCTTGAACAAGACAGAATTATAAAGATTAACATCGAGGAGGAAATGAAGTCATCGTACATTGACTACTCTATGTCGGTCATTGTTTCACGTGCCCTTCCGGATGTTAGAGATGGTTTTAAACCCGTTCACCGAAGAATTCTTTTCGGAATGATGGGATTAGGAAATACCTCCGACAAACCTTATAAAAAATCAGCCAGAGTTGTAGGTGAAGTATTAGGTAAATATCACCCTCATGGCGACTCGTCCGTTTACGGAGCTCTTGTACGTATGGCTCAGCCTTGGGCAATGCGTTACATGTTGGTAGATGGACAAGGTAACTACGGTTCAGTAGACGGTGACAGTGCTGCTGCCATGCGTTATACAGAGTGTCGTTTGCGAAAAATTGGTGAAGACATGATGACAGACCTTGAGAAAGAGACTGTTGACATGCAGAACAATTTCGATGACTCTTTGCAAGAGCCTACCGTCATGCCGGCCCGTATTCCGAATCTTTTGGTAAATGGTGCATCTGGTATTGCCGTAGGTATGGCTACCAATATGCCGACCCATAATCTATCTGAGGTTATTGACGCTTGTATTGCATACATTGAAAACAATGACATCGATATAGAAGAGCTGATGACGTATGTCAAAGCTCCTGATTTCCCGACCGGAGGCTATATATACGGTATGAGCGGTGTTCGCGAAGCCTATCTCACGGGACGCGGACGTGTCATAATGCGTGCTAGAGCCGAAATTGAGACTGGTTCGACGCACGATAAAATCGTTGTGACAGAAATTCCCTATGGTGTCAACAAAGCTGAATTGATTAAGAATATAGCCGATCTGGCCAACGAAAAGAAAATTGAAGGTATTGCCAATGCTAATGACGAATCCGACCGTGAAGGTATGCGTATCGTTATTGATGTAAAACGTGATGCAAATGCCAGCATTGTACTCAACAAGCTCTACAAGATGACAATGCTGCAGACATCTTTTGGTGTGAACAATGTTGCATTGGTACATGGCCGTCCACGTCTGTTGAATCTGAAAGATTTGATAAAACACTTCGTTGAGCACAGACACGACGTAGTCATCCGCCGTACTCAGTATGATTTGCGCAAGGCCAAAGAACGTGCACATATTCTGGAAGGATTAATCATTGCATCTGATAATATCGACGAAGTAATCAAGATTATCCGTGCTGCTAAAACCCCGAATGATGCTATATCAGGTTTGATGGAGCGATTCCAACTCAGTGAAATTCAGTCACGTGCCATTGTTGAAATGCGTTTGCGTCAGCTCACAGGATTGATGCAAGACCAGCTGCACGCCGAATATGAGGAAATTCAGAAGCAGATTGCTTATTTGGAAGAAATCCTTGTCAATGACGAACTCTGCCGCAAAGTCATTAAAGATGAACTGATTGAAGTAAAAGAGAAGTATGGTGACGAACGTCGCTCGGAAATTGTCTATTCATCAGAAGAATTCAATCCGGAAGACTTCTATGCAGATGATGAAATGATTATCACCATCTCGCACATGGGATACATCAAACGCACACCGCTGAGCGAATTCCGTGCGCAAAACCGTGGTGGGGTAGGCTCCAAAGGTACCGAAACCCGCGATGCAGACTTTGTAGAGCATATTTATCCTGCAACCATGCATAATACCATGATGTTCTTTACACAGAAAGGTAAGTGTTACTGGCTGAAGGTATACGAAATCCCCGAAGGTACTAAGAATTCGAAAGGTCGTGCCATCCAGAATTTGTTGAATATCGACTCTGACGATGCTGTAAACGCCTATTTGCGCGTGAAGAACCTGAACGACCAAGAATTTATCAACAGCCATTATGTATTGTTCTGTACTAAGAATGGTGTCATTAAGAAAACATTGCTTGAGCAGTATTCACGTCCTCGCCAAAATGGTGTAAATGCTATCACTATCCGTGAAGACGACCGTGTAATCGAAGTGCGTATGACAAACGGCGACAATGAAATCATCATTGCCAACCGTAACGGACGTGCCATTCGTTTCCATGAAAGTGCTGTGCGCGTTATGGGACGTACTGCCACCGGTGTACGTGGTATGACATTGGATGAAGACGGTCAAGACGAAGTAGTAGGTATGATATGCATCAAAGATCCTGAAGCGGAAACAATTATGGTTGTATCGGAACAAGGATATGGCAAACGTTCGGATATTGAAGATTATCGCAAGACCAATCGTGGAGGTAAAGGTGTGAAAACAATGAATATCACCGATAAAACGGGTAAATTAGTAACTATCAAGTCTGTTACAGATGAAAATGACTTGATGATTATTAATAAATCCGGTATTACCATCCGTCTGAAAGTCGCCGATGTTCGTATCATGGGACGTGCTACACAAGGTGTGCGTCTAATCAACCTTGAGAAACGTAATGACGAAATCGGCTCTGTATGTAAAGTCACTTCAGAAAATGAAGAGGAACTTATAGAGGAGGGGGAAGAAAATACCCTTGAAAGCCCTCAGAACGAGGTAAACAATGAAAATGAAGAATAGACATAATATTAATTTAAATTTTCTACAATCATGAAAAGAGTATTATTTTCAATGGTTTTACTACTTGTCGCAAGCTTTACTTTCGCCCAAGAAAAGAACGTAAAAGAGGCTAAAAGTATTGCTAACGGAGTAAATCCTGACTTTGCCAAAGCAGAGGAACTGATAAATCAGGCTTTAACCAATCCCGAAACAAAGGACAATGCCGAAACGTGGGATGTAGCAGGTCTTATCCAAAGAAAAAGAAGTGAGAAAGAAATGGAAAATGCCTATCTGAGAAAACCTTATGACACTCTTCAGGTATATAATAGCGCATTGAACATGTGTAAATTCTACTTCAAATGTGACGAATTGGCACAAATTCCCAATGAAAAGGGCAAAATCAAGAATAAATATAGAAAATCTAATTCTGCTACAATTTTAGCAGAACGCGGTAATCTGATCAATGGCGGTATCCAATTCTTTAATTTGGCCTCACAGAAAGAAGGCGATGCAGCCAATGAAGACAATAAAAAAGCATTAGATTTCTTTGCAACATACATTGATATTGCTATCAACCCGATGTTTGAAAAGGAAAATCTATTACAAACAGATACTGTATTACCCCAAATAGCATATTATGCAAGTTTAGCAGCTGCTAAGATGGAAGATTATCCTAGTATTTTGAAGTATGCTC
Source organism: Bacteroides sp. D20 (assembly GCF_003436255.1). Lineage (NCBI taxonomy): Bacteria > Pseudomonadati > Bacteroidota > Bacteroidia > Bacteroidales > Bacteroidaceae > Bacteroides > Bacteroides sp. D20. Next base: position 204,396 of record NZ_QSOO01000005.1, on the reverse strand, counting down.
CTTATGCGCAAGATGATAAAGAAGTTGGGAAATACGCAATGGAATTTATCTCTACTGCATTGAAAGCTGAAGGTGATACTGTTAAATGGATTGCTTCTTTAAAAGAAGGTATCCAGAAATATCCTGAACATTCATTCTTCTTCGGTCACTTGATTGATTATTATAGCAATAACAACAAATATGACGAAGCTATGCAGTTTGCTGATGATATGTTGGCTAAAGATCCTAACAATACATTCTATTTGTATGTAAAAGGCTACCTTTATCACAATATGAAGGACTATGATAAAGCTATTGAATTCTATAAAAAAACTATAGAAGTAGATCCTAATTATGCAGAAGCATACTCTAATTTAGGCTTGATTTACTGCTTACAAGCACAAGATTTCTCAGAAAAAGCAACTACAGATATTAATGATCCGAAGTATAAAGAAGACCAGGCTACTCTGAAGACTTTCTATGAAAAGGCAAAACCTTATTATGAAAAGGCAAGAGAACTGAAACCTGATCAAAAAGATTTGTGGTTAAATGGTCTATATAGAGTGTATTATAATTTGCAAATGGGCCCTGAATTCGAAGAAATTGAAAAGTTGATGTAATACTTTATAATAAAAGCCTAATTAATAATTTAATTAGGCTTTTATTATTGTTATATCATTAAGTAAAGAATGTTATTTCTTAAGTGAGGGAGAGAAGAAATTAAAATTAGATTAAATTATTCCAGCGCCATATTAAACATAATGCTGATATTGGATAGAAACCATATATACCTATATTCAACACCTAATTCGGTCTTCCGTAAATTACCAACAATGGTGTATCAGAATGGAAAATCATCTTTCTGGCAATGCCAGGGTTAAATAAGCGCGAAAATATATTTCTTTTATAAGAAGTTAATGTTATAATATCAATATGATTACTTTTGATATAACTGTCTAAACTACTAAGCAGATTATCGTTCTTTACCACATCATAGTATATTTCCAATTGTGGATATTGTTTTTGAAAATATTCCTTAATACCAGCCAGTTTTATTTCATTCCATGTATTCTGAACATCTGAAAGATGTATCAGAGACACTGAAAACTTAAATGATTTCAGATTATTTATTAGCGAATCAAAAGCTATTAAATCACGTTGATCAAAATTAGTAATGAATGCAATACGCTTAGCCTCAGAAAATTGCTTGAATGGAGTATTTTCAGGAATGGCCAATACCGGTACACGGCTACGTTCAATCACTTCAGCCGTTACACTACCGATCAAATCAATATCCTTCTGACTTTTACCACGAGTTCCCATTATGATAATGCGTGGTCGATATTCCTTGGTATAGCGGAGTACCTCTTCTTCAGGAATACCTTCACGCAAAACACAAGTATATTTAATATCTGGAAACTCGCCGGAAGCTACCTTCTCTTTTACTTTATCAGATAATGCATTCAAATCAGCATGAACTTTTTGTAAGATACTCCTTACATTCTCCTCATCACTTAGCTGATAGTTAAATACGTCTCCGTATGGCAAAGAAGTTGCATATATAGGAGTAAAATAAACATGTAGCAAAACAACTTCTGCACCTATATTCTGAGCGAAATTGAAACCGAACTCGCAAGCCTTCAAAGAATAATTGGAAAAATCCACTGGAATCAGCACTTTATTACTAACCTTCTCCAGTTTAGGTGACTTCCCCCCCACTACCTCTTCAGATAACCACGCAGAGCTTTCAGTAATTTTCAGAGCATGAGGTAAGTCACTCTCCTTAATACGTACACGTACGCCAGAAGAAACAACCGGTTGTATCTGGTTTACATTGTGAATATAAGTCTCAATACCTTCATTTTCAAGAACATTTTTCAATATTTGAGCTTTCGCGTACGTTAAGATTGCCAAAGTAACTAATTTATCTTCCATATATCATTGATTTTGAGATTAAAACAAACAAGAAATCCCAATTGTTGTCAGCAATTGGGATTCTATCTAACTTTCTCTTCTTAAGCTCGAACAGCTTCTTCAGTCTTACCTGCCATTTCATCTAAAATTTTTAAAGCTCGCTCTAAAACAGTAGTATCATCAATCATAACCAATCCACCATCTGGTCCAGGTTCCAAGTGAATCCCAACACTTTTCCCCTCCTTAAAATTGTGTCCACCAAAAAAATTTCTTACAGTGTCAACATTCAGTCCAAGTTCATCGGCTATTCTATGCATACTACCACTAGGCAATGAGTCTTTAATCTTACGTAATTCATTAAATGTTATTGTTCTCATATTCATAAATTTAATGGTTAATACTCTGTACTTTTTATTATCACGCTATAAACTTAAGGAAAAAAAAGGATAAAACAAACTATTTCTTTATCTTTTTTCAAAAAGAATATTGCCTCTCCAAAAAATAATCATTTTCAAGTATGCAGAATTATAAGTACAGAGAAAAAGCTCCTAAAAATAGACAGAAACAGCTCGTATAAAGCAGAATTATCGGGTTTATACGAGCTGTTTTTAGAATACAGGGAAAATTTAAATACCTTCTATGGCAGAAGCTGGAACCCACCCTACTTTACCATCTTCCAAACGAATTTCTTTCCATTCACGCATAGAGTTGTCTTTTATCTCAACTTTACGTCCCTCATGAAGAATGAACAGACTTGTACCACTTTCACTGGGAGTACTACGCACTGTGACACTAGGTGCCAACACTATAGCTTCGTTACGTTCCATCAGTTCGCCTTTTTGCTGAGCAGCAAACACATTACTCAATATAACAAGAACCAGGAATACTATTCCTGCAATAAATCCCACTTTCTTTCCCGTAATCTGTTTTGAAAAGAAAAAGAGATAGAACGAAACGAGTAATAGTACAAAGAACACAATCCCCAACTTAGCCCATGCGTCTACGCTAAGACAATTAATCAACGATTTAGTCCAAGATACAAAGAAAACCTCAGGAACTGGGATTACCTTATCGATTGTCTTAGAACGTGCTATCTCCAAATTTGCACGAATATCAGCATTACCAGGTTCCAACAACAAGGCACGCTCATAATTCAATATAGCTCTTGCTATATCATCTGCCTTATAATAACTGTTGCCAAGATTATAATAGACCTCTGCAGCCTCTCCCTTCTTTAACAGATTCTCATATATTTGAATGGCAGAAGCATAATCATTCCGTATATAAGCGCTGTCACCTTCAGCCTTTGTCACATTGCTTTCTTGCCTTGCAGCAGAGAATTCCGCATGTGAACCGACGGATGTAGAGTCACTAGCAGTCTGTAATGTATCTACAGATGCAGAATTCTGCCCATAGGCAGTAATTGCCATCACTAGACTAAGAGTAAAAAACAATATTTTATTCATTACCATTTCCTCCTGATTAATGTTTTATCGAGTTTTCCATTTTACTGATAACTTCCAAAGAAGCTGAATATACCTTATCCATAGCCTGGTTATCATCACCCGGAGCAAAGCGGGCAAACTCACAGTTATTCAATGCATCGAGGAATTCCTTTATCAACGCATCATTCACACCATAATTACGAAGTTCCTCTTCGATATTATCCTTAGACAAACGGGATACCGGAATGTTCAGTTTATCACTGATATACCCCCAAAGAGCCTTCAAAACCTCATCATAAAACGCATCTTTCTTATTCTCAGCCAATAATTTACCAGCTTGCTTCATACGTTTCACCGCCACTTTATTGGCTTTCTTGGTACGCATCTTTGCTACATTTGCATTGGCTGCTATTTGCTTACGATAGATGATAAAGAATGTAATGAATGCAATACCCGGTATCAAATAAAGTAACCAATACGTCAACGAACCGAAGAAGAAATCACCTTTGGGAGACAGAGTTACGTTATTCTGCTTGATAAAACGAATATCCTCGTTCAATACTTTCAGTTCTTCCTTGCTTGTAAAGTTTGCAATAGTCTGAGCAGCATTGCCTGCTCCCTTTTCCACATGCAATTCATACTCTTCCGTAGTCAACGTTTTATACGAACGGGAATTAATATCAAAATAACTGAACTTTACGGCAGGAATCTTATAAGTTCCCGCATTACGAGGAATTGCCAGATACTCAATGACCTTACTACCGGAGAGGCCCGAATTTGTCAGACGAAATTTATTGTCCACCTTCGGATCATATACTTCAAAATCCTCGGGGAATTTAACTTCCGGATTAGAAAGCAATTTCAGATTACCAGTACCAGAAATGACAAGTTTGACAGTAACAGCATCATTGGTCTTGACATTTGTACTATTGATAGAAGAAGTTATATTGAACTCTCCCACTCCTCCCGAAAAATCGGCTGGCTTACCTGCCGGCAAGGGCTTTACGTCAATTGTCAGTTGCGGAGTCAAAATAGTCTTTTTCACCTCTACGTAATTGCTTCCTCCATTGAAAAACGCCTCGAACGGATCGGATACTTGTGTAGCCTTGGCTATAGAAGCGTCAAAACGTGCTGCATCAATTGTCAGTTTACCGGCTTGTTGCGGGAACAACACAAACTGACGATAGATTGTAGACTGATAATTTCTACCTTTATAATGCTCCAATCCCCATCTTCTGTCATTAGGCAATTCTACTTCCTGAGAATGGAATCCTTTGAAGTCGGGCAATTTCACATTATCAAACATACGTAAGTCCACCAAGGTATATATCTTGTATGTCAGCAGAAAAGCCTCTTGTTCATACACCGTCATCTTACTGGCAGTAGCTGTAATAAACAAATCACTATTCGATACAGATGTCCCGGAAGAAGCGCGGCTGGCAGTGCCCTCACTCTGTTTGCCACCATTTCCAGAAGCTCCATTAGCAGCCTGATCTGCCGGAAGAACCCTTACTTGTACAGAATTCGAAACCATTTGGTTACCATCAGCAGTGATAGTGGCTCCTGGAATAGTAAAATCACCTTCTGCAGTCGCCATTAAAATATAAGTGAATGTAATACTGCTGGTTGAAGTCGTCTGCCCATTAATCATCTGCACGCTACTCTGTTGCGAGCGGCTGGGCCCCATCAACACATCAAATTCCTTCATAGAAGGAGCACGAAAATCCCTTACCTTTTGTGTAGTCACCGTATACGACAGTCTGAACTGGTCTCCTACCGCCACAGCGTCAGGAGCAGACGCAGTAAACGATACCTTGCCATCGGCAAAGACATTCATACCGACTGCAATCAGTGCTATCCATAAGAAAACTATTTTTCTCATATATTATTTCCTATTATGTTTGTTACCAATCTTTTTCCAGACGACCTCCTTGAAGTACCTGCTGCTTTTTCACTTTATCCTGCACATCCTTCTCGTCTTGCATGACAGAGTTCAATAGCTGCTCGGCATTTTCCTTAGACATCTCATTATCTTTCTTTTCCGGCTGAGAAGGTTGTTGTTGCTGGTCTTGATTCTGTTGCTGGTCTTTCTGCTGATCCTGCTGTTTATCCTGCTCCTTCTGTTGGTCCTGTTTATCCTGATCTTGATTCTGATCCTGGTTCTGCTGCTGGTCTTGCAACTGTTTCTGTGCCAAAGCAAGGTTATAGCGCGTTTCATCATCTTTCGGATTATTACGTAACGACTCCTTATAGGCTTCTACCGCCTTTGCATAATCCTTCTGAGAATGAAAGATGACTCCCATATTATGATAAATCTGTGCTAAGTTCGATTTGTCCTTTTCTATCTTGGTAGCTCCCACATATTGCTCCATCGCTTCCTGCAGCTTGTTCTGCTGGGTCAATGTATTTCCCAGGTTGAACATGGAAACCGTTGACTTCGGGTTTACCTCCAAAGCCTTCCGATAGTTCACTTCTGCATCCACATATACGCTATCCTTAAAAAAACGGTTTCCCTTACGGATATAATCGCGTTCCGCCTTCTGTGCAGAAGCTGAAACTGCCACTAACAGCAGCAAAACTATTCCAATATATTTTTTCTGTAACATACGCATCATTTCTTATTAGAGAATAAATGAATGTTGCGGAACAGAGGATTCTTGCGCTCCAATATCAACATCTCAGCCAGTAACAACAGCAGAATAATCCATGCCACTGCCTGAAACTGTTCATTGAATTCCGTGTACACCTGTGTTTCCACATCTGCCTTTGCCATCTTGTTGATTTCCTGACTAATCGCTTTCTGTGCACCGTTGGTATTGTCTACGCGCACATAAATACCATTTCCTGCCTGAGCAATTTCCTGACACATCTGCTCATTCAAGCGAGTAACGATTACATTACCTTCACGGTCACGACGATAATCATTAGTACCCTCTATTGGAATGGGAGCACCCTCAGGCATACCTACCCCTAATACATTGACCTGGATACCTTTCTCTGCAGCAGCCTTAGCAGCTTCTACGGCACCACCTTCATGGTTTTCACCGTCGGTGATGACAATAACAGTACGTCCCACTCCTTCTTGAGGTGTAAAACTCCGGGCAGCCAGATTTATTGCAGCTCCAATTGCCGTACCTTGCTTGGAAATCAGCGAAGGATCGATGGACTCCAAAAACATCTTGGCAGAAATATAATCACTCGTAATAGGCAACTGGGTAAAAGCGTCACCTGCAAAAACAATCATACCGACCTTGTCATTCTGCATCTTATCTACCAACTGCGCCACCAGCCGTTTTGCCTTCTGCAAGCGGCTTGGCTGTACGTCTTGTGCCAGCATGGAATTGGATATATCCAACGCAATCATCACTTCCACTCCCTGGCGTTTTACCGTCTCCAGTTTGGAACCAAACTGCGGACGTGCCAGCAGTACCGTGAACAACCCGATAGCCGCAAAAACCAACCAAAACTTCACATCCGGACGGTATTTGGAAACATCCGGCATTAGCTGTGCCATCAGTATAGGGTCACCAAATTTACGAATGGCTTTCCTCCTCCGATAATTGGAGTACAAGTAGAAGGCCGCCAATAAAGGCAGCAGCAGCAACAAGTACAAATATGCAGGTTCTTCAAATCGAAACATCTTTTTATTTACAATTTAGCAATTTACAATTTACAATTTGGCTACGCAATGACTGATACACTAAAAGACATTCTCCGTTTTTACGGTATCTTCTTCAATATAGAGTTGCGTAACAGTACCTCCAGTAATACGCACAAGAAAGCAGCCAACGCAAACCAGCGGTACTCTTCCTGGCGCTTGCTGTATTCTTTTACATTCAATTTTGTTTTCTCCAGCTTGTCTATCTCTTCGTACACTTCCTTCAACTTCGAGTTGCTGGTGGCACGGAAATAGTTACCTTCCGTTGTTCCGGCAATCTGTGTCAAAGTCTTTTCATCAATTTCGACGGGCATATTGACATATTGCACTGTTCCGCCTACCGGATAAGGATAAGGAGCCATACCATTGGTTCCTACCCCAATAGTATAAACGCGAATGCCAAAACTCTTGGCTATTTCAGCAGCCGTCAAAGGAGAAATATCACCTTTATTATTGACACCGTCCGTCAGCAGAATAATGACTTTCGACTTTGCCTTGCTATCCTTCAAACGGGTAACGGCATTGGCAATACCCATACCGATTGCCGTTCCGTCTTCAATCAGCCCGCACTTCATATCTTTAAGCAAGTTCAACAATACGGCATGGTCTACTGTCAACGGACATTGCGTAAAGCTTTCTCCAGCAAACAAAGTTATACCTATATTGTCATTCGGACGTCCGTTAATAAACTCTGCCGCCACATCCTTCGCCGCTTCCAACCGGTTAGGTTTCAGGTCTTCGGCCAGCATACTGGTAGAAACGTCCATAGCAAGCATGATATCAATACCCTCAATCTCACTGTTCTGCCAGCTATCGGTGGTTTGCGGACGTGCCAAAACAAGAATAATCAGTATCAAGGCAATTATCCGCAATACAAACGGTACATGCAACAAATAGTTCTTATAGCTTTTAGGGGTATGGGCATACACACGGGCATCCGAAATCTGAAGCGTAGCTTCACTATTCGTCCGCTTCATAATATACCATACTATATAAGGTATAAGCAACAGCAGCAAAAATAAATATTCAATATTGGCAAAAACCATATTTATGTACGATTTAACGATTTACAATTCAGCTTCGCTCCAAACATCCTTCATTTTTCACTCATGTATATCCGATTGAAGTCACTTTTCCAGCATTAAGCAAAATAATTATACAACTCCAATCCGATATATATCAATGAACAGGCAAGAGCTACAGCCAACACCACAATACCCGCTCCCAGCAAAATCTTGGTACGCAAAGAACGTTTCTCGATAATGGTAATCTCAGTAGGTTGCGGCTTGGCATTCTCCTCTTCTTTCTCCTTGGTTTCATTAATAAAGTCAATGGCATTAATCAGGTTAGCGTCATTTTCGTTCATCAATGGATTATGCTTGGCAAATTTCACCAAATCAGCAGTCTGGAACAATTCACGCAAATCCGATATTGCTTCCTTATCTTTCATTTCCAGCAACTTATCTATGATTTCCGTAGAAGTCATTTCCAAAGCATTGAAACCAAAGCGGTCTTTTATATATGTACGAAGAGCATCAGTCAATTCCGTATAATATTCCTTCGGTTCCCCTTTCTGCCATACCTTCTCATTCTTGATACGTTCTATCTCCTGCATAGCCAACTGATGGGGAGGCAGCTTAGGTTCTACCTTCACCTTACGGATAATAGGCTTATTGTCGAAGAAGCGCATTATCAGATAGACAAGTAATATCCCTATCGGGATAATCAGCGCACCACAAGCCATAAGACCATACCAGTCTTCCCAGGCAAAAGGCGCTTGCATCACTGTTTTGGGACCGAAGAACTGTTCCGGATTCTCCGGGTCTAACGGGACATTCACCGAATATACTTTCAAGGCCAACGCTTTGGAGCGATACTTCTCATTATCCACTGTCACTTCCATAGGCGGCAGATAATAAAGAGCCGAGTCGAAAGAGGTAACTGTATACTCTTGAGTTATCAATGCACGCCGGCCATCATTCAGCAGTTGCGTATCCGGCTTGGCCACATCAATAATTTCAACCCCATTCACCAGCGTATCGGTATATACCGGGAATATGGCACGCTTATCGGCATCCAGAGATACTTGAAGCTTTATCTTTGCCTGCTCTCCAATAAGAATCTGCAAAGAGTCAATCGTAGCATCTACCGTTACCGACTGGGCTACTACCCTTCCCGACCATGCTATCAATAACGCTATCAGAAATAAATATCTTTTCATTTTCCGATTAATTTCGTTTCGCAAACAAATTCATCAATGCCTTGACATAATCCTGGTCGGTACGTACCGACACATTGTCGACATTACTCTTGGTAAACGTTTCATTCAATTCCGCCTGCTTGTTCACCCACCAATCATGATGGGCACGGCGCACGGCACGCGAGGAGGTGTCAATCCACTGCTCATGTCCCGTCTCGGCATCCCTAATCTTCATCAGTCCCACGGGTGGCAATTCTTCCACACGACGGTCGTACACCTGAACGGCAACCAGGTCATGCTTACGATTGGCAATGGTCATGGCGTTCTTGAAACTTTCCTGGTCGATGAAGTCGGACAAGACAAATGCCGTGCAACGGCGTTTCATCACATTCGTCAGATATTCCAATCCCAAACGGATGTTCGTCCTCCGGCTTTCCGCATGAAAATCTATCAGTTCGCGGATGATGTAAAGTATATGCTTACGTCCCTTCTTGGGCGGAATAAACTTCTCAATCCGGTCCGAAAAGAAGATGACACCAATCTTGTCATTATTCTGAATGGCAGAGAATGCCAGTGTAGCGGCAATTTCCGTCACCATATCCTTCTTCATCTGCTTTACCGTACCGAACTCCAAACTACCGGAAACATCTACCAACAACATCACTGTCAATTCGCGCTCCTCCTCAAACACCTTGACGTAAGGCTTGTTGAAGCGGGCGGTCACATTCCAGTCAATGTCGCGTATGTCATCGCCAAACTGATACTCGCGCACCTCGGAGAATGCCATACCTCTACCCTTGAAGGCAGAGTGATACTGCCCGGCAAAGATATTGTTGGACAATCCGCGCGTCTTTATCTCAATCTGACGGACTTTCTTCAAAAGTTCTGTTGTTTCCATTGATTTATTTTAATAATCTCATTTAAGCACACAAGCGCAATTTAGTTTATAACAGAAACTTCCCTATGAAAAGGGGTGAGGTTTTCGGTACTCAACCCTAAGGTTTACGACGCTAAGCCTCAGGTATAGGATTGTAAACCTCAAGTTTACGAAAACCTCTATTATGCGTTAGGGCACTTCAACCTTGTTCAGTATCTTGCTGACGATTTCATCAGATGTCATATTGCTGGCTTCCGCCTCGTAAGTCAAGCCGATACGGTGGCGAAGTACGTCATGTGCCACAGCGCGCACATCCTCCGGAATGACATAACCGCGACGCTTGATGAACGCGTAGCTACGGGCAGCCAAGGCCAAGTTGATGGAAGCACGGGGCGAACCGCCGAAACCAATCATGTCTTTCAGTTCTTTTAAATCATATTTTTCCGGATAACGGGTAGCAAATACAATATCAACAATATATTTTTCTATTTTCTCATCCAGATACACCTGGCGAACCACTTTACGAGCTTCAATAATTTCGTCTGCCTTCAAAATGGGCTTCACTTCAAATTTATCACCATTGATATTCTGACGGATAATCAGTTTCTCCTCTTCCAGCTTCGGATAGTCTATTACGACTTTCAGCATGAAACGGTCCACTTGCGCTTCGGGCAGCGGATAAGTACCTTCCTGCTCGATAGGATTCTGTGTGGCAAGCACCAGGAATGGTTTGGGCAACCCGAAAGTTTCATTGCCGATAGTAACTTGACGTTCCTGCATGGCTTCCAGCAAAGCACTCTGTACTTTGGCCGGAGCACGGTTGATTTCATCAGCCAAAACAAAGTTTGCGAAGACCGGACCTTTTTTTACTTGGAACGTTTCATCCTTCTGGCTGTAAACCATTGTACCTATTACGTCGGCAGGCAACAAGTCAGGCGTAAACTGAATGCGGCTGTATTGCGCATCAATCAACGAAGCAAGCGTCTTGATAGCTAAAGTCTTTGCCAAACCGGGCACACCTTCCAACAACACATGTCCATCGGACAACAAACCAATTAACAACGACTCTACCAGATGCTTTTGTCCTACAATGACCTGGTCCATACCTGTGGTAAGATTGGTAACGAAAGCACTTTGTCTTTCAATCCGCTCATTCAGTTCGCGGATGTCAATTGTTTCAGCCATAAATCAATCTATTTTTTAATGTTTAATTTCTTCATTTATCCGGTTTTGAACCGGCAATTATTTTTTTCGCTCCCAAAAGTACGGGAATAAATTAACCATACCAACTAATTTTTATTAAAAAACTATGCGAAACCTTTTAGATTAAACTACTTTCATAGAGTTTAGTATTTAACAAAAAAGAAGCAGTAATTTTTTACTGCTTCTTGGCTAATTTCGGTATCTTGATAGTGGTACCATAAGGTACATTATCCGGATTCTTGATTACGCCGGGATTATGCTTCACGATATAAGGCCAAAGAGCTTTTGTCCCATAAAAACGAAGCGCTACCCTAGTCAGCGTTTCCCCTTCCTTGATGGTATAAGTGGTTTCTGTTCCCACAATCGTATACCCCACAGAATCCGGTTCAAACGGTGCAACTGTCTTTTTCTGCTCTTTTTTAGGAGCGGGAGACTGTACCTGTACATTTTCCTTTGGAGTTGTTGTAAGCGCAGGAGTTGTTGTAGCAACAGTTTCTGCCACAGTATCTGTCCGGGCAGGAACTACAACATCTTTTGAAACAATGCTGTCTGTCAAGGCAATATTGTCTTGACCGGCAGGGACATCCACCTTTTCAGTAACAGATTCCTTCACATCCGAGTCTGCAACCTCTTCTACAAGAGGCTTTGCAGTAAGTTTGTCAAGCAAGTCCGGATAATACATGAAAGCTACGGCACCACCACACAACAACACTACAAATACAACGATGCCTATAAAATATTTCATAGTCGAAGAATCTGCCGTATCTTTTATCACTGGCTCAGACGGTTCCGGTTCAACAGCAACTATATTTTCAGGCATTGCTTCAGGTTCAGTTTTTTCCGGTTTCTCCTCTTCAACTTCCGGTTCGGGCTCAACTAACGGCTCTTCGACTACAGTTTCCACCAAAGGTTCTTCTATCGTGGCTTCTTCCACTAAGGCAACCTTCTCCTCCACCTCTTGTTCCGGAGTTTTGATTTCAGTATCTTCATCATCTTCACTGTCATTTTCCTGCAGGGTGTCCTCAAGCACCGTAGCGTCATTCAAAACTACAGTTTCAAAATGCGAAAATGGTCTATTGATAATATCTTTCAAAGCCGGTTCCGGTGTAAACGACACTTTTGTATGCCCTTGTATCTCAAACCTTTCCCCCGTATTCACATTAACGCTTTCACGACTCCCGACATCTATCAGCTTGAAAGTCCCCAAACCTCGTATCTTCACATACTTGTCCTTCTCCAAAGACTCCTCAATCAGCTGGAAGAATTCTTTCACAAAACTATCCGCATTCTTCTTGCTCATGCCATGCCTTTCAGCCAGCGTGTCAATCAGGTCTTGTATGTTCAGTTTCTCATTCATAATACGGGAGATTTTTTTAAAAGCCGGTTACTTAAACTTATCCTTTAACAATGTACTCGGCTTATAAGTCAACACCAATTTGGGAGGTACCAGCATACGCTGCTTTGTAGTCGGATTCACAGATATACGCTCTGCCTTCTTTTTCACTTCGAATGTACCGAACCCTTGTATAGAGATAATATTTCCCTCCTCCAACTGCCGTGTCATATCTGCCAGCAATGAAGCAACCAGTTCAGAAGTATCTTTCAATGTGTATCCTAACCTCCGCGACAATTCAGAAGTAAACTCTTTGTTATTCAAAATGTAAGCCTTTAAATTGAACTACGGTGCTATATTAGCAAATCTTCTTCACATATGCAAGAAGATAAGGAAAAATCTTTAAATTATTCGTCCAAAAAGGTCGAAATCATCGGAATTTACTATCTCTACGTGGTAAAAGTTACCTATATGCAACGCTCTGTCTCCACGCTCAATCAAAACCTCAGGATCCACTTCGGGAGAATCAAATTCTGTACGTCCAATATAATATTCGCCTTCCAGCCGGTCAATGATTACTTTCATCTGCCTGCCTACTTTCTCCGCACTCAACTCCCCTGAAATGCCTTGTTGAATAGACATTAACTCATCCAAGCGCGCTTGTTTCACTTCCTGGGGAATAGAATCCTCATATTCAGCAGCGGCATACGTCCCTTCTTCTTCCGAATACGCAAAAGCCCCCATTCTATCGAAACGCACTTTACGGACAAACTCTTTCAGCTCCTCAAAATCGGCTTCAGTTTCTCCTGGATGCCCCACCATCAGTGTAGTACGGAGATGGATACCGGGAACCTCCTCACGGAATTGTTCTATCAGCTTATACGTCTCATCCTTCGTCACATGGCGGCGCATCTTTTGCAGCATATTGTCGCTGATATGTTGCAGGGCAATATCCATATATTTGCATACATTGTCACGCTCGCGCATCACACGGAATAAATCAGTCGGAAAATGTGCCGGATAGGCATAATGCAAGCGTATCCACTCCACTCCGGGAATATCCGAAATCCGCTCAACAAGCTCGGGCAACATTTGCTTCTTATATAAATCTACTCCGTAATAGGTCAACTCCTGGGCTATAACCTGGAATTCCTTTACACCCCGTGCAACCAGATACTTCACCTCGTCAAGTATTTCCTCCATCGGGCGCGACACATGCCGTCCCGTAATGATGGGAATAGCGCAATAAGAACATTTACGGTCACACCCTTCGGATATCTTCAAATAGGCATAATGCTTGGGAGTGGTCAATGTGCGCTCTATGTGCAGCTCGTCATGATAGGCCTTTCCCAAATCCTGCAACAACTCTCTCCAATTGAATTTACCATAGAATTTATCCACCTGGGGAATTTCAACGGCCAATTCCTTCAGATAACGTTCCGAAAGGCAACCCATTACATAAAGCTTCTCCAAGTTTCCTTCCTCCTTGGCCTGCGCAAATTCCAGAATCATATTAATGGATTCCTCCTTGGCGTCACCGATGAAACCGCAAGTATTGATTACGGCAATCTGTCCCTTCGGTCTTTCCGCATCATGTGTCACATGGAATCCCACTTCCTCCAACTGACGCATCAAATGTTCCGAATCCACCAGGTTTTTAGAACATCCTAAAGTGATGATATCTATAGTCTTCCGTTTCATGCATTCTCCCCGAACAGTGAATCAACAAATTCCTTTTTACGGAACACCTGCAAATCTTCCATTCCTTCACCCAATCCAATATATTTAACCGGAATTTTAAACTGGTCTGAAATGCCGATGACTACGCCACCCTTGGCTGTTCCGTCCAACTTTGTAACAGCCATTGCCGTAACCTCCGTTGCCAGAGTGAACTGCTTGGCTTGTTCGAATGCATTCTGCCCGGTTGAGCCATCCAACACAAGCAACACCTCATTCGGAGCATCAGGAACAACCTTCTTCATCACATTCTTGATTTTCGTCAGTTCATTCATCAAACCGACTTTATTATGAAGGCGTCCTGCCGTATCTATAATTACCACATCGGCATTATTGGCAGTTGCGGAACTCAGTGTGTCAAAAGCGACAGAAGCCGGGTCAGCACCCATTTTCTGCTTTACAACAGGTACACCTACCCGTTCACCCCATATCACCAACTGCTCCACAGCAGCAGCACGGAAAGTATCGGCAGCACCCAGATAAACAGACTTTCCGGCTTTCTTGAACTGATAAGCCAGTTTGCCAATCGTAGTAGTCTTCCCTACACCATTGACGCCCACTACCATAATGACGTATGGTTTCTTCGCAATCGGTGCTTCAAAGTCATCCACATCCTCCGAATTATTCTCTGTAAGCAACGCTGCGATTTCATCACGTAAAATATGATTCAGCTCAGTGGCATTCATATATTTGTCGGCTGCTGCACGCTTTTCGATACGTTCAATAATTTTCAGTGTCGTTTCCACGCCCACATCCGAAGTTATCAACACCTCTTCCAGATTATCCAATACTTCATCATCAACTTTTGACTTTCCTGCCACGGCACGCGCAATCTTGCCAAACACACTTTCTTTGGTCTTAGATAATCCTTTATCTAATGTTTCCTTTTTTTCCTTGGAGAAAAAACTAAAAAATCCCATACACTAATTATTTTTATGCAACCTGTTTTCGCATTCCCTGCAAAGATAGTGCAAACCGGATGCAGAATAAAATGAACCCGTTCATTTTTTATGCCGAGGTGCAGCCTATCTTCGCATTTTCAGCAAAGATATAACAAAACTGACGAATATTAAAAACTTCGTCCTCTTTTTAAAAAGAAATCCCCTTACCGGAAATACCGACAAGGGGGATCTTTATAAGTCATCAGCGCTTTACAGCCACTGTATTTATCTTATTTCTTAAAGAAGTTCTGAACATCTTCATTACGGACCATCTGTTCATCAAAGATGTAAGCACCAGTCTTAGGAGACTTCACCATTTTGATAACCTTTGTATAAGAACGTCCTTCTTTGCTTCCTTCGTGCAAGGTTGCTACCGCTTTCTTTGCCATAAGTTATAGATTTATTATTTAATTTCTTTATGTACTGTCACTCTCTTCAGAATCGGATTGTATTTCTTCAACTCCAATCTCTCTGTGGTATTCTTTCTGTTCTTCGTCGTAATATAACGAGAAGTACCCGGCATACCGCTATCCTTGTGTTCTGTGCATTCCAGAATCACCTGTACTCTGTTACCTTTTGCTTTCTTTGCCATAATCAGTATTCTCCTCTACTTTAGCCAATAACTTTAATGCTTTTCCAATCACAATAACCTTTAGCTACCGCATCTTTCAAAGCAGCGTCCAGTCCTTTCTTATTAATAATGCGCAAACCATTAGCGCAAATGCTAAGGCTGATCCAGCAATCCTGCTCTACATAGTAGAACTTCTTGTTAAACAAGTTCAAATCAAAGGTTCTCTTTGTTCTTCTCTTTGAGTGTGAAACATTGTTGCCAATCATGGCCTTCTTTCCGGTAATTTGACAAATCTTTGACATTTCTATCTTAATTTTATAGTTTTCTTTTTTGCCTATTTCAAACAGAGCGCAAAGTAAGCACTTTTATCGTTACCAAACAAGTTTTTCTTAAAATAATTCACTGTATGATAGCATTTTTTCCTCATTTCAGCTTCTCACAAAGCAACAAAAGGGCATTTTGAATTGCTTTTTCCACATTTCCCTTTCTTCCCTCGTCCCCCTCCTGCTTCATGGCAACTATTTCATTTTTATAGGCAGCAGCTATCCACACCGTACCCACTGGTTTTTCCGGAGTCCCACCTCCAGGACCTGCAATACCGGAAGTAGCCACTGCACAATCTGTTTTCAGCGTTTTCATCGCACCTTTCACCATTTCTGTAACAGTTTCGCGGCTTACTGCTCCATGTTTTTCCAAAGTTTCGGCAGATACATGCAGCAAAGACATCTTTATTTCATTGGAATACGCCACTATACTACCATTAAAGTATTCCGAACTGCCGGGAACGGAAGTAATCAGAGCGGCAATCCCTCCACCCGTACAACTTTCTGCGGTGGAAAGGGACAATTTCTTTGCTTTCAGCAGCTCTCCTACCTTTTCTTCCAACTTCATACCTTATTATATATTATCCTAAAGTTACGCGTGAATAAGCAGGTGCTTCCATCGGACAAAAATCCTTATCCATATACTTGAAGTATCCGGTAATGGCAATCATGGCAGCGTTATCCGTTGTGTAGCTGAACTTCGGAATAAATATTTTCCAACCATACTTCCCGGCATGCTCACGGAAAGCATTACGCAATCCGTTATTGGCAGAAACGCCTCCTGCAACAGCCACTTCCTTTATTTTATATTGTTTGGCAGCTTTGCGCAACTTATCCATCAAGATATCTACAACGGTAGCTTCCAGTGATGCCGCCAAATCCGTCTTGTGATGTTCGATGAAATCGGGGTCGTCCTTCATCCAGTCGCGCAGAGAGTAAAGAAACGAGGTCTTAAGTCCGCTGAAACTATAATCCAACCCTGGAATATGCGGTTTGCTGAACGAGAAGGCTTTAGGATTACCTTGCCGAGCCAGTTTGTCAATAATCGGACCACCCGGATATCCCAATCCCATTACCTTCGAGCATTTGTCAATGGCTTCACCGGCGGCATCATCAATGGTCTGCCCCAAAATTTCCATATCGTTATAGGCTTTCACCAAGATAATCTGTGAGTTTCCACCGGAAACCAGCAAGCAGAGGAAAGGAAATTCCGGCTGCACATTATCTTCACCTTCTGCTTTAATGAAATGAGCTAACACATGACCAGTCAAATGATTAACATCAATCATAGGAATACCTAATGAACGGGCAAACCCTTTGGCGAAAGATACCCCCACCAACAACGACCCCATCAATCCCGGTCCACGCGTAAAGGCCACAGCACTCAATTCCTCTTTGGTTACTCCGGCGCGTTTCAATGCCTCATGCACTACCGGAACTATATTTTGTTGGTGCGCGCGGGAAGCCAGTTCAGGCACTACCCCGCCGTATGCTTCATGCACAGCTTGGCTGGCCACCACATTCGAAAGCAGATAACCATCTTTGATGACAGCTGCAGAAGTGTCATCACAAGAAGATTCTATTCCCAAGATTATTGTACTCATAATGTTTATTTACGTTTAAACGCTGCAAAAGTAGTGATAAAAGTACGATTCATAACGTATTATTTCATATTTTTGTTGGCTGATTATAAAAATTAACCGCCTATCAGAAAGCTAAAAAAAACAGTACGCTGGGTACTCGGTATTGTATTGGGATTGTATATCGGTACCATATTGTTGCTGAACATTCCATCCGTTCAGCGACAAATGTCTGTATTTGTTGCCAATGAACTGGCTTCCATACTGGACAGCAAGATTTCCATTGGGCGAATAAACATAGGATTGCTGAACCGCATCATCATCGACGACCTGCTCCTGGACGACCAGTCTGGCAAGGAAATGCTGAAGGTGACCCGTCTTTCTGCCAAATTCGATATTCTCCCCCTATTCAGCGGCAAAATATCCATCAGTAACATACAATTGTTCGGCTTTAACATCAATCTGAACAAGCAGACTCCCAAGGATAAACCTAATTTTCAGTTTGTACTCGACGCATTCGCATCCAAAGATACGGTTCAAAAGAAAAACAACCTGGATCTCCGTATCAATTCCTTACTGATACGCCGCGGAAAGGTTTCATATGATGTGCTGTCCGAGAAAGAGACTCCGGGAAAGTTCAATCCACAGCATCTCCGCTTGCGTAACATTATTGCAAACATCTCCCTAAAAGCATTGCAAAATGATTCTATCAATGCTGCCATCAAGCGTCTGAGCATCGAAGAAGAACATTCCGGATTTGAATTGAAGAAACTAAGCCTAAAGGTTATCGGCAATGACCAACGGATGAAAATCGAAAATTTCGCCATCGACCTCCCCAACACCTCTTTGGCAATGGATACTATACACATGGATTATGACAGTCTGGGGGCATTTGACAATCTTGCCCAAGATGTCCGTTTCTCATTCCATTTGCTGCCCTCTCAAATCGCCTTGCAGGATTTATCGGCTTTTGTTCCGGCTTTTGGTTCTTTCAAGGAAAAATTGCAAGTAGAGGTACAGACGGACGGCACTGTCAATCAACTGAATTGCCCGCACCTTTCCGTCTCTGTCGGAAATCATTTTTATCTGAGGGGAGACGTATCACTACAAGACCTTTCCCATCCGGAAAATGCTTATATATTCGGCAATTTGTCCAATTTGTACGCAGACCCGGAAGGAATTGCCTTCTTTGTCCGGAATTTCAGCAAGAACTATAATGGAGTACCTCCCGTCCTGCAACACTTAGGAACGGTTTCCTTCCGTGGAGAAGTATCGGGCTACTTCACAGACCTCGTAACTTACGGACAAGTACGCACTGACATCGGAACCATCCAAACTGACGTAAAACTAAGTTCTAACAAAGATAAAGGTTATTTTGCCTATTCCGGTGCAGTGAAAACCAAAGAGTTTGAGCTGGGCAAGATGCTGGGTAACAAAAAACTGGGTAAAGTAACTTTCAATCTGGATGTCAACAGCAGCCATTACGAAAACCAATACCCATCCGTACTGCTGAAAGGGCTGGTTGCCTCCATTGATTACAGCGACTACAATTACGAAAATATCACCCTGGATGGAGAATACAAGCAGGGAGGCTTCACGGGAAAAGTCGCCTTGGATGACACCAATGGTTCTGTTATTTTGAACGGTACCATCAATACCGCCAGTCGGGTACCGACTTTCAACTTTCAGGCAAGCATCGACAAATTTCGTCCTCATGCCCTACATCTGACACCCAACTATGAAGATACGGAAATATCAGTCAAAGTCAAGGCTGACTTCACCGGCGGTTCCATTGACGAGATGAACGGTGAAATCAACGTTGACAGCTTACTGTTCGCAGCTCCGGAAACACAATACTTCCTGGACAATCTGAAGATATCCGCCATCAGAGAAAGCGAAGACCAGAAACGGCTGACCATCCAATCCAACTTTCTCCAAGGTCGCATAGAAGGCGATTATTCTTATCGTACCCTGCCTGCCAGTGTACTGAATATCATGCGTCGTTATATCCCCGCCTTGATTCTGCCAGACAAGAAACCCATAGAGACGGAGAACAATTTCCATTTCGACATGCACATTTACAATACGGAACTACTCTCCACCGTCTTTCAGATTCCGGTAAAAGTATATACCCATTCCACCATTAAAGGATACTTCAATGACAAGGCACAGCGACTCCGTGTAGAAGGCTATTTTCCCCGTCTCCGCTATGAAAACAAATTCATCGAATCCGGAATGTTCCTTTGCGAGAATCCCGGTGACCAGTTCCATACACGCCTACGCTTCAGCAACCGCAAATCAAGCGGCGCTGTCAATATAGCTTTAGAAGCGCAAGCCCAGAACAACAGCATACAGACCACGCTGAACTGGGGTAACAGCAGCACTGTAACCTACAGCGGGAAACTCGCCGCCGTCGCCCACTTCATCCGTGAACAGAAAGAAGCGAATGAAAACAAGAGGAAACTTCCCCCCTTAAAAACCGTCATTGATGTCCAGCCCACCAACGTGATACTGAACGATACGCTATGGGATATACATCCCTCCCAAGTGGTACTCGACTCCGGCAAAGTGTATGTCAATGATTTCTACTTCAGCCATAAAGACCGGCACTTGCGTATCAATGGTATCGTTTCACCACAACCCGAAGATACAGTACGTCTGGATTTGAAGGAAATCAACATCGGTTATGTGTTCGACATTGCAGACCTCGGAGTCAATTTCAAAGGAGAAGCCACCGGTCCGGCTTTCGCCAGCGGAGTACTGGAAACCCCCGTCATGAGCACCGACTTGTTTATCCGCAATCTCGGATTGAACGAAGGCTTGCTGGGTGATGCCAACATACACGGAGAATGGCACCACGACGTGAAGGGCATCTATCTGGATGCCCATATCCGGGAGAAAGATATCGCCAAAAGCCATGTGTATGGCTATGTCTATCCCTTGAAGCCCACCAGTTCATTGGATCTCCAAATTGAAGCGGGCGGTACCAACTTGAAGTTTATACATCATTATATGAGCAGCATCACGCCCGAATTCAACGGACGTGCCACCGGCCATGTACATTTCTATGGCAAATTCAAGGCTCTCACCATGGAAGGGCGTGTATTCGGCGATGCTTCCATGAAGGTAGACGTGCTCAACACCACTTTCTCCGTCAAAGACAGCATCTACATCGAGCCCGGCGGGTTGACCTTCCGCAACAACCGCATTTTCGACACGCAAGGGCATCAAGGCAGCATGAGCGGCTATCTGCAATATCAGCATTTCAAGAACCTGGAGTACCGTTTCAATTTCAATGTCAACGACATGCTGGTGATGAATACCAAAGAATCACCGGACTATCCCTTCTACGGCACCGTCTACGGTACGGGGAATGCCACTATTGCCGGTAATGCCCAAGATGGCGTTAACATTGACGTTGCAATGACTACCAATCGTAACACCACCTTTACCTATATAAAGGATAACGTATCTACAGCAGTCAGCAACCAGTTCATCAAGTTTGTGGACAAGACGCCACGCCGTGCCGTACAAGACTCTGTTCGCCTTTCCGACTACGAGATTGCCCAAAAGGAAATCGAGGAAGAGAAAGAGAGCGACACTGACATCCGGCTGAATCTCTTGGTAGACGCCACCTCCGACGCTACCATGAAGATTATCATGGACCCTATCGCCGGCGACTATATCAGTGGACGGGGAACCGGAAATATCCGTACTGAGTTCTTCAATAAAGGAGATGTAAAAATGTTCGGCAGTTACCGGATAAACCAGGGAGTCTATAAATTCAGTCTGCAAGAGGTTATCCGAAAGGACTTTATTATCAGGGATGGAAGTACCATTACATTCAACGGTTCGCCGCTGGATGCCACTCTGGACATAAAAGCAGGCTATACGGTCAACTCAGCATCCTTAAATGACCTAATGCCCAACGAGGCAACCTCCGGCTACATCAGCCAGACAAATGTAAAAGTGAACTGTATGATGGACCTTACCGGACAATTGACTTCACCCGATGTAAAATTCGACATCGAGCTGCCCAACGAACGCGATGAAGTGCAGGCCATTGTCCGTAACTATATTCCTACTGACGAGCAAATGAACATGCAGATACTCTATCTGTTGGCTATCGGCAAGTTCTATACCCCGGAAAACTTGGGAGCCACCCAGAATTCGAATATGATGTCCAGTGTTGTTTCATCCACCCTTTCCGGACAGTTGAATAACGCTTTATCGAACATTCTCGATGTTAATAACTGGAACTTCGGCACCAATTTCAGTACCGGTGAAAGAGGCTGGACAGACATGGAGTTCGAGACCATGCTTTCGGGGCAATTATTGAATAACCGACTACTTATCAATGGTAATTTTGGCTATCGTGACAATCCGATGGCAAATACCAATTTTGTGGGAGACTTTGAAGCAGAATGGCTCGTCAACCGTTCCGGAGACATCCGCCTGAAAGCGTACAACGAAACGAACGACCGCTACTACACCCGGACAAATCTGACAACACAAGGTATTGGCATTATCTTCAAAAAGGATTTCAACAAATGGAGTGAGCTCCTTTTCTGGAACAGATGGAAACTCAACCGGCTGAGAAAGGAACAAAAAATAAAACAAGATACTCTATCCACTGATAAAATAAACACAGAACAGCAGATGCCCGAGACACAATCAAAACGGAAAAGGGAGCAAAAGTAAGATTGACGTTCTTACTGTCCACATTGAAGATTTTAGAATAAGTAAATAGGCTCAAATACAGTATTTAACATGGCTACACCCTTTGTACCTAAAGGTGTAGCCATCACTCTACGATGGTATAGGCATTCAAGGCAAAGGGTGTAGCCATAAAAATACATCAGAAAGGTAATGGCCCGTCCGACCCCACACCTCCAAACGGGTTGTCCGTCTGTGGCGGAAAATCAGCAGCCGATGGAGGAGGCGGTGTTGCCGTACTTCCGATAGGCGCATTCATACGTGAACCGAATGTAGCTCCTCCACCCTCCGTCGGAGGTGGGATAACCATATCATCCTCCGGATTCTGGAAACGGGTGTACTGTCCGATAAATCTCAGACGCACATCCCCCACGGCACCGTTACGGTGCTTTGCTATGATGATTTCCGCCATACCGCGCAAGTCACTGCCATCGGCAGAAGTATAAATCTTGTAATATTCGGGACGGTGGATGAAGCACACCATATCGGCATCCTGCTCGATGGCACCGGATTCACGAAGGTCACTCAACTGGGGACGCTTGCCTTCCTCGCCTTCACGGTTCTCCACACCACGGTTCAACTGCGACAAGGCGATGATAGGAATGTTCAGCTCCTTGGCCAAACCTTTCAATGAACGCGAAATGGTACTAACTTCTTCCTGACGGCTACCGAAAGACATTCCGCTTGCATTCATCAGCTGAAGGTAGTCGATGATGATAATCTTCACTCCGTGCTCACGTACCAGACGCCGTGCCTTCGTACGGAGTTCGAATACCGACAAAGAAGGCGTATCGTCCACATAAAGCGGAGCATCCAGCAAGTCACGCAGTTTGTAATCCAACTGCTGCCATTCATAGTCTGCCAACTGGCCACTCTTGATTTTCTCACTCGGAATCTCGCACACGTTGGATATCAGACGGTTCACCAGCTGCACGTTACTCATTTCAAGCGAGAACAGTGCTACGGGATTGCGGAAATTCACGGCAATGTTTTTTGCCATGGAAAGTACGAACGCCGTTTTACCCATGGCAGGACGGGCCGCAATAATGATGAGGTCGGACTTCTGCCATCCGGAAGTCATCTTGTCCAGCTTGGTATACCCACTTTCCAAGCCACTCAAACCATCGGTACGGGCAGCAGCTTTCTGAATCAAATCATAGGCTTCGGCAATGACAGGATTAATTTGTGTATAATCCTTCTTCATGTTCTGCTGGGAAATCTCGAACAGTTTTCCTTCGGCCTCCTGCATCAGGTCGTCCACATCCAGCGTCTCGTCGAAAGCCTTGCTCTGGATATTGCTGGTAAAAGTAATCAGTTCACGTGCCAAAGCTTTCTGTGCAATGATACGTGCATGGTATTCGATGTGTGCAGAAGATGCCACCTTACTGCTGAGTTGGGTAATATAGAACGGGCCGCCCACTTCCTCCAATTCTCCCCGCTTGGAAAGTTGCTCCTTCACGGTGAGGATATCGACCGGCTTCTGATTCACGGCCAAATCGGTAATAGCGGAATATATCAACTGATGTCTATGCTCATAGAATGACTCCGGACGAAGAATTTCACTTACCAGCGAATAAGCGTCCTTCTCAATCATCAAGGCTCCCAAGACAGCTTCTTCCAGCTCCGGCGCTTGCGGCTGGATACGTCCGTAGTCTGTTACGGGCTGTGGTGCCTTTCCTTTCGGAGTACGGGATGTTCTTCTTTGTTCTGCCACTTTAAGAATTAAAAATTGAAAATTAAAAATTAAATGAATTTCCCTTTTAGAAAGGGAAAGCAAAGATAGTGCAAACCGAATACATAACTTTCATGCTTGCATGAAAAAGTTATGTTGAGGTGCAGCCTATCTTCGCTCGTATGGCAAAGATAAGCGAATTTATTTATAAGCAGTAAATAAATCATTGTTAAGTTTTCAATCTACTATGAACAGAAATCACTAACTTTGTCTTCGGAAGCTGCACTCCAATAGCTTCTCCTTTTAATTTTAAATTATTAATTCTTAATTTTCAACGCCATGCTGACTTTTCCAAATGCCAAAATAAACCTGGGACTGAATATCACAGAAAAGCGTCCGGACGGATACCATAATCTGGAAACCATTTTCTATCCGGTTCCCATAGAAGATGCTTTGGAAATAAATATCTTGAACGAAGGAAACGGAAAGTTCCGTCTGCATCAAGCAGGTCTGGAAATTGAGGGAGAAGCAGAGAGTAACCTGGTAGTGAAAGCCTACAAGTTACTGGATGACCGGTTCAACCTTCCTCCGGTAGATATTCATCTCTTCAAGCATATTCCCTCGGGAGCCGGACTGGGTGGCGGTTCGGCCGATGCAGCCTTCATGCTGAAGCTTCTGAATAATAAGTTTGAACTCGGACTGCCGGATGACACTCTGGAAGAGTATGCCGCCAAGCTGGGTGCCGATTGTGCCTTCTTCATCAAAAACCGTCCGACTTACGCAGAAGGTATCGGAAACATATTTTCTCCCCTTCCCCTCTCACTGAAAGGATATCGGATATGGTTGGTGAAGCCGGACATTTTCGTCTCTACACGGGATGCCTTTGCAAAAATAAAACCGCATCATCCGGAAATGTCCCTGAAAGAAATTGCCCAACTTCCCGTAGAAGAATGGAACGGACGAATGGTCAATGACTTTGAAGAAAGCGTATTCCCCCAATTCCCGGCTATTGGAGAAATCAAGGAAGAGATGTACCGGCAAGGAGCTGTATATGCCTCCATGAGTGGTTCGGGGTCATCTGTTTACGGATTATTCAAGGAAGATGCCGTATTACCGGAAGTGGATTTCGGAGAAAAAGCTTTTGTATACAAAGGCCGGTTCACTGATATTTAAAAATGTATCAACCAATATACTGATTTCCGGAAACAAAAATACAACAAGGTTGTTCTTACAGAAAACTCAAAACAACCTTGATTATGAAAAAGTTCAAATTCTGTATTCTGGCAGGACTACTTGCCTTGCTGTCGGTGTCCGCTTTTGCGGAAGGACGTCTTCCTGCAAATATACAAACAGCTTTTCAAACGCTCTATCCTCAAGCAACGGATGTAGAATGGGAGCAAATGGCCGGTTGCTACGTGGCAGAATTTATTGCAGATGGTCAGGAAATTGATGTCTGGTTCAATAAACAAGCGGAGTGGGTTATGACTGAAACGGATGTAGAGTCACTGGAAAAAGTGCCGGCTCCCGTGGCAGAAGCATTCATGAGCAGTACAATGACCGGCATGAGATTAAGGGATATAAGAATCATCACCTTTCCCAAACATCCCACAGTGATAATAATTGAGGTGGAACAATACAATTCCGATGAAGAATTCCAACTGTTCTATGCTCCGGATGGAAAACTATTACAAAGCCTCGATGTAACAGAACTTGGAGGAGAGATTTATCCCGGACTCTTTTTCAATGATTAATACTGACGATTGGTGATTTGTTAATGATATCCATTCATCAACAAATCACCAATCATACATCACTAATCATTAATATACCTCTACCCTATCAGCAATACGCTTCGCTTTGTCGCGCAGCGTGTCAAGATCACTGTCAAGAGGTGCATAACACAGCACTACACCCATACGGCGGTTTACGCGGGTAGTAGGCTTACCAAAAATACGCAGATAAGTATCCTCTTCTTTCGTAACCTCTTCCATGCCACGATAATTGGGACGTTCCTGACTGGCTATCGGAGAAAGGATGACAGCACTGGCTCCTATACGCTCCTGCTTGATGCCAGGGATAGGCAGACCAAGCACCGCACGACAGTGCAATTCAAACTCATTCAGATTCTGGGTTCCGGCCAGGGTTACCATACCCGTATCGTGCGGACGTGGAGAGAGTTCGGAGAAATAGACACCGTTCTCATGGCTGAGAAAGAATTCCACTCCCCACAATCCGGCACCGGTCAAGGCACGGGTCACTTTCTCTGCCATATCCTGCGCCTCCCTTAGATGGGCAGGGTCAATATGGGCAGGCTGGAAGCTTTCACGATAGTCCCCACCCTTCTGTACATGGCCGATAGGCGGGCAGAACAAGGTCGGACCATTCTTCTGTGTTACGGTGAGCAGTGTTATCTCACTGTCGAACTTGATGAACTCTTCAATGATAAGTTCTTTGATGTCTCCACGGCTACCATTACAGCCATACTCCCAGGCATGCTCCAGTTCGTCGGCACTCTTTACGAGAGACTGGCCTTTACCGGAAGAGGACATCAGCGGTTTCACCACACACGGGAAACCTATCTTTTCAGCAGCAGCTTTCAGTTCATCCAAAGATTTGGCATAAAAATATTTAGCAGTCTTCAATCCCAGCTCTTTAGCTGCAAGGTCACGTATGGCTTTACGGTTCATGGTAAAGTTCACGGCGCGTGCACTGGGCACTACCTGAATGCCTTCTTTCTCGAAATCATACAGACGTTCCGTACGGATAGCCTCAATTTCCGGAACAATAATATCCGGCTGGTGTTTGCGTACTACACGTTCCAAAGCATCTCCATCGAGCATGCTGAATACCTCACATTCATCTGCCACTTGCATGGCAGGCGCTCCGGCATACGAGTCGCAAGCAATGATATACTGGCCCTTACGTTGGGCGGAAATAACAAACTCCTTGCCCAACTCACCGGAACCTAACAATAAAATCTTTTTCATCAATTCTTTTATTTACAATTTTATATATTTACGATTTGACGACGTACGATGTACGATTAGAGTTACTTTAGACAATAAACCGCCACAAGCCAAAGCAATCCCAATCGTACATCGTAAATCGTCTAATAGTAAATCCTCTTATTGGTGCTGGTCTCTCAACAAGTCATTCACCGTCTTTACCGGATTGAATGTAGTCAGAGGCACTTCTACAAATACTGTGTTCCAATCACTCATGGCTCCGTTCCACAAACCGGGAAGTTCAAGCGCTTTCAGGTCCTTGCCGTTCTTGGACTTATAGGAGATGAACCCCGTCGCTTTATCCACATACTTCACAAGATTGAACTTATGTCCTTTATAGTCACGTACGGCGCAAACCAAATCCACCGGATTGAAATGGGTACCTTTTTCAAACATTTCCTTCTTTTCCGGGTCGTCCATATCAATCTGCGAACTTTCCAGAATCTGCAGAGAGATAGTACCGTCACTGTTGTATGCCAAGAACGGACCTCCGCCCGGTTCGCCTACGTTCTTCACCATACCGCAAACACGCATCGGACGGTTCAGCTTCTCTTTCAGATATATAACCAACTCGGCATCTTCCAGATTCTTTGTCTCCGGATTCTTGCAATAGAGTTGTTTCTGCAGGAATTGCAGAACTTCAAGAATTTGCTCGTGTGTATACTTCCCGCTGTCAAGCAACTGCAGATAAGCAAACGCTCTCTGCTGTAACGCTACCAGCACACCGGCAATCAGTTTCTTATATAATACGGTGTCACCTTTCAGCTTGTCGGGTACCACATTGTCTATATTCTTTATGAAGATAATATCCGCATCAAGGTCATTCAAGTTTTCAATCAAGGCGCCATGACCGCCGGGACGGAACAACAATTTGCCATTGTCGCGGAAGGGTTTGTTTTCCATATCGGCGGCAATGGTATCGGTGCTCGGTTTCTGTTCCGAAAAAGAGATGTTATAATCCACCCCATACTTCTTTGCATAAGCGGCAGCCTTTTCGTCTACCAAAGCCTTGAACAAGGCACGATGTTCGGGCGAAACCGTGAAATGCACATTCACCTTACCGTTCTTATTGGCAGCATACAATGCTCCTTCTACCAAGTGCTCTTCCAGCGGCGTGCGGCTACCGTCTTCATACTTATGGAACTTAAGCAATCCTTTGGGCAGAGCACCATAGTTCAGTCCGGCCCCTTCGAGTAAGGCAGCAACAACCGCCTTGTAGTTTCCAGCGGCAACCAAAGTCGGTATATCCTTTCCGGCAGTCCTCTGGCAAGCGGTATTCAAGTCATCATAGAAGGCAAACTTCTCTATTTTCTCAAAGAAAGTCTTTTCAAAGTTTGTCTGGGGAGTGTCATAGTCTGCCCCGAGAAATTCAAACAAGTTCTTGAACATACGGCTGGCAGCACCCGAAGCAGGCACAAACTTCACCACCACTTTATCGGTTTGTGTATATGCCTCCCAGGCATCCAGGTATTTCTTCTGTTCATCCGTATTCGGAGCCAGTATACCCTTTTCTACAGAAGCGGCGGCAGACAGCTTCAAGTATGGAAAACCTTTTTCGAAACAAGCCAACTGTTCGGTTATTTGTTCTTCGGAGATGCCTTTATTTTCGAGCAACTCTTTGTCTTGCGGTGTTATCATAATATCTTGTTTTATTAATTCATGCCCAAAAATACAAAAAAAGCAGAACTGCCGTCAAGAAAATGAAGAAAAAACTTACCTTTGAAGCATAAAATACGGACGATTATGGAAACTGATGAATTTTTCACTATCAAAGAGAAAGATTTACTCTTCTCGCTCTACCGCAAACTGTTGCAACTTTCCGGAGAAACCCTCCAGAAGGGGGACTGCAAAAAGCTGAAAACACATCTTGTCAATACTATACAGAACAACCGTATCCAGCGTGATATATTCGGTTTGAATCCCGTCATCAAAGATATGCAGACGGCTGTCATTGTAGCGGAAGAAATCGGAATGAAGCGTGCTTCTATCCTGGGGCTCATGCTGCACGACTCCGTGCGCTGCGGCACTTGCACCGCTTTGGAAGTGGAGCAAATCTATGGCGAGGATGTGGCAGGCATCATCCGGGGATTGATACGTGTAAACGAACTTTATTCCAAAAGCCCTACCATCGAGTCCGAGAATTTCCGCAACTTGTTGCTGACTTTCGCTGAGGACATGCGTGTCATTCTCATCATGATTGCCGACCGCGTAAACATCATGCGGCAGATAAAGGATTGCAAGAACGATGAAGCCCGTCGGCAGGTAGCCAACGAAGCGGCTTATCTCTATGCGCCCCTTGCCCATAAGCTGGGTCTGTACAAATTGAAGTCGGAACTGGAAGACCTCTCATTGAAATATACAGAAAAGGAAGTTTACTACCATATCAAGGAAAAACTGAATGAGACCAAGGCATCGCGTGACAAGTACATTGCCGCCTTCATTGCACCGGTACAGAAGAAGCTCGAAGAAGCCGGACTGAAGTTCCATATCAAAGGACGCACCAAGTCCATCCACTCCATCTACCAGAAAATGAAGAAGCAGAAATGCCCCTTCGAAGGCGTGTATGACCTGTTCGCCATCCGCGTCATCCTGGACTCTTGCCTGGAAAAGGAGAAACTGGAATGTTGGCAGGCCTACTCCATCGTAACAGATATGTACCAGCCTAACCCGAAAAGGCTACGCGACTGGCTGTCCGTACCTAAAAGCAACGGATATGAATCACTGCACATCACCGTGATGGGCCCCGAAGGCAAATGGGTGGAAGTACAAATACGTACCGAACGCATGGATGATATTGCCGAACGAGGCCTGGCCGCCCATTGGCGATACAAAGGAGTGAAAGGTGAATCTGGTCTTGACGAATGGCTGACTTCCGTACGCGAAGCCTTAGAGAGCTCGGACAGCAACGGACTGGAAACGATGGACCAGTTCAAACTGGATTTGTACGAAGACGAGGTATTTGTATTTACCCCCAAAGGTGATTTGTTCAAACTTGCCAAAGGCTCCACCGTGCTCGATTTTGCGTTCCACATCCATAGCAAACTGGGCTGCAAATGTATCGGTGCAAAAGTGAACGGCAAGAATGTACAGCTGAAGCAAATGCTGCATAGCGGTGACCAGGTGGAGATAATGACATCGAATACGCAGACGCCCAAGCAGGACTGGCTGAACATCGTAACCACCTCCAAGGCACGCACCAAAATACGCCAGGCATTGAAGGAAATGGCTGCACGCCAGCACGCCTTCGCTAAGGAAACCCTGGAACGCAAGTTCAAGAACCGGAAGATAGAGTATGATGAAGGAACCATGATGCGCCTCATCAAGCGCCTCGGTTTCAAGATAGTGACCGACTTCTATCAAGCCATAGCCGATGAAGAACTGGATGTCAACGAGATTATAGACAAATACCAGGAACAGCAAAGACGGGAAAATGATACGCGCGACGATATTGTCTACCGCAGTGCTGAAGGCTATAACCTTCAACAAGGCATACCGGAAGAGATAGGTACCAAAGAAGATGTACTGGTCATTGATCAAAATCTGAAAGGATTGGATTTCAAGTTGGCACGCTGCTGCAATCCCATCTATGGAGATGATGTATTCGGCTTTGTCAGTGTGACGGGAGGCATCAAGATACACCGTTGCGACTGTCCCAATGCCAGCGACTTGCACTCACGTTTCGGCTACCGTATCGTGAAGGCACGCTGGGCCGGAAAGTCACAAGGTACACAGTACCCCATCACCCTGCGCGTAGTGGGACACGATGACATCGGCATCGTGACCAACATCACTTCCATCATTTCCAAAGAAACGGGTATTACTTTGAGAAGCATCGGCATTGACTCGCATGACGGGCTGTTCTCCGGAACACTGACCATCATGGTGAGCGATACGGGACATCTGGAAGCGCTCGTCAAGAAACTGAGAACAGTAAAGGGAGTGAAACAGGTTTCAAGGAATTAAGCAACAACTATAATCCATGAAGTACGACTTTAAAAAGCAGTTGCGCAGTTTCGGATATGCTTGGAAAGGTATCCGGTGTTGCATAGGAAAAGAACAGAACCTGAGCTTCCATCTGATAGTTACGGCTGTGGTAGTCATTGCAGGATTCGTTTTAGGCATTACCCGCATGGAGTGGATGATAATCATTCTCTGCATCGGAGTGGTGATAGCAGCCGAACTGTTCAATACCGCCATTGAGAAGCTGGTCGACCTGGTGTCTCCCCAACAGCATCCCGTGGCAGGGCAAGTAAAAGACATAGCCGCCGGAGCAGTACTGGTATGTGCTGCAACGGCGGCCATTATAGGATTGATTGTATTTATCCCTTACCTCACCCGCTTCTTCTTATAATAAGGATAGGTCAGAAGTACAAAGAAAAATACGGCAAGCATAGCAGCAACAGACGCCACATGGTATATCTGCGCTTTGTCCATCAGGTGGCAAGCCACAGCCATGCCCACCAGCAGCCCTGCCTCCATGAACAAATGGCAAGTGGTGTTTGCCGTTCCACGCTGGCAATGGTGCGACAGCTTGACGAACATCTTCATGAACGGGACTGTAATGAACACCAATACAGCCAATGCCGCCAATGACCAGTAATCGCCCACAAACATCAGTGGCAGCAACGCTCCCGGTACAAAAGCAATCAACTGCATATTGATGGCAGGTACCCATGCACGCGGCAATAAGAAGCGGTCCATATTGCACAACGACACGCCTATCGGAGCACGGAAAGCCACATATACCCTCGATGCGAAAAATATGCTAGCCAGTCCGGCCGCTACGGACAGATAGGTCACCATACGGAAACCATACATCTTATACATTCCAATGCCCAACACAACACCCACCAGCATGCCCAAGCGTGCAGCCCATGCATATACCATGTTTCCTGCGCTGCGGCGCGCGGAAGTCGTTATGTCGATGGCCACCGTAATGCCCGCTGTGGTTGCCAGCCCGAAACATGCTCCCTGCACAGCGGCAAGCAGCAGAAATTTCGTATAACCATCCACAAAGGCATATCCCAGAACAGCCGCCAGCATAATGAGTGCGGAGTAAAGGAGCACGTGTTTCCTTTTATATTCATCGACCAGATAGGCATGGAAAGGACCGACAGCAAACATGGCCACCGCAAAGACCAGAAACATGCTGCCCGCCTGCCCGACGGAAACACCCAACTGCTCTCCCATCACAAAAGGAAGCAAAGGGAAAAGCATATAGACGGATATGAACAGCAACAGATTTGCCGTACACATCCGCCAAAAATTGAGTGTCATGAGTTTGTTAGTACTGTTCTTTCTCATTCGGGAAATCTAAATTCTTCACATCGGAAACATAACGGCTGATGGCATCCGTCATCACTGTATGCAGGTCGGCATAGCGACGCAGGAAACGGGGACGAAAACCGTTATTCATACCCAGCATATCCTGAACCACCAACACCTGGCCGTCCACATCGCCACCGGCACCGATGCCTATAACGGGTATAGTCAGCTCGCTTGCCACGCGGGCAGCCAATGCGGCAGGAATCTTCTCCAATACCAGTCCGAAGCATCCGGCTTCTTCCAGCAAATGCGCATCGCGTACCAGTTTCTCGGCTTCGGCATCATCCTTGGCACGGACCGTATATGTTCCATACTTGTTGATGGATTGGGGCATCAGTCCGAGATGTCCCATGATGGGAATACCGGCGCTGAGGATACGCTTCACCGTACCGATGATTTCCTCGCCTCCCTCCAGTTTGAGGGCGTCGGCATGGCTTTCTTTCATAATACGGATAGCGGAAGCCAATCCCTCCAGTTCGTTGCCCTGATAAGAGCCGAAAGGCATGTCGACAATGACCATGGCACGCTTCACACCTCGAACCACGGATTTGCCATGATAAATCATCTGGTCGAGCGTGATGGGAAGCGTGGTGACATTGCCTGCCATTACATTGGAAGCGGAATCTCCCACCAGAATCACGTCTACCCCGGCACCGTCCACAATCTGCGCCATAGTATAGTCGTATGATGTCAACATTGATATTTTTTCGCCTCTCTGTTTCATTTCGATAAGGCGATGTGTAGTCACTTTACGAGTGTCGTCTGAAATATAACCCATGATAGTATTTACAATTTGGCAATTTACAATTTACAATTACTCAATTTAATTTTCGGCGCAAAGGTAATCCTTTTTCTGATTACTTGTACAATTGAGTTAATTTATCGTAAGTGAATCCCTGAAAGTCATCCAATACATAATGACACAACGGAGCTATGTCTTCACGGGAATTGGTGGTTGCCAACCCTATAACGGTAGCTCCTGAAGCCATGCCGGCTTTCAGCCCGTTGAAGGAATCCTCGAATACATATGTGGTGTCGGGAGTTGTGCCGAAAACCTCCATACCCAACAGAAAACAATCCGGTGCAGGCTTGGAAGCCGTAAACATCTCGGCCGTAAGGATACGGTCGAAAAGAGTCTTTATTTCGGGATGAACCCGATAGACAGCTGCCATCTTCGCTTCGTTGGAGCTGGTCACTACGGCAGTCTTCACCCCATTCCGGTGTAGGTCGGCAATGAAGTCAAGCACTCCGGGAATAAAGTCGAATGACATTTCCTGTTCAAAGCGGTTCAGCCGTTCGGTAATTTCGGCCTGTTCCTTCGCCATGCCCGGAAAAAAGGTATCATAAATATAGACCAGCGTCTGGCCCTTCACCCTGCCTTCAATATCATCCATACCCAAATACTGCTTTCCCATTTCATGCCAGAAGTGACTGTACTGTGTTTCCGTGTCTACCACCACGCCGTCAAAATCAAAAAGTACGGCGGTTGCTTTTGTTGTGTCCATAAACTTTCTTTTACCTAAATCTGTTAATACCAAAACATTATAGTGTACAAAGGTGGGAATAATCTGCGAATCAAACAAATATTTCTTACCTTTGTGCTCCTTAATTGACTCATATCAAATGAACAACGCGCATATATTAGGAACCGAACGTATTGGCAAACTGCTTGTGCAGTACTCCATTCCGGCCATTATAGGCATGACGATTACTTCGTTGTACAACATCATCGACAGCATTTTCATCGGTCATGGCGTAGGTCCTATGGGCATTGCCGGACTCGCCATTACTTTCCCTCTGATGAATCTGGTCGTGGCTTTCTGTACGATGGTATCGGCAGGCGGTTCCACCATTTCGTCCATCCGTCTGGGGCAGAAAGACCTGGACGGAGCAACGGAAGTATTGGGAAACACACTGATGTTCTGCCTGGTCAACGCATTCATATTCGGCAGTGTTTCATTCATCTTTCTGGATGATATTCTGCGCTTCTTCGGTGCCAGCAATGATACGTTGCCATATGCCCGCGACTTTATGCAGGTGATATTACTGGGTACCCCCGTCACTTATACCATGATTGGCCTAAACAATATCATGCGTGCCACGGGATATCCCAAGAAAGCAATGCTCACGTCTATGGTAACGGTAGTCTGCAACATAATCCTCGCTCCCATTTTCATCTTCCAATTTGACTGGGGAATACGGGGAGCTGCAACGGCAACGGTCATCTCGCAGTTCATCGGCATGGTGTGGGTAGTGAGCCATTTCCTGCAAAAGACAAGTGTGGTACGTCTGCAACGGGGGTTCTGGAAGATGAAGAAACGCATCATCAGCAGTATATTATCCATCGGTATGTCACCGTTCCTGATGAACGTCACGGCATGTGTCATTGTGATTATCGTAAACAACAGCCTTCAACAGTACGGAGGAGATATGGCCATCGGGGCATATGGCATTATCAACCGACTGCTGGTACTCTATGTAATGATTGTATTGGGGCTGACGATGGGAATGCAACCGATTGTAGGCTATAACTTCGGTGCGCAAAAGCACGACCGTGTGAAGGCTACCCTGCGCCTGACCATCATTGCCGGAGTATGTATCACCAGTACCGGCTTCCTTATCTGCGAATTGTTCCCCCATGCCATATCTGCCATCTTTACCAGTGATGAAGAGTTGATAGATATTGCTTCCAGAGGCGTACGCATTGCCGTAGCCATATTCCCGCTGGTAGGTGCACAGATTGTCATCGGCAATTTCTTCCAAAGCATCGGGAAGGCGAAAATCAGTATCTTCTTGTCGCTGACACGCCAATTACTGTATCTGTTGCCGGGACTACTGATATTCCCGCATTACTTTGGGCTGGACGGCATCTGGATATGTATGCCGGTATCGGACTTCTTTGCTTTTGTAACGGCAGCGGTGGCATTGTGGATATATGTAAAAAGATTACCCACAGGAATTACCGAAAAAGCGAGGTGAAAGTGATTTATTCTACTGCAAATATTGCATTTTATGTTATAACAAACAAATTGTTCGAAAATATATCATTCATTCAGCCCAAACACATCATCTATTCGCCCCAAACAGATGGTCTGTCTACCCCAAACGCATGATGTATGTTGCGGCAACTTTATTCGCTCTTGATGCTCTTTACCGGATTTTCATTGGCAATGCACCATGCCTTCAATACCACGGTAGCAACGATAAACAACAGCAACAGACAACCTACAAGAATATATCCGCCTATAGGGAATGGCACAACATCAGAGAACTGGCTCGCCCAAAGCTTTCCGGCCCGGCATGCTCCCCCAATACCTATGGCGACAGACGGAATGGCCAGCCAAAGCACATCTCTTGACAATAACAGCAAAATACTTTCCGTCTCCGCTCCATTCACTTTACGAATGGCAATCTCTTTTGAACGCAGGCGGATTTCATCATTCACATAGCCTATCAGTCCCATCAGAATGATAAAGAGTATGGTCAATGAAACCAGCAGGGTGACATCACGAAATACCCGTACAGACTCGGCATAACTGCGCATTTCCTGCTCCACCGAACGGAATACGAGGCTTTTCTGAGGATAAATCCGATGCATCTCTTCATTGAGGCGGGCGAGATTTTCATCCAATGGCTCTTTGAGGCGAACATGCAGGGTGGCAGCTGTCTTCCCCGTCCATTCCACCATCACCGGCAAATTATCGTTGGGCATATCGGCAAAACTGAAACTGTCTAACAGCCCGACAACAGTGCCATAATCATTCACCCGCTTGCCTATGGGGCTGTCTGTCCAATTCATCTTCTCACAAAAGACACTGTTGACAAGCAACTGACCTTCTCCCGTCAAGTTATGCCCCTCTTTCAGTCTCAGACCAATGAAAGGAAGAAAATCACTGTCGAACCAGGTATTACGAGGATAGAAAAGCTCGTTACCCTGATTGTCAAGAATTGGCTGGTTAGAACCGAACCACAATATAGGGCGTTCTGCCGAAGCAACCCCTTCCACATAAGGCAAACTGCCGACAAGACTACGCAGGCTATTGCCATCCACTTCCCGCTGGGTGGTATATGCCACACGTTCAGGACGCCAACCACGGTCACGCGTCGTTACATAACTGTACTGTGAAACGACCATCAGCATCATCCCCAGAATGAATGCCGCTCCGATGAACTGAACAAAAAGCAGTACCCGTTTCCAGCCGCGGCGTCCGGAAGAGTAGCGGCGGAACACTTGTGTCACCGGAATACGAGCGAAAAGCATGGCAGGCAGGCAACCACCTAAAATAAACAGTAACAGTATCACCGACAATGGTGCCCAAAGATTCTGCCAGTCAAAAAGAGCACTGAGAGGTACAGCTGCCAATTCTTCCATTTTTTCGTGGAAAATATACACCAGCAGTCCAATGAGCAGCAAGGCAAGCCCTACTACTATAGCAGTCTCTACCATGAACATGGAAAAGATGCTACTTCCCGAAGCACCGCTGCATTTGTGTACACCGATGGCCTTGGCACGCTGTGTCAGCGAAGCCACGGAAACGAGTACATAATTCAATGCGGTCGTAAAAAGCAGCACGATACCCAGGAAGAACATAATCCAAATCATCTTCCGTACTTGAGGAGTCTCGACATGCAGATTATGGATAGGGACAATACGTACGCTCAATTCTAAACCACTTTCCGGTGGAATATGACGGGCAATAGCTATGGACATACGCTCATTCAGCCAATCAGCATCCTGCGGGCTGCGCAGCCTGAGATAACCGTCGTAGTTTCCGCCGCTTTGCCAACCTAGGTTCCACTTCAGATGCCGCCCTATAGTAGGAAAGGAAATGATTGCCTCTGGACGCCTCTCCAAAGAAGTGTTCAACGGAATATCGGCAAAGATACCCTTCACGAGCAGTGTAGTCTGATATCCCCCAAAATCATAACGCAGTGTTTTCCCTATCGGATTTTCGTCACCGAAGGCCTCCTTTGCTGACTTGGCAGAAAGGAATACGACATCCGGACCCGCCAAATCCTGTGGATTGCCTTCTATCATCTCCAAACCGAGTACAGAAAAATAAAGTGTATCTGCCATCACCGTGGACATATCTAATTGGCGCTCACCCAACTGGAAACTATTATCAAAAAGAGAACAGCTCACTGTGCTACTTTCCACTTGTTCCGGAAACTCTTCGGCAATGGCAGCCGGAATCGGAATGATGGTAAAGCGACTTTCGTTACCTTCCAACACTCCATTTTTCAACCAACCCGTCTTCACAATATAAAGGTTATCCGAATCATGATAAAAGTTATCAAAACTCAACTCGAATGCAATCCGTGCAAATAGAAATACAGACATCAGCAGTCCCAATGCCAAAGATACAATCTTAATGGCATTGGAACCTTGCTTGTGCAACAAGCTTTGTAATGTATAATAAATGTGCCGCCTCATAATTTCCTGAAGTTATTCTTTATTCACTCTTGATACTGTCTACCGGATTCTCATTGGCAATCCGCCATGCCTTGAATACTACACAACCGATGATGAACAATAGTACAATGCATGCAATAAGCAAGAATCCGCAGATACCAAAATCCACTCCCTCCACAAACTGCTCTATCCAGACACCGCCTATATACCAGGCTCCCAGCCCTCCAAGAAAAACGGCCGGCAAGGATATCCAGAATATATCCTTCGAGAAAAGCCGGAGAATGGATGACGCTTCCGCACCATTCACTTTACGGATGGCAATTTCCTTGCTGCGGCGTTGTATCTCGTCATTGATGTAGCCAATCAACCCCATTAACGTAACAAAAAGGATGGTTATGGCAGCCAGTAAAGCCGCATTACGGAAATCCGTGACGGTACTGTTCTGGTCGTCAATGACCTTTTGGAACGAGGAAAATACAATGTCACGGGTGGGAAACAGCTTCTCCATGTCTTCGTTCAAACGCTTGAGGTTATCGTCAAAAGGCTCTTTCAGACGTAATTGGATGTTTCCGGAAAATCGGTCAAGATAAGTTGCATACATAGGTTGCACCGCCACATAAGCGGCATTGGATGTGGCAAAGTCTTTCAGTACACCTACAATATTGCCCGCTATGCGATCGCCGTTGCGCACTTGCCTGCCTATCGGTTTATCTTCCCAATGCATCATTTTCAAAAATGTTTCATTGACCAATATCTGCCCAGGAGCATCCATATTCTTGCCTTCCGCAAATTCCAACTTCATAAACGGGGCATAGTCCTTGCCAAATTCCACCCAACGCATGCTCATCCACTGCCCGTTATCAGTCGTAACCCCTTCTCCACTCAATCCGTCTGTAAGAAGATTACCGCTACAAGCTCCATCTTCCACATAAGGCAAAGAAAGCATCACACTACGATTTGCATCGCTTTCCGCATCCGAGTCAAAGGATACGCCCGAAGCATAAGCCACCCGGTGGTAATCGAATCCACGTTCTTTATTGGTGATGTAATGGCTCTGCATAAGCACCAGCCCCAACAAGCCGAAAATAAAAGAGGTACCGGCAAACTGCACAAACAAGAGCGGACGTTTCCAGCCTTTCTTGCCTTCGGTGTACCGGCGGAAAACCTGCGTCACCGGAATGCGGGCAAAAAGCTGCCCGGGCAACATGCCGCCTATCATAAACAAAATGACTATCACTGAAAGCGGTGCCCAAATGTTTTCCCAAGAGAAAAGACCGGCAAGACTAACGTCGAGCATGTCCTCCAACGGCTCACGGAAATTAAATAGAAGCAGCGCTACGAGCAGCAAGGAAGAAAGCATGATGACTCCGGTCTCCCATAAGAACATACCGAAAATAGTTCCCGTATTTGCCCCACTACATTTATGTACGCCTATAGCTTTGGCACGACGGTTCATGGCTGAGATGGAAATAAGCACATAATTCATCGCCACAATAAAAAGTATGGCGGTTCCCAGCGTCAACAGAATCCATACCATACGCATGGTACTGATACCAAATTCCATACGGTAGTCCTTTATCGGAACCAGACTGATAAACACATCATCGCTCTTGCGCACCTGCTCGGCAAGTTTCTCTATTCGGGTGTTCACATCGTCCAATTGCACCCCCGGGCGCAGACGGACAAAGGACATATAGCTGTCTCCACCTCCCCACCCCCAGTATCCCCAATGATGCTTGAAGGAGGTAGCCAGAGACATCACGACACCACTTCCATAGAAACTGGAGTTTTCGGGAAAATCTTCAAAAATGCCCTTCACGGTCATTGGCATCTGTTTGTTATAGACCACCGTCTGCCCGATGGGATTCTTATCGGCAAACATGCTGCCGGCCAGCTCCCTGCTGATGAAGACCACCTCCGGATTATTCAGCTCGCGAGGGTCTCCACTGACAACATCAATGCCCATAGTGGCAAAGAAACAAGAATCGGCCGTCATGGCATTGGTCTGGAAACGGCGTTCATTGGCAAACCAAGCCGAATTGCTCCACCATTGCTGGGTGACGGTAACACTCTCCACCTCGTCAGGCAGGTTTTCGGCAATGGTACCAGCCACCGGTCCAAGAGTTATATGCGAAGGATGATACTCGTTGTTGTAATACCATACTGTTTTGACAAGACACAAACGTTCATGGTCCTTGTAGCAGGTATCATAATTGAGCTCGAATGCCTGACGGGAAAAAATGAGGATACTGACTGCCAACCCCAGTCCCAAGGAAATAATCTTGATGAGGTTGGAGCCTTTTCCTCGTATCAGTGTCTGAAGAGTGTAATATAGTTGTCTCATGGAAGTTGTTTTAAAAGTCTGTTACAAATCCTGCGCTGCCACACTTGCCACCACACTACCGTCGAAAAGATGTATCGTGCGGTGTGCAAACGAGGCGTCGTGCTGGCTGTGGGTCACCATAATAATCGTAGTACCCTCTTTATTCAGTTCTGTCAACAGATTCATCACCTCAGCTCCGTTCTTGGAGTCCAAGTTACCGGTAGGCTCATCGGCGAGTATCAGCTTGGGATTGGTTACGACCGCACGGGCTATCGCCACACGCTGCTGCTGACCGCCGGAAAGCTGTTGCGGGAAGTGTTTGGCACGGTGGCTGATGTTCATCCGCTTCAGAATATCCTCTACCATGCGTTTGCGCTCACTTGCCTTCACGCCGAGGTACGTAAGGGGAAGTTCCACATTCTCGTAGACGTTCAGTTCGTCTATCAGGTTGAAGCTCTGGAACACGAATCCCAGCTTGCCCTTGCGCACACGGGTACGTTCCTTTTCCTTCAAGTCCGCTACTTCCTGACCGAGCAGCTTGTAACTGCCCTCCGTAGGATTGTCCAGCAGCCCGAGGATGTTCAGCAAGGTGGACTTGCCGCAACCTGACGGTCCCATAATGGCTACAAACTCCCCCTCCTTTACATCGAGGCTGACGTGGTTCAATGCTACTGTCTCTACTTCCGAAGTACGGAATACTTTGCTGATGTTGTTAATTTCAATCATGATATTCTATGTATTAATATTATTATCATTCGCTCTTAATGCTGTTTACCGGGTTCTCGTTCGCTATCCGCCAGGACTTCCAAAGTACGCAGGCTACGATAATCACCAAATTGGCCATCACTACCAGTACGTATACTGCCCAACTGACGGGAATACGCTCCGCGAACTGTTCCATCCACATTCCGTTGACATACCATGCCAATACCGTACCGATGACAACTGCCGGAGCTGCCACAACGAGTATATCCCTTGACAACATTTCCAAGATGCCAGAAGCCTCTGCGCCGTTCACTTTGCGGATGGCAATCTCCTTGCTGCGGCGGCGCACCTCATCGGTGGTATACCCAATCAGCCCCATCAGCATGATGAAGAACATGGTCACTGCCGCCATCAAAGTGGCATTGCGGAATACACGGACAGAATTATAGCTGTTCTCTATCCTTTTCTCATAACCGGTAAAGTCAATAGTCTGGTCATGGAAAGCCTCGGCTACATCGTGGTTCAACTTCTGCAGATTTTCGGTAAAGGGTTCTTTCAAACGGACATGTACCGTTCCATAAAAATTCTTGTTTCCCCGGGCTATGAAAGGCATCTTCTCGGTTCTGAAACTCTCTATCTGGAAATCCTTCAACTGCCCTACGACCTTGAATGTATTCCCTTCGGTATATACCGTACGGCCCACGACGTCGTCTCCCCAACGCATCATCTCGGCAAAGGTCTCGTTCACCACGACTTCCTCTTTATCGCGCGCCATACGTCCCGTCTTCATAGTCATGCCCATCAAAGCAGGAAAGTCCTCGCGCATGAAATAAGAAGAACGACAAGAGAACAGTGCCTGCCCGCTCTCACTATGAATCATCGAACCGCTATATCCGCTAATGGGCGTGCTGTTGGCGCTGGACACCGCTTCCACGTAGGGCAATCCCTTGAAGAACTGATAAGCCGCATCACGCGTCGCTTCATTATCCCAGTAGGCATTGCCTATGGCTATCTGCTTGGGATTATACCCCATATCCTTTTTCAGTACATACTGGTATTGCGACATCACCACACACATCAATCCACTAATGAATGCCACGCCTGCAAACTGGACAAACAGCAACGGACGCTTCCAGCCCTTCTTCCCCTCGGTATAGCGGCGGAACACCTGCGATACGGGAATACGCGCAAAGAGCCGGCCCGGCAATACGCCTCCCACTATAAACAGCAGAAGCACTACCGACAACGGTACCCAGATACGCTCCGGAGCCAACAAGGTGGAGAGCTTTACAACGACCGTGTCTTCCACAAAATCGCGGAAGTTGAGCATTATCAACGCCATCAGCAGCAATGCCGCCACAATGATGATACCCGTTTCCAGCAAAAACATGCTGAAAACCGTGCCACCGCTCGCACCGCTGCATTTATGTACGCCTACCGACTTGGCGCGGTAGCTCAAAGAGGAAATGGAAATCAGCACATAGTTCAACGCCGCAATGAAAAGAATGGCAAAACCAAGAATGCTCATGATGACACGCATCCGCTGCACATCATCATAATTGCGGTATGTATCACGGATGGGCTGCACAAAAGCCGTGTAACCGTACTCTTTCTTATCTTCTGCCGGGCGATATTTGTCTATCATGGCATCAATACGCGCATTGACAACAGATTTGTCGGCACCGGGACGGAAACGGATAAACTCTACCCAACTGTCTCCCCCGCTCCACGAGTAGTTATTCCAGTTGCGGCTCCACAAGGTAGGCATCGAGATAACCGCTTCCGGATTGATTGTGGCGTTCTCAGGCAAATTGGCATAGATTCCCTTCACCGTCAGGTCAAACTGATGGTCATAATTAAGCGTTTTCCCTATAGGATTCTCCTCACCGAACACTTTCCTTGCAAAGCGTTCACTCAAGAAAATAATATCCTTCTGCACCAAGTCCTTTTCGGGATTGCCGTTCAGGACGTCGATGCCCATAGTACGAAAGAACAGCGAATCGGCTGCAATCTTCCTGTCATCAAGACGCACGCTTCCATTGTAAAGAGGAGCAGATACCATAGACGTGCTCAAACTTACTG
This sequence comes from Bacteroides sp. D20, assembly GCF_003436255.1. Classification (NCBI taxonomy): domain Bacteria; kingdom Pseudomonadati; phylum Bacteroidota; class Bacteroidia; order Bacteroidales; family Bacteroidaceae; genus Bacteroides; species Bacteroides sp. D20. The sequence continues at coordinate 161,394 of NZ_QSOO01000005.1, read as the reverse complement.
CCGACTCCACCTCTTTGGGGAAGTTCTCCAAAATGGCCCCTGCCACGGGACCGCAATTCCACTCTTGAGGCTCAAACTTCTCTCCTTTCACCGAGAATATCGACCATACCTGATACAAGTTATCATAATCCTTAAAGCAAGTGTCAAAACTCTGTTCATATGCCACGCGGGAGAAAAGCAGAATACTCATCGTCAATCCCAATCCCAAAGAAATGACCTTGATGATATTCGAACCGCGTCCCCGCAGTAAAGTCTGAATTACATAATAGATTTGTTTCATTCCGTTTATCGTTTATTAGATTTATTTTCTTGCTTTTCATATTGCAGAAAGCGTGCCAAAGAATACACAAACCTGATTATCAGCGCATATCGTATTTCAGAAGAAGACAAAGGTGTCTAATTTTTAGACACTCCCGTCTAAAAATTAGACAGAGGCCGAATCTCTGTTCAGCCTCATAGAACAAAAAAAAGGGAAATTAGAAAAGAATCCATAAGAATGAAAACTTTACCTTTGCCCACAGTTTTCTAAAGATAGAGTATAAACGTAAAATGAAGCACCTGCACATGAAATTCCCCAAACTCTTATATCCTTCATTCCTATGCCTGCTTATAGCCGGCTGCGACATGATAGATTATCACCCTTACGATGTACACATCAGCGGTGAAACCGATGTCAATGCCCACAACATTGCCCAAATAGAGCAGAACTGCCAGAACAAGACAACAATCCGGTTCGTAACAATGGGTGATTCCCAGCGCTGGTATGACGAGACCGACGACTTTGTAAGCCACCTCAACAAGCGGGACGACATAGATTTCGTCATTCATGGCGGAGACGTCAGTGACTTCGGTGTAACAGACGAGTTCCTTTGGCAACGGGACATTATGAACAAACTCAAGATACCCTATGTGGTACTTCTCGGCAACCACGACTGTCTGGGCACGGGCGAAGAGACTTATCGCGTAATATTCGGAGACCCCAATTTCTCCTTCATTGCAGGACGGGTAAAGTTTGTCTGCCTGAATACCAACGCCATCGAATTTGACTACTCCCGCCCCATTCCCGACTTCGAGTTTCTTGCCGCACAGATACGCGACCATGAAGAGGAATTCGATAAAACCGTTGTGTCCATGCATATACGCCCGTTCTGCAACGAGTTCAACAATAATGTGGCACACGTATTCCAGCGTTACATCAAGGAATTTCCCGGACTGCAGTTCTGTACATCCGCACACGAACACCATCGCTTCGAGAAAGACCTCTTTGAAGATGGGATAATGTATTACATGAGCGACTGCATGAAGAACCGCAATTACTATATATTCACCATAACCCCCGACGGATATGAACGCGAAGTGGCATATTATTAATCACCTGGCATGCGCCGTCGTCTTCTTGTCGGTATGCTCTTTTTCTGCTTTTTCACAAGAGAGAGATACCATCTTCATCATAGAACACGATACCGTATGGATGGACCTGCAACCGGATGCCGTCATTGAAAGCCAGACCAGAGAGAACCGTTATGACCGCCGCGTACACCGCTACCGCAGGCATTGGGAGGCCTTGATTCCGACGCACACCAAAATTCAGTTTGCCGGCAATATGGGGTTGCTGTCATTCGGTACCGGATGGGATTACGGCAGAAGAAACCAATGGGAAACAGACGTATTCTTCGGAGTATTGCCCAAATATGACTCCAAACGTACCAAGCTGACATTCACTGTCAAGCAGAACTACCTTCCCTGGAGCCTGCAAATAAAACAGAGCCGTTTTTCTGTAGAACCGCTGGCTTGCGGTATGTATCTGAACACGGTATTCGGCGATGAATTCTGGGTCAATGAACCGGAACGCTACCCTAAAGGATATTATGGTTTCTCCTCTAAGGTACGCATCCATGCATTCTTAGGACAGCGCATCACTTACGACATCGACCCGCAACGACGGTTCACGGCCAAAGAAATCACTTTCTTCTATGAAATAAGTACATGTGACCTATATGTAGTCAGCGCCTTCACCAACAAGTATCTGAAACCCAAGGATTATCTGAGCTTGTCATTTGGCATCAAACTGCAACTGCTATAAATTTTTTCAGTACCGCCATGAGCTCTTACTGAAGTTGCTACAAACTAATTTCTGTTTTACTTAAATCTATTCGTCCCACAATCGTTATATTATCGTCCGACAGCTGTTGAATTATCGTCCAACAGTTATCGGACGATAATTCAACAGCTGTCGGACGATTAATTCTTAGTAAGCAAAAATATAGAATAAAGCGGCATAAGGATTTGCTAAATGAGAAGGAGAATCTTAATACTTTGAAAACTGAGAGATTTACCGAATATAATACAGATAAATCATTAACTTTGCCTGCAGAAAACAGAAATAGTTTATGGCAAAAAAAAATGGAAACATCCTGATTGTCGATGATAACCGAGGCGTACTTACCGCCTTGCAGCTTTTGTTAAAGCCATATTTTGAAGGGATAATCACACTTCCCTCTCCCGTAACCCTGCCCAGCGTATTGCGAGAAAGGTCATGGCAAGTGGTTCTTCTTGACATGAACTTCACCTCGGGCATCAACACCGGCAACGAGGGACTATACTGGCTCCATGAAATAAAGAAGCTATGTCCCACCCTGCCCGTAGTGCTGTTTACCGCTTATGCCGACATTGACCTTGCCGTACGGGGAATCAAGGAAGGAGCCACAGACTTCGTCGTGAAACCCTGGAACAATCAGAAACTGGTGGAAACCTTACTGAATGCCGTATCAGCTTCTGAAACAAAATCTCCGGCCAACGGCCCAAATGCCGGACGTACGGCAGAAAGCAGCCACCTGTTTGCAGATACCCGCAACATGTATTGGGGAAACAGCCCCGCCATGCAGCAACTTCGCCTCTTGGTGGAAAAAGTGGCCTCTACCGATGCCAATATCCTTATTACGGGCGAGAACGGTACCGGTAAAGAGATGCTGGCACGCGAAATTCACTCCCTTTCACCGCGCAACCGGCAGGAGATGGTAAGTGTGGATATGGGTGCAGTCACCGAAAGCCTTTTCGAAAGCGAACTGTTCGGCCACGTGAAAGGCTCTTTCACCGATGCCCATGCCGACCGTGCCGGCAAGTTCGAAGCAGCCAGCCGCAGCACCCTCTTTCTCGATGAAATAGGCAATCTCCCCTACCACCTGCAAGCCAAACTGCTGACCGCCATCCAACGCCGCAGCATTGTCCGTGTAGGCAGCAACACTCCCATTCCCGTAGACATACGGCTGATTTGCGCCACAAACCGCAATCTGCCCGAGATGGTGGCAAAAGGCGAATTCCGCGAGGACTTGCTGTACCGCATCAATACGATACACCTCGAGATACCCTCGTTGCGCGAGCGGCCCGAAGACATCATCCCCCTTGCAGAACTTTTCATCGCCCGCTTCTGCAAGCAATATGACAAGCCCCCCGTCAAGCTGACGGACGGCGCCTGCGAGAAGCTTACGCTCCACCCCTGGTACGGCAATATCCGCGAACTGGAACATGCCATCGAAAAAGCCATTATCATCTGTGACAACGAAACCCTTCCTGCAGAACTGTTCCAGCTGGCACGGCGAACCGGCACTCCCGAAGCAGCCGCATCCACGCTCGAAGAAATGGAAATGCAGATGATACGGAAGACGCTCGACAAATGTAGCGGAAATCTCTCTGCCGTCGCCGCACAACTGGGTATCACCCGCCAGACGTTGTACAACAAAATGAAGAAGTATGGCCTTTAATTATTCATTCCGCGTTGCCGTCAGTCTGGCAGTAGCACTCCTTGCAGGGGTGATGTGGACTGTAGACGTATTTTGGGGCGCGCTCTGTACCGCGCTGCTTCCCATAGCCTTGTACTGGCAGCAGAAGCTATACCGCCATCATGTGCGGAAAGTGCTTTTCATGCTCGACGCCATCGAAAACAACGACAATGCCATCCACTTCTCCGAAACGGAAAACACTGCCGACGCACGACTCGTGAACCGTGCATTGAACCGGGTTGCCCATATACTTTATAATGTGAAAAGTGAAACAGCCCAGCAAGAAAAATACTACGAACTCATCCTGGACTGCGTGAATACCGGTATCCTTGTCCTGAACGACAATGGTGCCGTATATCAGAAAAACAGCGAAGCCCTCCGTTTGCTGGGCCTCAATGTCTTTACCCACGTCAGCCAGCTGAACCGCGTGGATCCGCGTCTTTCGTCCCTTCTTGCCAATTGCCGCCCGGGAGACAAATTGCAAATGCCTTTCAACAACGAGCGAGGCACTGTCAACATGTCTGTCCGCGTCAGCGACATCACAGTCCGTAAAGAACATCTGCGCATCCTCGCCTTGAACGACATCAACAACGAGCTGGATGAAAAGGAAATAGATTCCTGGATTAGGCTTACCCGCGTACTGACGCACGAAATAATGAATGCCGTCACTCCCATAACCTCCCTGAGCGATACACTGCTGGGACTGACCGAAGCGCAAGTTTCCAAAGAAGAAATCAGAAACGGCCTGCAGACTATCAGCAGTACAGGCAAGGGCCTGCTCTCTTTTGTGGAATCATACCGGAAATTCACCCGTATTCCCACCCCCGAACCATCCTTGTTCTACGTAAAAAGCTTTATCGAGCGGATGGTCGAACTCGCCCGTCACCAGCACCCCGATGTCCGGGTCACCTTTCATACGGACATCGCGCCAAGCGACCTTATTCTATATGCCGATGAAAACCTGGTATCACAAGTGGTCATCAACCTACTGAAAAATGCCATACAAGCCATCGAATCGGATAAAAATACAGATAAAGAAGGACATATCAACATACGTGCCTACTGCAACGAAGCGGAAGCCATACTGATAGAAATTTCCAACAACGGACCTGCCATTCCCAATGACATTGCCGAACACATATTTATCCCCTTCTTTACGACCAAAGAGGGCGGAAGCGGTATTGGATTGAGTATTTCCCGGCAAATAATGAGGCTTTCCGGCGGAAATTTATCCTTATTGCCTGGTAAAGAAACCACCTTTATTTTAAAATTCAATTGAACTATTTTAGATTTGTATTTGTTAAACACATTGCATATCTTTGTACTATTAGACATAAGAAACATCACATTTCAAACTATATAGCATAGAATTTATGATATTTACAGCAGGAAACATACTACTTATAGGTTCCATATTACTTTTCGTCAGCATCATTGTCGGCAAGACCGGCTACCGTTTCGGAGTGCCTGCGTTATTGCTTTTCCTTGTCGTCGGTATGCTGTTCGGCAGTGACGGATTGGGATTGCAGTTCCACAACGCCAAGGAAGCACAGTTCATCGGCATGGTTGCACTCAGCATCATTCTGTTCTCCGGTGGCATGGACACCAAGTTTACGGAGATAAAGCCCATATTGACTCCCGGCATTGTTTTGTCAACTGCAGGAGTGCTGCTCACGGCCCTCTTTACCGGATTATTTATCTGGTGGCTGTCCGGCATGAGCTGGACCAACATCCACCTGCCATTGATAACCTCCCTTTTGCTTGCATCCACCATGTCATCTACCGACTCAGCCTCTGTATTCGCCATTCTGCGTTCACAAAAAATGAACCTGAAGCATAATCTGCGCCCCATGCTGGAACTGGAAAGCGGTAGTAACGACCCGATGGCATATATGCTGACAATCGTGCTGATTCAATTCATCCAGTCCTCCGGAATGGGAGTTCCCCAGATATTGGGCTCTTTTGCCATACAGTTCATTGTCGGTGCCGCAACCGGTTATTTCCTCGGAAAGCTGGCCATCCTTATGCTGAACCGGCTGAATATAGACAACCAAGCACTCTATCCTATCCTGTTGCTGTCCTTTGTATTCTTCACCTTCTCCATCACCGACCTGCTGAAAGGCAACGGTTACCTGGCCGTGTATATCGCCGGAATGATGGTAGGCAATAACAAAATCATGCACCGGAAAGAGATTTATACTTTTATGGATGGACTGACCTGGCTTTTCCAAATCATCATGTTCCTCTGCCTCGGTCTGCTTGTCAACCCCCATGAGATGCTGGAAGTTGCAGTCGTGGCATTGCTCATCGGCGTCTTCATGATTGTCGTGGGACGCCCTCTCAGTGTTTTTCTCTGCCTGCTGCCTTTTGGCAAGAGAATCACCCTCAAGTCACGGCTATTCGTATCGTGGGTAGGATTACGTGGCGCAGTACCCATTATCTTTGCCACCTATCCCGTGGTGGCTAATGTGCCCGGTGCCCATGTCATCTTCAACATCGTATTTTTCATAACCATCGTCTCACTGATCATCCAGGGTACCACAGTCTCCTGGGTAGCCCGGCTGCTGGGCCTCTCCACCCCGCTGGAAAAGACCGGAAATGATTTCGGAGTTGAACTGCCCGAAGAGATTGACTCCAACCTGCACGACATGACCATTACACAAGAAATGCTGGAGCAGGCAGACACCCTGAAAGACATGAACCTGCCCAAAGGCACACTGGTGATGATTGTAAAACGTGGCGATGAGTACCTCATTCCGAACGGAACATTAAAACTTCATGCCGGTGACAAGCTGCTTCTTATTTCGGAAAATAGCAAGGAATAAGAATTACAGATAAGTTTCTATCCGTTTCAGGGCAAGAAAAAAGTGGAAACTATTTGCTTTGCATCACTATAAGACCTATCTTTGCGCAGTTTTAACTAAAGTGTGCAACAGCTGAATGGAACAAGAACAAGGGTTCATCGATTATATAGAACAAAGCATTATTAAAAACTGGGATCGCAACGCCCTGACAGACTACAAAGGAATTACACTGCAATACAAAGATGTAGCACGGAAAATAGCCAAATTCCATATCGTATTGGAAAGCGCCGGCATCAGGCCCGGTGACAAGATTGCCGTTTGCGGACGTAACAGTGCACACTGGGCAGTCGCTTTTCTGGCGACGGTTACCTATGGAGCTGTCATCGTTCCCATTCTGCATGAGTTCAAAGCCGACAATATCCACAACATCGTCAACCATTCCGAAGCCAAGCTGCTGTTTGTCGGCGACCGGGCATGGGAAAACCTCAATGAAGAGGCAATGCCCCTGCTGATGGGTATCGTACTGCTGACGGACTTCACTCCGGTGGTTTGCCGCAACGAGCAGCTGATGGAGGCTTTCGAACATCGCAACGTCCTCTATGGCACACGTTTCCCCAAGAATTTCCGCCCCGAGCATATCAGTTACCGCAAGGAGGAATCCCCCGAAGAACTGGCTGTCATCAACTATACTTCGGGCACGACGGGATATTCCAAAGGGGTCATGCTTCCCTATCGCAGCCTTTGGTCCAATGTTGCATATTGCCATGAGATGCTTCCTGTACGTCCGGGCGACCATATTGTATCCATGTTGCCTCTGGGACATGTATTTGGTATGGTGTACGATTTTCTATACGGTTTTTCCGCAGGCGCCCATCTGTATTTCCTTACCCGTATGCCGTCTCCCAAGATTATTGCACAGTCATTCTCCGAAATCAGGCCACGGATCATTTCGTGTGTACCGCTTATCGTAGAAAAGATTATCAAGAAGGATATCCTGCCCCGGATAGACAATAAAATAGGCAAGCTGCTATTGCGGATGCCCATTGTCAACGATAAAATCAAGGCTGACATGCGCAAAAAGGCAATGGAAGTATTCGGCAGTAATTTCGATGAAATAATCATCGGAGGAGCACCGTTCAATGCCGAAGTGGAACGCTTCCTGAAGCAGATAGGCTTCCCCTATACCATTGCATACGGAATGACGGAATGCGGCCCCATCATTTGTTCCAGCCGCTGGGAAACATTGAAACTGGCCTCTTGTGGCAAGGCAACCACCCGCATGGAAGTAAAGATAGACTCTCCCGACCCTCAGAACGTGGCAGGAGAAATAATCTGTAAAGGTGCCAATCTGATGCTGGGCTATTACAAAAATGCCGAAGCGACTTCCCAAATCATCGATGTAAACGGCTGGCTGCACACCGGCGACCTTGCAACGATGGATACCGAAGGATATGTCACTGTCCGCGGACGCAGCAAAAACATGTTGCTCACAGCCAGTGGTCAGAACATCTACCCCGAGGAGATTGAAAGCAAACTGAACAACATGCCCTATGTGTCCGAATCACTGATCGTATTGCAGAAAGACAAGCTCGTGGCTCTTATCTATCCGGATTTTGACGATGCATTCGCCCATGGTATGGAACAATCGGACATCGAAAAGGTTATGGAGGACAATCGGAATGAATTGAATCTGCAATTACCGGCCTACTGCCAGATAACAAAAGTCAAGATACACTTCGAGGAGTTCGAGAAAACGGCAAAGAAGAGCATTAAAAGATTTATGTATCAGGAAGTAAAAGGGTAAGGGGAATGTGTCAAAACCTTCTTTAACGCTTTATTTTAGGCGCGGATGACGCAGATTTCACGGATTTAGTTTATTGAATCCGCATTATTCCGCGTAATCCGCGCCTAATATTATAACATTATAAAAGTCTTCATGTGCTTTTGACACATTCGCATCCTTTTTGTTAACAAAAATAGAAGCAAAGGAATAAACGGCTAATAAGTGTTATAAAACATACTTTTTTAGTTGGATAATTTGCAGATTTATCAAAAGTCCGTATCTTTGCAATGTGTTTTTCATAGTATTAGATTTAAGGTTAATAAAGGTTGGAGTACAGCGGTACTCCTTTTTTTATGCCCGTAAATCAGATATTCCCGGAAAGCCTCTTCAGTCCCTTCAATACAGATTTATCTTTCACCTCCATGATGCTGATGGCATAGCCGCCACCGGAAGCAGCTTTCAGTTTCAAGACCGTTTTGGGAGAAACGATACCTTCACGGATAACATAAGCTTGCGGATTTGTCTTATAATCGGCATCTTTTGCATCGGCATAGACGGTTGCAATATACTGCTTGTCTGCATCCAGGAAGTCCAGTTTCAGAGTTGAAGCATGTCCGTGCTCACTGCTGGTACAACCGATAAACCAGTCATTCGTACCTTTTGCCTTACGGGCAACAGTGATGTAACGTCCCGGCTCAGCTTCCAGATAGCGGCTGTCGTCCCAATCCACAGCCACATCTTTGATGAACTGGAAAGCATCCATGAAACGCTCATAATTCTCAGGAAGGTCGGCAGCCATTTGTAGAGGGCTGTACATAGTGACATAAAGTGCCAGCTGACGCGCCAAGGTAGTATTGGCATGCGTATGGCTGTTCGGATTCAACTTATTGATGTCCATTTCAAAGATACCGGGCGTATAGTCCATCGGACCACCCTGCAAACGGGTAAACGGAAGTACCGTTGTGTGGAAGGGCTTGTTACCGGCAAAAGCCTCGTACTCCGTGCCTCGGGCAGATTCATTGCCTATCAGATTGGGATAGGTACGGCATAAACCGGTCGGACGTACCGCTTCATGGGCATTGACCATTATCTTGTGTTTGGCAGCTTCGGTCACGGCGTATAGGTAATGGTTGTTCATCCATTGTCCATAGTGATGCTCGCCACGGGGAATCATATTGCCTACGTAGCCACTCTTTACCGAATTATATCCATATTTATTCATCAGACGGTAGGCGACCTCCATGTGCCGCTCATAGTTACGAACGGAAGCCGATGTTTCATGGTGCATCATCAGACGGACGCCCTTGGAATGGGCATATTCATTCAGATACTTGATGTCAAAATCGGGATAAGGAGTCACGAAATCGAAAACATAATCCTTGGAATTACCGAACCAGTCTTCCCAACCCGTATTCCAACCCTCCACCAATACCTGGTCAAAACCGTGTTCGGCAGCAAAGTCTATGTACTTCTTCACATTAGCCGTGTTGGCCGGATGAATGCCGTTCGGTTTCATCTTGGAATAGTCCGTATCATCCAGTTTCACAGAAGGGAGGTCAAAAGTATATGCCCAGGGCTTTCCCCCTGCAATCATTTCCCACCATACGCCGACATATTTCACCGGCTTAATCCAGGAGGTATCATCATACTTGCAAGGCTCATTCAGATTGAGAATCAAATTGGAGGCCAGTATCTCGCGGGCATCATCACTGACTATGACCGTACGCCAGGGAGTATGGCAGGGAGACTGCATATACCCTTTATTTCCTTGGGCATCCGGGGTCAGCCAGGATTCAAAAACGAGGTTCTTGTCATCCAGGTTGAGATGCATGCAAGAGTAGTCTACCAAGGCTGCCTCGTGCAGGTTAAGGTACACTCCATCAGCTGTTTTAAGCTGTATGGAAGTCTGGACACCCGTCGGCGAAAAGACAGTTTGTGACGCATTGTCACTCACAGCTCCCTGCAGCAGTCCACGGATTTCAGAGAGTTTGGACTCCGTGTAATCATATTCCTGGGTATCATAATCTCCCGGAATCCACCAGGCAGTATGGTCGCCGGTCATGGCAAACCGGGAATGCTCTTCCTTTATCACAAAATAAACCAGATTCTTCTGTTGCGGAAACTCATAACGGAATCCCACGCCGTCATCATATACCCGAAAACGGATATTCATAAAACGAGTGGTAGACGGTTGTTCAAGTTCTACCAGCAATTCGTTGTAGTGGTTGCGGATATCTTTTGTTTCCCCCCACACCGGTTGCCAGGTTTCATCGAAAGTGGAAGTAGAAGTCCTTACTACTTTGAAACCATCCATCAGGCTGGTAGCTCCTTTCAGTTCCAATCCCAACGTACTGGGATTGATGACAGGAGCCCCTTTATAATCCACCTGATAGGCTGGTCTCCCGTCTTTTGTCAGTTCAAAATCCAGCTTCACCATGCCCGAAGGGGATGAAATGCCTTCAGCATTCCCCGCCAGGGCAGAAAAAAGCAAAGCTGCGCTAAGTACAAATTTCTTCATAATAATGATATGTTTTTTGTGTTAATAGACAAACTCAATGATATGTTCCTTTCCATCATCCGGCAACCTCAGCAGGCAGGTCCCCTGCTTCTTGTCGGGACACCAGGCAGTTATCGTAAACTCTGTCTCCCGATTTTCTTCCAGCTTTCCGACATTCGTTTTCTTGATTTTCTGACCGTCCAGCAAAGCTGTTTTCGGCATCTGTTCCGTATAGATGCAGAACATCAGGTTTCGTTGGCCGGGTAAGCTATATTTCTCACCAGTCCGTGTACCTACTTTCAGCGTATAGCCTTTGTCGGTAGTCTGGCAAGTAATAGGAGTGCGCATGAACTCTCCACGCAAATATCCTAAATCAGTTCCTGCATCTTCATAAAGCGAGAAGGTAGTTTCACTGCCCGCTGCAGCAGGAAATATCTCAAACGTAACCGGATAGACCGGTTTCTCATCCGTATAGTTCATGACCGGCATTTGAGGTATGATACTTCCCTGCTTTACAAACATAGGAATAGTATTGAGGGGAGCATCCACCGTCATCCATTGCTCACCGCTATATGCTGTGTGTTTGTTGTTGTAGTCAATCCAAGTTCCTTCAGGAAGATACACATTCTTGTTTCGCGCTCCTTTCTTTACCACCGGAGCAACCAGCAGTTCGCTGCCAAACATGAACTGGGCATCCGTAGAGAACGTTTCCATATCTGCCGGATATTCCAGAAACATCGGTCGCATGAGAGGCAACCCCGTTTCGTGTGCTTCGCGGGCATACGTATAGATATAAGGCAAAAGACGATACTTCAATTCGATGGCTGCCTTGGCATTCTTCTCGGCCTCTTCGCCGAACAGCCACGGCTCCACAGCCACGTTGCCCTCATGATGAATGCGGCTCAGGGGATTGAAAGCGCCCATCTGTATCCACCGCGTATAAAGTTCAGCCATCGCAGGATAATTCTCTATATCTCCGCAATAACCGGTAATGTCACAAGTAGTAAAAGGAATAATTCCCAAACCGGCAGACAACAGTACCGGAATCTGATTGGCCATCTGTCCCCAGCCCTGCGTCACGTCATCACCGTTTCCACAGTCACCGGTCCAGCCGAAAGTATAGCGTTGCAAGCCCGCAAAAGCGGCACGTGTCATCTGAAATACGCGACGGTTAGGATTCCGTTTTTCAAACTGCTCCTTCACCACCTTATCCCACGTAAGACCATAAACATTGTGAATCTCATCATGCATGCCCAAATGGTGTTTCATCACCAGGCGTTCCGTCTGCTCCTCATTGCTCCAGGCAGGTTCACCCATATCAGTCCAGAAACCGGCAATGCCATCATCAATGGGCTTCTGCTGATAAGCTCCCCACCAGTCTGCCACAGCAGGAAGGGTGAAGTCCACTACTCCACAATTACCACCCCAGGGCCAGGGCATGTCATAACTCCTGCCGTTGGTGGAGTCCTTTACCAGATACCCTAACCTATCAGCTTCCTCCCATTGCCGCTTATTGGCTTGTGAAATGACCGGATCTTGCGAAACCACCACCTTGAAGCCCATATCCTTGAGGTCTGCAAGCATCTTTTTCGGATTCTCGTAGTTCCCTTTCCGCCACTCAAAATCCTGCAAATACTGTGTCCAGCCTATGTCCTGGTAAATAACATCACAAGGAATTCCACGCTTACGATAGCCTTCAGCTATTTCATAAGACAATTTCTCGCTCGTCAGCAGTCCCCGGCATTGTGCAAAGCCCAATGCCCATTTAGGAGGCATTATGGGTTTTCCCGTTAGGTCGACATATTGTTTCATGATTTCCTTATAATCCTTCCCGAAGATGAAATAATAAATCATCTCTCCCCCAGGAGCCTCGAAACTGTAGTAATCGCGGCTTTCCGTACCAAACTTAAATTCGGTTTTATACGTATTGTCCAGGAAAATACCATAACGATAACTGCTCATAAAGAACGGAATACTCTTGTAGAGCGGGTCCTCAACGGCACTATAACAAGGCTTGTCACTGTTCCACATCTTGTAGGCTTCGCCGCGACGGTCCAGCTTGCCGGTCTTTTCTCCCAAGCCGAAGAAGTGTTCGTCACGACGGAGGGTCTTGTATTCCAATTTGCGCTGCCCGTTACTGATATGCCCCTTATCGGCATAATCACTGAACAGCAGTTTCTGATACTTGTCGAATATCTGTAAGTTAAACGGAGACTTGTTTACCCGGATACGGAGTTTAGGGGTAAAAATCTCGTAGCAGGCATTCTGTTCGTCCACATGGACGGTACCGACATCCTCCAGGTCCTCATTGACGACGGCAAAGGAAGGATTATTCCGCTGGAAACTACCGTCGGGAGAAAACCATATACGTACCGTAGACTGACTACACAGACGTAATTGTATGGCAGAACTGTCATTTAAATAGAAGGTCACACTGCGGTCGTCACTGGTATAAGAAGTGCAGTCTCCGGTGCGGTTCTGTGCATTCGCATATACTGAAAATGCACAGACGGCAAAAAATAAAAATATATATTTCTTCATTACCATAATCTGTTTGTTCCTTTATTGGATATTCTTATTCCATCACAAGCATGCTCCAGTACTTCAGCAAGGGCAAGGTAAAGGTAACCGTGCCGTCCTTCTGTTCGAATGACAGTTCCTGCGAAGCACCGGCATGGAAATCGGGCGATGCAACCCATATCTTGTTCACTTTACCGGAAACATTCATCTTCAACGGCACGTCGGACACCAGACGCGGTTCGGGCATTGTTCCGTTCAAATCCCTCCAGCTTAAGTTATCCGCATTGAGGAAGTTGAGCAGATGAATGACTTGCCTGCCATTTACATTCTTGGCATATACAGTGATGGCAGACTTCTGCGGCGGCCATGCATTCAGAGAAAGATTCCGCGCAGCATCCGTACAGTTCAGAGAAACGGAAATCTCCGCCTCCGTATCTTTATCACGAAGCAGGTTCTGATAAGCCGTCATAAAGTCATAATAACGAATCATGGCTGTTTTCAGTACATCGTTCATCTGCAAAGCCGTGCTTGGAAAGTACTCGCGGCATAGCATGTGGTCACCCAATTCCAAATGAGAGCCTCCCAAAGCAAATATCACAGCATCCGTCAGCAGCACACCCGGTGTATTGAACTCACCGGTACTGCTACCTGCCTTGTCATAGTTCATATATGCGGCAAACACCGTTTTCAAGGCATGGTTGCCATACTGGTCGTTCGCTTTGATAATGGTGTGCAGATCCTTGAAGCCTGCCTCATCGCCCCATACTTCATTATAAAGGAAATCCACTTTACCCGTACCAGCTATCTGGGAAGCTCCATAGCTGGAGACGGCATTCATCACCAAACGCTTGTCCGGATGCTTCTGTTTCATGGCTTCGATGAACGAGGCATATCCCTTAGGCAGATTTACCTTATTGCCATCATAGTCATAGCGGTCACCCCGGTTTCCCAGTTGGTCTATCTGATAACCGTCAAAGTCCAGATTGGCATAAACATCATCGTTTTTCTGGGCAATATATGCCTGCCATTCCGTATTGGCGGGATTGAGCAGGAAGATATTACTTTTCCAACTGGAGGGCAAGTCATGCGAATCCTTATCCATGCGTCCCGTGTTCTTGAATATGTACCATTCTTCCTTTACCCCGTCGGAAACGGCATCGTCCAAAGCTCCGAAACATAGATTGTAAAACATGGACTTCATGCCCAGGCTGTGTTGTGTAGAGATATACTTCTCCACTACCTCGGTATAGACCTCCCGGTTGGCAATGTCCTTATAGACCTCGTCCAGATGCTCACGCGTACCGCCCAACGGCCAATGATGCTTGTTGTGCCAATCCTGAAACTGTACTCCGTTAATGTGGCAACGGTTCAGGAAAGCCATCTCCTTCTCTATCACTCCATCCACCTTTTTCGAAGCATCAAAAGTGGCAACGAAACCATAACGTGGAAAACGTGTCCAGTCACTGGATACATCTACGGCAATAGTACCAAGAATAACCTCTGTTCCATTCTCTTTCGTACGGTACACATCCACCAGATAACCGGTATAATCGGTTGCCGGAGCAGTCCAAGTCCAAGTAGTACCGGCAGCAGCCTGCTCCGATACAACCTTGTCCATTGTCCGGTAGCGGATTTTAGCTCCGGCAGGAAGGGCGTCAGCTGTAAAAGAAACACTCTCGCCCGGCCGGTAACATGCCTTGTCGGTAGTGAGGTTGACCGTCAAGTCCGAGGTGACTGGGGTTACTTCCGTAACCCCTCCACTCTCTCCGCCTCCACCGGTACCGCTGCCGGTATCATCACTCTCCTTGCTGCATGCAACCAGCAGCAAGGCTACCAGTGTTGTATAAACTATCTTCTTCATCTATTGTAGATACCTATTGTTTCACGATTGAAATTGTCTCTTCCAGCTGATTCAAAGTAATCAAATAGGAACCTGCTGTCGTAATCTTCCACTTCTGGTCGATGCCGCCTACCATCACGTCCAGATATTGCGCTTTGAACGCTTCGTCTGATTTATCAAGGAAAAGCATCGGTTCTGTTTCTCCTGCAGGCTGTTTGTCTGCTACAGCCGGCATGAACCAGGCTCCATTCCAATCTTCCTGCTTATCACAAGTAAATTTCAACTCACCGGCATTCAGCGTACCTTTCCAAGTAAACACATACGGATTATCCGTTGTCTGCATCGGCGTAGCATCACCAATCGTCCAACCGGCCGGAGTAGCATCACCTACCATATAAATCATCTCATACGGAGTAAATTCGCTCATCATCATGCGTTCCTTACCACTACGGATATCCATGCAAATCTTGTAGGCCTTGCCGCATTCCCCATCTTTCAGCACCCATTTATTGTCCGGGTCGAACCCTTTCACAAACACCACTTCTGTATCGGTATAAGCAGCATCGGCATTCTTGGCCTTATACATGTTCTCCCAACTTCCATCGGAGGTTCCGAACTTGAATTCCCCTCCTTTGCCCACTTCAAAGAACTTGCCGAAGCGGAACAAGTATGGATCGAGCACATCTTGTTTCATCTTCACGAATCCCCAATCCGTAGCGTTACCCACAAAATAAAGCTGGTCGTAGGCAGGTGCCAACGTCTCTGTCTGGGTCAATGTAAGAACACCGGTAAACAGATTGGCTTCGACGATGTAATTATGGTCTTCTTCGACAACAAAAGGTTCATCCGGCTGGTCATCACTGCTACGAAGAACCAGCAATCCATCTGTTCCTTTGTTGTAAGAGGGCAGGAATAAGCCTAAGGTCGTGATGAACTTAAATTCACCGGCCACAAGCCGGCCCGTCCATGTAAAGATACCATTGTCCTTGCGGGTCATCTCTGTCGCATCATCGGCACTCCAGCCGCCCGGAGTGGCACTACCTATCAGATAAAGGGTGGATGTGAGCGGTTTATAGGCTGTAACACTGAAAGCAGTGGTAGACACCTGTTTTTCGTCCCGTTCTGTTACAGTAGCTGTCAAGCGCGCTTCCAACGAAATGTTCTCCCCGGCAGTTGCCCCAAAATGGTTGCGCAGGATGTCATTCAATTCCTCCACGCTCTTTTTCCATGAGTATTCTTGTACGGCATTCTCCACAGCTACATAAGAATCTGCAAAATCACTGCCGGTCTTGGTCAATTCCAGCGTATAGGAAATTTTATTACCCGTCCCATAATTGGTTCCCGTAGTCCAGGAAAGCTCCAGGGCATCATCGGCATGTGCCTGCTCATTCAAAACAACTTCCGTCTTGCTGGCCGTCAGTACAAGTTCATTCTGTCCTTTATCCAATTCCATGTAATCATCATCTACACAAGCAGATAAGGCTGCACAGCCCAGTAAGGCAAATACAAGGTGTGAAATATATTTCTTCATATTCTTCTGATTAAATTAATTAATAACCCGGGTTCTGCACCATTAAGGTATTAGCATCCATCTCCGTCTGCGGAATAGGGAACAGCAAGCGGTTCTTGTTCACGTTGCTCTTTCCAATGGAATGCAGGAATTTAATGGCATACTCTCCATTGTTGACACGAATCATGTCGAACCAGCGATGCCCTTCGAAAGCTAGTTCCATGCGGCGCTCATGGATAATCTTTTCACGCATGGTTTCCTGTGACAAGCCCGAAACCTCCGGCAGTCCGGCACGCTTACGTACAATATTCAAAGGCACGGCAGCCTGGTCAGGGCGTCCCATTTCATTCAAAGCTTCGGCCTTCTTCAGCAGGACGTCCGCATAACGATAAATCACGAAGTTGGCAGGATTGGTATTGTATTCCGGAGAAACCGTTTTCGACACCAGAAACTTGCGTACATTGTATCCCGTATTGGAATAAGAGCTTTTGTAAGCCTTACCGTCAAAATCCGGACATCCGGCATAAAGCACGGTCAAATCCTTACGTTTGTCACCGCTCTCATATTGACCCACAAATTCTTCTGTAGGCTGGTTCCAGCCATAACTGCCGGCAACAAAGTCCGAATTACGGGGAC
Source organism: Bacteroides sp. D20 (assembly GCF_003436255.1). Classification (NCBI taxonomy): domain Bacteria; kingdom Pseudomonadati; phylum Bacteroidota; class Bacteroidia; order Bacteroidales; family Bacteroidaceae; genus Bacteroides; species Bacteroides sp. D20. The sequence goes on along the minus strand of NZ_QSOO01000005.1, from coordinate 144,025 downwards.
CCATGAAAGTTGAAAGCCAGGAAGACTGCGGATTGTTTCCCCAAAAATCATATTCCGTATTGCCCGAATACTGGACCTCGAACAAAGATTCCGGCCCGTTATTGACCAATGCATCGAAATTGTCCTCATACTTGCAGGAAGAAAGGTCATACCCCAAATTTGTTATCTCATCACACAAATCAGACACCTCCTGATAATATTCCGTATGATTAGGAGCCAGCGTCAGATAAATATCTGCCAACATGGCCAAAGCTGCATCTTTGCAGGCACGTCCCACGTTCTCGTCGTCGTAAGAAGACTTGGCAGGAAGCAGGTCAACCGCATTCTTACAATCGGAAATTATCTGGGCATAAGTCTCTTCGACTGTAGCGCGTGCAATGTCTGTCGGTTCTCCCGGATTATAAGGAGCCAAACGCAGTGGAACACCACCGTACAGACGTACCAATACATAGTAATAATGTGCACGGAGAAAATAAGCCTCTCCCAGACAGCGGTTCTTGATTTTCTCTGACACGGCTTCAGCCTCCAGAAGACTATTCAACACAATGTTGCATTGTCCTATCCCCACCCAGGGAGAACGCCACATGTACAATGCCATGCCATTGTCGCTCTGCGTTATGAAGTTAGAAGCTTGTATCGTTTCAAGGCCGTCGGTACCGCCACCGGCACCCACCAGACTGTTACCCGCCACAATATCCAGTGTCCAGATACGCTGGTTGTACATATTGGAAGACTGAAGGGTGCGATAGCAGGCATTGGTCAGAGCAATGGCCACATCATCGGTCACCGTCGTTTCCGGGTCAACCGTATTTTTAGGAGACTTGTCCAGAAAGTCGCTGCAGGAAGCCAGCAGCAATACTGCCAGCATATATAGTAAATTTGTTATCTTTTTCATATCCGAGTCAATCATTAAAAGTTAAAGTTTAATCCTAAGCTGAACGTACGGGAAATGGGGTAACGGTTCTGGTCTATTCCGTTAATACCCACTTCGGGGTCGAAACCGGAATATCCGGTGATGGTAGCCACATTCTCACAAGATAGGGAAAGGCGTGCATTCTCAATCTGGGCTTTCTGTAACCACTGCTTCGGGAAAGTGTATGAGAGTGTGATATTCTTCAAACGCAGATAAGAACCATTCTCCACAAAGCGGTCTGACACGCGTGTATTCTGATTGGGGTCGCCGAACACGGCACGCGGCATCGAATTGCTGGTCCCCTCTCCTTGCCAACGCTTCAGTACGTCGGTAGTCTGGTTATAGGCAGCTGCCATACCGGTATTGTCGATATTGTTGGCATTGTATATCTTATTTCCGGCTATACCTTGTAAGAAAACAGAAAGTTCGAAACCCTTATAGGAAAGGCTATTGTTCATAGAGAACAGCCAACTTGGGTTCGGGTTACCGATGACGGTACGGTCACTATCATTGATGACACCATCGTTGTTCAAATCCCTGAAACGGATATCACCCGGCTCAGCTCCCGGCTGCACGGCATGTGTATTCACTTCAGACTGGTTCTGGAAGATTCCGTCCGTAACATAGCCGTAGAAGACATTAATGGGATAGTCCTTTGCCAGCATCGTTACATAGGAGTTATTGATTTGGTTAATGTAATAAGGAACGTCGCTGTTCAAATCCTTAATTTTATTCTTGTTGTAAGTGGCGGTCAGGTTCGTTTCCCATCCCAGTTCACCGGTAAGATTGATGGTATGCAGACTCATTTCAATACCTTGATTACGTACTTTTCCGGCATTGGTATACGTGGTTGTAGTATCTTCAAATCCCGATGTGATGGGGATAGACGCCTTTACCAGCATGTCTCTCGTCTCCTTCAGATAAGCATCGAACGAGAACATAACGCGTGAATTGAACAGTGAGGCATCAAAACCGATGTTGGTTTGTGCCACCTCTTCCCAATGGATATACGGGTTGGCGAGAGTAGAAGAAACCAGCGCTGTCTGATTGCCGCTCGAAATGCCAAAAGGATATACACTGGTATTGTAGGATGCCAGATAGCTGTAGTTTCCAACACTTGCCTGGCTACCGGTCACACCGTATCCCGCACGCACTTTCAGGTCATTGATATAGTCGTTTTTTGGAAACCACTTTTCCTGAGAGGCACGCCATGCCACAGATACGGAAGGGAAAGTACCCCAGCGATGTTTCTTACCGAAACGGCTGGAACCGTCACGACGAATGGTTGCAGTCAGCAAATAGCGGTCTTCGTAAGAGTAGTTGACACGTGCCATGTAAGAGAGCAATGCCCACTCTGTCTCGTTTCCACCGATGGCATACATTTCCTCGCCATTATCCATTTCGTGCACATTGTCGAACATAAACACATTCTTCTGCGCATTCAGGTAGTCATTGGTGTTCCATTGGGCAGACATACCGGCCATCAATCCCACACGATGTTTTTCTGCAAAAGTATGGTCGAATAGGAAATAGTTGTCCCACAAATAAGTGAACGACTTGTTATCGCTCTTATAACGTGAAGTCTCCTCTGTGGGAGTGGGTTTCCAGTTATACTTGGGGGTAAAGTTGTCTATGAACCAGAATTTGGCATCGTAGCCGAAAGTACTTTTAAACTTAAGCCATTTGGTAAAAGTAAGTTCTGCCGTCAAGTTGGCCAGGAAGTTATATCCATCAGTCTGACTCTTGTTCAGTTCCGTCGGTCCAATGGGGTTGCGCGTGCTGCCATACCATTCCGAGTTACCATCAGGGCCACTCCAACTGCCATCTTCATTCTTCACCGGATAAATGGGGAGCGCTTTCAGCGCATCACCTATATTATAGCTGCCCGACTTCTTCGTATCGGCACTGAACGTAATGTTATTGGAGAACTTCAACCATTTCAAGACTTGCGCATCACTGTTGGACTGGAATGTGAAGCGACGGTAATTCACACTCTTCACGATACCGGACTGATCCAGAAAACCACCGGACACATAATAATGGGATTTCTCGTTACCGCCGGAATAACTTACCGTATAGTTCTGCATCACACCCGTACGGAGCAATTCATCCATCCAGTCGGTACCTGCACCCAATTCAGAAGGATTGGCCCATTCCGGATTAGGATTGCGTCCACTGTTCACCATCATGTCATTACTCAACTCGGCATACTGCGCCGCGTTCAATAAAGAAGGTACGTTCGTAGCATTCTGGAAAGAGTAATTGGCAGATACAGCAAGTTTTCCTTTTCCTTCCGTACCGCGTTTGGTGGTAATCATCACAACTCCATTAGCTCCCCGGGAACCGTAGATGGCTGTGGCCGAAGCATCCTTCAATACATCCAAACGTTCCACATCGGCCATATTTAAGGAAGACAAGCCCAAGTCGGTAGGCACTCCGTCAATCACGACCAGCGGGTCGCAGTTGTTGATAGAACCCAAACCACGAATCTTGATGGATACATTGTCTCCCGGTTTACCGGCATCTACAATCTGCACACCTGAGATTTTTCCCTGGATGGCTTGTCCCAAATTGGATACGGGGGAATCCTTGATATCCTTGTTACCGATGGAGGACACTGCTCCTGTAAGGTCGCTTTTCTTCATGGTGCCATACCCTATCACCACCACTTCATCCAGCATTTCGGCATCTTCAGACAAAACTACCTGAAGCTGTTTCTGTCCCTTCACCTGCACCTCTTGAGTCTTATAGCCTACAAATGAAACGACAAGAGTACCGTTCGAAGACATGTTCAAAGAGAAATCACCGTCAATACCGGTTATTGTCCCATTTGTGGTTCCTTTTTCCATTACACTGGCGCCAATAACCGTTTCACCGGTCTGGTCTTTCACTACACCTTGTACTGTAATTTGCTGTGCGAACATGCACATCGGAAGTAACATTCCTATCAGACAAACCATCATCCGTAGCCTGCTGATTGGCATTTTGTACTTTTGCATAATATAAGAATTTAAAGTTAATAATAAAAACATAAATCACATGTGTCACTCTTTCCGAAGAGGAACAATGCAAATGTATCAGATAAGAGAAGCCAATAGTGGAGGAAAGAGTAAAAAAGTAGTGGTTTACATCATTCAAAAAGGCTTAAACCACTATATATCAATAATATATAAAATTATTACCCAACTAAAAAAGTAGTGAAAATATAAGGGTAAAAGAGACACTTCCAAGCTTCAAAACCCCTATTCTCAGTTCTTCGACTTGCCAATTGTCATCACTTCCTGTTCCAACAAGTCGCGGTCACCGGCAGCCTTGTTGCGAACCTTCGTACGATAGTTATAAATGGTGGTAACAGAATACCGAAGGAACTGGGCTATCTTCACGCTGTCAGTAATGCCCAAACGTATCAATGCAAAGATGCGCAACTCTGTATTCATCCGTTCGCCGGCTTTCAAGGATATTTGCTCATCATCGGCAAGCAGGGCATTGAAGTCTTCTACAAAAGTAGGAAACAGCTGCAGGAAGGTATTATCAAAGTTGGTATAGAATTCCTTTAATTCCCCCTCTATGAATTTAGAAGACTTGATGTTCTTGTAGAGTTCCTCCACATTTCCGGTAGCGGCAATCTTTCCCAGCGACCGGCGGTAATTGTCCATCTTTTCCAAATAGACCGAGCACTGGTCCATATAACGGCCGATATACTCCTCCTTCAGATAGGAGTTTTCGGCAATGCTGTGGTTGGCCTCCTTGAGTTGTGCATTGGAAAGGTGAAGCTCATCATTCAGCTCCTTCAACCGTTTGTTGGCGTCAATCACTTCCCTGCGGGCGGCAGCCACTTTCTTCATCTGCTTGTATACATAAAATATGGCAAGTAACAGAAAAAGTGAAAGCAGGCTGATAGATACCAGTGCCCATTTCATCTGCTCCTGCTGCTTCTCCGTCTTTTGCTGGTAAGCATCATTAATGATGGGAAAGATTTCCAGAATCTCCAGCTTGCGCAACCGGGCATTGCAGGCGGCTGCATCTTCCATACATATCTTTACATAAGAATAGGCACGCTCGATGTCTCCTTCCTGGTAAAGCAGTACGGCGAGCTTGCGTAAAGAGATATATTCACGGACAGCGGTTTTCATATCCGCCATAGCAGAAACAATCAGGTATTCCTTTTCCTTCTCTTTGTCCCCTTTCAGCCGGTAAGACTCTGATAAAGTATAGGCACAAATCGCAACGTCGTGTTCATAGTCCTTCTGCAGCGCCAGATAATCCGTCAGCAAACGGATGGCCTTGTCATATTCATTGCGTACATTATACTGGTCGGACTGAATCAAGGTATGTATCAGAAGATTATCTTTATTGACCAACAGCAACGAATCACGATATTTGTCCGTAAGCTCCGTATAAAGCTTCTTTTCATATGCCGTCACGGCATAATCGGCCATAAGGCCATAGACCGTACGGTAGATATGGTAATAATATGGATGGATATCCACCGGCAACCGGTCTATATGGATATTCCGCATCAAATCCATAACTTCCTTATACATACCGGTCATTCCCAAAACATCTGCTTTATTCATGCGGGCATTGTCTATGTATTCCCGGTTTCCAAGACGTATGGCTATCTGTTCCCTTTCCTCGGCCATGTGCAATGCAGAATCCGTATTGAACGAACGGTACTCATCCAGCAATGTGCCAAGAATGGCAAAACGTTCTTCATCCGGTATCTGTCGATGCAACTGTCTTTTCAGTTCCACCAGTTTCAGCTCTTTCTGCTCCATATATATGGGACGCTCCTTTATCGCCTGGTCCAGTTTCAGCAGCAAAGAATCCGCCCGGCTGCTGTCTGCAGCATGAAGGCGGCACATACAGATGGTACAAAGACACAAGAATATGATTATATTTTTCATCCGGCTTTCCGATTAGTTAAAGGCAATACTTTTTGAGAATCCTCATGCAAAAGTAATTAAAATACCATAAAAACCTATTCTACTATCATTAAAAGCTCGAAAGCAGAGTGATAAAAAGGCATACTGCAAGCAAAAGAATCAAAATATTGAATTACCTTTACGGAAAATCCAAAGAAAGACCATATCATAAATATCATCCGAGCATCATGGATATACACACATTTATTGCCAATTATCAGGAAGCTTTCGGCCAACACGCCGAACTCCCCATCGCCTTTTGGTATTCAGACCGAATGGAGGCATCTACAGAGAAAGTAACCGGTTGTCTCTTCAAATGCATGAAACAAGTCAGAGACGGCAAAACCGTCAGTCTCAGCAACGAAACAATCACCTGCGGAGGAGGCAAGTTCTATACCGGATTTACAGAAATGCCCGAGCGCGTCCCGGGTTTTGTCTCCTTGAAAGAGAAATACAAGAAAACTCCCGAAATGGTGGTAGATTTTGTCAATGAGCTACAGATTTCCAGAACTGACAAAGCCTATCTGCATTTTGCCCGCATAGACAAGATACCTTCCTTTGATGAAGTGGAAGGACTGCTGTTCCTGCCAACTCCCGACATTCTATCCGGACTGGCGACATGGACCTTCTTCGACAACAATGCATCGGATGCCGTAGCAGCCCCATTCGGCTCCGGCTGCTGTTCCGTCATTACCCAAACCATCATTGAAAACCGGAAACAAGGGAAACGTACTTTCCTGGGATTCTTCGACCCCTCCGTCCGCCCATACTTCGAAGCGGACTTATTGAGCTTCACTATCCCCATGTCCCGATTCAAGGAAATGTATCACACCATGCGCGAAAGCTGTCTGTTCGATACACATGCCTGGGGAAAAATCAAGGAAAGGATACAGCTGTCCCAATCAGGAGACGTACATATCCTCCCCTCTCCCATTTCCTTCCCCATCCTTCCGGACATTTATCTGCAGGAAATCAGAATAGAAGATGCCGCAGCCATCTACCATGCCATCGACACACACCGGGACTACTTAAGAACATGGCTGCCATTTGTGGATAATATGCGCACAATAGCTGATGAAGAAGCTTTTTTACGTCAGGTATTATCTGCTCCTGCCGAACGAAATGAGCCAATATTCGGTATTTGGAACCAACAACATGAAATCTGCGGACTGATAGGTTTCCATTTCTCCGATTTCGACAACCACCGTACAGAACTCGGCTATTGGCTACTGCCGGAATACCAGCATCGGGGCATCATTACTGAAAGTGTCCGCAAGCTGTGTCTGTGGGCCGTACAAGAAAAAGAGATAAAGCGGATACAAATTCGCTGTGCCGTGGGCAATGCAGCCAGTAACGCCGTACCGGTTCGCCTCGGTTTCGTCCATGAGGGAACAGAACGTTGCGGAGAACTGCTGGCTTCTGGAGAATATACAGATATACATATATACAGCATCCTGAAAGAAGAAGTGCTGGCCAACCTCAAACGATAAAATATCAAATATATATCAACTATTGAAATTATACATGGAACAACAACCTCATCTCAATGACCACAACAAGCAGGAGTACCCTCCTATGCACACCACGGAGCACATCATCAACCAGACCATGATAAGGTTATTCGGTTGCGGCCGCTCCATATCAGCACACATAGAACGGAAGAAGAGCAAGCTGGACTATCTCCTTGCCGCCTGCCCCACAGAAGAAGAAATAAAGAAGCTGGAAGAGGCCGTAAACGAGGTAATCGCCCGACAGCTGCCCGTCACAACAGAATTCATTACGCAAGAGGAAGCGCAAGGACGTTTCGACTTGGAACGCCTGCCCGATGGTGCTTCGGAAACGGTACGTGTCGTGAAAGTAGGCGATTACGACGAATGCCTCTGCATCGGAGTACATGTGGAGAATACATCAGAAATCGGAACCTTCAAAATCATCAGTCACGATTGGGACGAAGAAGCCAAGCGTTGGAGAATGCGTTTTAAATTAGTCTGAAAATCTATCAATTTTTAATAAATAAGATAGCAAAATGGCATTAAACAAGCAAATAAGTCAGTTTTTCAATGACAAATAGTCAATAAAGTCAGTGAAAACTGGTTGGCATAAGGTTTGCAATATTGTTAGCGAACGACGGTTCAAGAAACGGATGGTGAAAACCCAAAAGGCAGACACCCGAAGACAAAGAACCGGAGTTCAAAACTAAACAGCATGTTTAACTTAAACAATAGGAGACTATAACTATGATGCCTGTAAGAAGAAACCAAAATTGGTTACCGAGTATTTTTAATGATTTCTTTGACAATGATTGGATGGTAAAAGCAAATGCCACCGCCCCTGCCATCAACGTATTCGAAACAGCAAAAGAGTACAAAGTTGAATTGGCTGCTCCCGGTATGACAAAAGAAGACTTCAACGTTCACATCGATGAAGAAAACAATCTGGTCATCAGCATGGAAAAGAAAACAGAAAGCAAGGAAGAGAACAACAAGGACGAAAAGAAGGAAGGCCGCTACTTGCGCCGCGAATTCTCATACACCAAGTTCCAGCAAACCATGATTCTTCCGGACGATGTCGATAAGGAAAAGATTGGCGCCCATGTAGAAAACGGCGTGTTGAACATTACATTGCCTAAGTTTACAGAAGCAGAAAAAGAAAAGGCCAAGAAATTCATCGACGTAAAATAACGCCCGGCCATTAAAAAGAAAATCTCCCGCTGCACAAGATAATGCAACGGGAGATTTTTTATATCCATAGCCATACGGAACTATTTCTTCTTCCCTTTCAGAAAACGGTCTGTCAGCCACTTGCGCACCGGTTCGTCGTACAGTTTCAAACAAGCATAAGCAAGGACAACGGCTCCCACGAAAGTAAGTATCATATAAGGGATACCTTCCGCCATTGTAGCGTTATTGTTGCATACCCAAGCCGTATAAGTATATACCAGCGGATAATGGGTGATATAAATCGGATAGGAAATATCTCCCAGGAACTTGCATACGGCAGTAGAGCGCTTACCGGTCACCTTGCCGCCCGCTCCCATCGAAACAATGACCGGGAAGATGCAGATAATACAGAAAGCCTCGTAAAGCCCGTTCATCCAGTAACCATCCTCACCTCCGATACGGGGAATGGAAAGAACCACCACAATCAGCAGGCTGCACCACCAGAAAGCACGCTTTTCAAGCCGTATCAGCCAGCCGAGGCGTGACAGAAGCAATCCGCCGAAGAACGGATACATCAGCCGGACCATACCCACATACTGCTGTTCCCAGTTCAAGGCCCAACCACCCACAATATCGCCGGCAGGAGCAGTCAGACAACGGTACACCGTAAAACACCCTGCCACAAATACCAGCACCGACAGGGCCACCTTATTGAACTTGCGTACAAACAACGCATACAGGATATTACCGATATATTCATAATAGAGCGACCATGCCGGGCCATTCAACGGATGCATTTCCGTCCAGCCGCGAATGTCGAACTTCAGCGGAAGAGGAAGCAAGGTACAGCCCAGCAACATCACCAGCAGCATTGTTCCGATGGACGTATTCTCGATAGGTGGAAAACAAGGCGACTCCTGAAAATAGAAAAAGGCAGCGCCCACAATGCTTCCCATAATCACCATAGGATGCAGGCGGATGATACGGCGTTTGAAGAAAGTGCCCACGGTCATCCGGTTCCAACGGTCATCATAAGCATAGCCGATAACAAAACCGGAAAGCATGAAGAAGAAATCCACTGCCAGATAACCATGATTGATAATTTGAGTAAGATGGCTGCCACCTGCATGTGCTTCAAAAAGATGGAAGATAATAACCATGACAGCCGCCACGCCACGAAGTCCGTCAAGAATCTCATAATGCGGTTTCGAGGCAAGATAAGTAGTTCGTGTATTCATTTTGGTATAAGATATTTATTTATTCGCGTACAAAGATAAGAGTTTTTTCCAATAAGGGAACTGATAGATATCATATAAACTCTATCAATTAATTGACAAGTATAACAGTTGTCTTTATCATTAGATACATATCACTACTTGCACCTTTTTTTCCGCACAAAAAACAGCTTTTATTATCCATAATAAAAGGGCTACACCTTTTCCTCCTCATGGTGTAGCCTTAAACACAAAAGGGTGTAGCTATCCAAGGCAAATGGTGTAGCCCTTCTTCAAAAAAGAGAGCCAAATAGGATAATAATAAAGAAAAATCAGTTAACTACTTTTCTTATAACTTTTTACCGCCCACAGATTGAAGACCAATGCAAAGACCAACACGGCTCCCAGTTGCGGAAGCAGTTCGGCAAATCCGCCACCACGGAGATAGATGGTACGCATCACCTCCACAAAATAGCGTAGCGGATTGATGCGCGTAATCCATTGCGCCCACTCAGGCATACTGTGGATAGGGGTGAAAAGACCACTCATCAGAATAAGGATAAGCATGAAGAACCACATGACAAACATGGCCTGCTGCAACGTGGTCGAATGATTGGATATGACCAGCCCGAACCCCGACACCACCGGTAGAAAAAACAGCGCCATGCCGTAGATAGTGAGGAAATGTCCCGCCGGCAGAATGCCGTAAAGTACCCATGCCAGAACGAAACAGATGGTCAGCACCACAAAACCTATCAGCCAGTAAGGTATCAGCTTGGCGGCAATGAAAGTGAACTTGCCGACGGGGGTGACATTTATCTGCTCGATGGTGCCCGCCTCCTTCTCGCCCACCACATTGAGGGCAGGGAGAAAACCGCAAATCAGCGTCAGCAGCATTACCATGAGGGCAGGAATCATGAAAAGCTTGTAGTTCAGCGTGGGGTTGTAAAGATTCTGCGTAGTGATGTCCACCCGGGGAAGCGGCTTCCCGGCAAGCCCTTGCGAAGACGACTCCGAACCCAGTTCACAGGTATAGTCACTGATGATGGAAGACAAGTAGGATCCTCCCAGACTGCCCTTCGTGCCGTTCACGGCATTGGCCGCCACCAGCAGGCGGGGCGCCTCTCCCTTCACCCAATCCTTTTCGAAATCACGGGGAATCTCCAGCACGACATCTGCCGAACCTGCTTCAATGGCCAGCAAAGCCTCATCATATGTATCGGGAAGCGCTGTCAGGCGGAAATAAGTGGATGCACCGATTTTATCTACCAGACGGCGAGACAAGACGCTGTGGTCATTGTCCACTATATTCAGATTGATGTTCTTTATCTCCAGATTGGCGGCCCAGGGCATCAGTATCATAATCATGCACGGGAAAATGAAAATCAGCTTGGGCAGGAAGGAGTTGCGGAACAACTGCTTGAATTCCTTTTCAATGAGAAACTTTATCATAAGACGATATTTTAAAGATTTTAGACATAAGAACAAAAGAACAGATTTCCCGTATCCTTTTGTCCTTATGTTCTTCTGCCTGAATAATTAATATAAAATTCATATCCGCTCTTTACTCAAGCCGATGCTTGAATTTCTTGAAACTCACCGTTATCAGCAATACCGCCATCGTGGCAAGTATGCCGACCTCCATCAGCACAAGCGAAACATCCACTCCCTCAATCATCAGCTTACGCACCGCCTGGATATACCAGCGTGCAGGAAGCACAGCTGAAATGGCCTGCAAGATAACGGGCATACTCTCAATGGGGAATATCATGCCCGAAAGCAACATGGTGGGCATCATCAGCATCAGTCCGGACACCAGCATGGCGGCAACCTGCGTCCGGGTGACCGTGGAAATCAGCAGCCCCAGCGCCAGGGAGACAAAAATGAATAGCAGCGACACCACCACCAGCCAGAACAAGCTGCCCGCCACGGGAACATCGAGCACATAGACCGAAAGTAGAAGAATGGTGGTCAAGTTGACAAACGACAGCACAAAATAGGGCACCGCCTTTGCCAGAATGATGAAAAGCGGTTTGACGGGAGAAACCAGCAGGACCTCCATCGTCCCCGTCTCCTTCTCGCGCACAATGGAGATGGAGGTCATCATGGCGCAAATCAGCATCAGAATAAGCCCCATGACACCCGGCACGAAGTTGTAGGCACTCTTCATCTGCGGATTGTACAGCAGCTTGAGCTGGGGTACGATGGCAGCGGCATGCACTCCCGGCAGAAGCATCTCCTGCCCGGCAGAGGAGATGATGTTTGCGGCATAGCCTGCCTGCATAGTCGCCATATTGGGGTCTGTGGCGTCGGAGACAAGCTGCACGCGCGCCTCGCCGGTATAAAGCTTGTCCGAGAAACGCTCGCTGAAAACAAGCGCCATGTCAATCTCCCCTCTTCCGAAAGAAGCCTCCATATCGGCGGGAGAATGCAGGCGGCGGATGACGGTGAAGTATTCGCTTGCATCCATGCGGTCGATGATACGGCGGGTAACTACGTCATTCGACGGGTCGAGCACCGCCACACGCACGTTCTTCACCTCGGTGGTGATGGCAAAACCGAAAAGGATTATCTGCACGATGGGCATGCCCAGCAGAATCAGCATCGTGCGCCGGTCGCGGAAGATATGGAAGAACTCTTTTCGGATGAAAGATATGAATTGTTTCATTGTCTATATTTATATTTAGGCTCGGATAATGCGGATTTCACGGATTTTCAGTCGGCGGTTCGCACAGCTTGACGAGCCAGTTGTTGGAATACATCGTCCATCGTAGTGGCATTGAACTGCCGTTTCAGCTCCCCGGGAGTGTCGAGTGCACGGATGACGCCGTCTACCATGATGGAGATGCGGTCGCAATACTCCGCCTCGTCCATAAAGTGGGTGGTGACAAAGACGGTGATGCCCTCGTCGGCAGCCTGGTAAATCAGCTCCCAGAACTGGCGGCGCGTGGCAGGGTCCACCCCACCCGTAGGCTCATCCAGAAAGACAATCTTGGGACGGTGGAAGATGGAGACGGAGAAGGCCAGCTTCTGCTTCCAGCCCAGCGGAAGGCTTTTCACCAGTGTATCCCGTTCCTTTTCCAGCCCGAGGTGGAGGAGCAGCTCATCCGTCTTGGGGGCAATCTCCGCTTCGGGGATGCCGTAGATACCGGCAAAGAGGCGGATATTCTCCCACACCTTGAGGTCTTCGTAAAGGGAAAATTTCTGGCTCATGTAGCCGATGTTCTTCTTCACTTCTTCGGGTTGGGAAGCCACATCGAAACCTGCCACACATGCCTTGCCGCCGGTGGGGCGGCTAAGTCCCGTAAGCATGCGCATGGCGGTGGTCTTGCCTGCCCCGTTGGCTCCCAGGAAACCGAAAATCTCGCCCCGATGGACTTGGAAGGAGATGTGGTCTACAGCGGTGAAATTACCGAACCGCTTGGTCAACCCTTCCACTTCAATCACCTTGTTTTCGTGGTTTTCCACCCGTTCGTGCTGCAAGCCCGGAGGGCAGAGGATGCCCGCAAAGCGTGTCAGGATACGGTCGGGGGTATCGATGCCTTTTATCTCTCCTTCGTTGATGAAGGCGATGCGGTCGCATTGGCGCGCTTCGTCGATGATGGGGGTGGAAGCAATGATGGTGATACCCTGCTCCTTCAGTCGGCGAAGCATTCCCCAGAATTCCTTGCGGGACACGGGGTCGACGCCCGTAGTGGGTTCGTCCAGAAAGAGGACATCCGGTTTATGGATAAGGGCACAGCTAAGGGCGAGTTTCTGCTTCATGCCGCCGGACAACGCTCCGGCGCGGCGCTTGCGGAAAGGTTCTATCTGCCGGTAAATGTCGCGCACCAAATCATAATTCTCCTCGATGGTGGTGTGGAAGACGGTGGCGAAGAAATTGAGATTCTCCTCCACCGTCAAGTCCGGATAGAGGGAGAAGCGTCCGGGCATATACCCCACCCGCCTGCGGATGGCTTTGTAGTCCTTCACCACATCCAGACCGCAGACCGAAGCCGAGCCTCCGTCGGCAAGCAGCAAAGTGGTGAGGATGCGGAAAAGCGATGTCTTGCCCGCACCGTCCGGCCCGATGATGCCGAAAAGCTCACCGGGAGCCACTGACAGAGAGACACCCCGCAGGGCTTCCACGCTGCCGTAACGCTTGGAGATATTAGTTAAAGTTACAGCCTCCATACATTCCTATTTTCAGCATCCCGTCATTCTTCACGGCAATCTTTACAGCATAGACCAGATTGGCACGCTCGTCTTTCGTCAGGATAGTTTTTGGAGTGAATTCGGACGTATCGGAAATCCAGGTAACGATGCCGGGGTATTCTTTCCGCACTTCCTTTCCATAATCCGCATAAACCTTCACTTGCTGTCCCAGCTTGATTTCGGCAAGCTGCTCGGAGGTGATGTAGGCACGGAGGTAAATCTGCTCCATATCCGCCACTTTGAAAAGAGGGGTGCCGGGAGCAGCCAGTTCTCCGGCTTCGGCATATTGGGCAAGGACGGTTCCCGTCAGCGGAGAGGTGATGTGGCATTTGCGCAGCTGGTCTTCTATCTGCGCCACCTGGATGCCGACAGAGGAGCTTTGCCACGTCAGGCTGCGGTCACTGTTGCGCAGGGTGGAGTTCTGTGCGTCGAGCTGCTTGCGGAGGACTTCGAGAAGGGACTCGGCATCATCGAGCTGCTTCTGGTTGGCGGCACCCACACGGAGCAGGTTGGACACGCGGTCGCGCTCGCGCCGTGCCTGCACAATCTGTTCCTGAGTGGCGGCTACTTGCTTCAGGATATCGGGCCGCTGGCCTTCCACGGACTTGACACTGGCCTCCAACTGGAGTTTCTTCAGATAGAGTTGGACGGTATCTATAATGCCTACTTCCTGCCCGTCTTTCAGTGTCGTGCCTTCCTCGATGTCGAAACTCAGCAGTTTTCCGGACGCCTCGGCAGAAACGATGACTTCGGTAGCCTCGAACGTTCCCGTCGCATCATATTTCGGAGTACCGCCGGTACAGGCGGCAAGGAGAAATAAAAAAGGAAATAATTTCAATGATTTCATACTATTTCAAGTTATAAATTACGGATTATAGTCATTAATTGTTCAGCGTATATTTCAGCTGCCAGATGTTCATCAGCAACTGCACCTCATGCAATGCCTTGGTCTGTCGTGCCATACTTTCGTTGGTAATCTCCCGCAGCATATCGGTCACGGTCATTGTCCCGTTCTGCACCTTGGCCTCGGCTGCACGGCGGATATTCCCACGCAGACGGATAATCTCGTCATCATCCGCCATCTGGCGGCGCATGGATACAATGCCCGCATCCTGCTGCGTAGCCTGCAGGCTAATGTTGAAAAGGAACACATCCCGGCCGGTCTCTATCTGTTGGCGGGTATTGTCTATCCTGCGGCGGTCGTTCTTCAACGTATACAGACTGCCGAAATTCCAGGACATGCGCACCCCCGCCATGTAATAGGCGTTGAATTCATCTTTCAGCATATTCAATCCCGGATTGCCGTATGCCCCTTGTACAAAAAGGCCGAAACGCGGCATCAACCGGGTGTTCAAGGCTGCCTCCTGCTGGTGGAGTTGCTCTCCCTGCGCATCGTACCAACGAAGTTCGGGGCGGTTGTTCATCTGCCGGTCTATGTTTTCTTCGGCAGCCGGTTTCAATAAAACCGTTTCGGAAGAGAGATCCTTGCCCGTAAAGGCAGCAAGCATGCTGAGGTATGCACGGCGGGTGGTCTCCAATTCCACACGGTGCTGCCTGGTGTTCAGTTGCTCTACGCTGACTGCATCCAGGTCGCTCAGGGTGGCGATGCCATTGGCTATATAGTCGGCTACCTGCTTGTGGGTTCTTCCTAAATCTTCTTGCAAGAGGCTGTTCTGTTTCAGCTGTTCGTCCAACAGCAGGATGCCGAAAAAGAGCTGGTTCACCCGGTCAGTCAAGGCATACATGTCTACATGCTGTTTTTCCAGTTCCACTTCCGAGGCGGCACGCGTCAATCGTTTTCTGGAACGTATATCCCCACCATCCCAGAGGACCTGCTGCACTTCGAGCATCACCTGATATTGGTCTTTCGAAGCAGTCTTGATGTCGAGATTAGGGATTTCGACCGGTAGCCGGGTGATGTCACTCTGGTACGTGGCCTTGCCGGATAGGGAAAACTGGGGCAAGTAACCTTTTCCGGCATTGGAGAGGTCGTACCCGCGTGCCTTTTCTATCAGTCCGTATTGCCTGACCAACGGATAATTGTCTTGCGCCCGGCGCTGGCACTCTTCCAACGTGAGCTGGGCATGTGCCAGCATGGCGGCAAGAGAAAGGGTAAAAAAGAAAACGGTTCGTTTCATATCCATTCTGTTTCTTGTTTATTCTACATGGTTTTGTTCTATACACATGCAAAGATAAAGGCATAACCCTATAACCTTACAATCCATTTGTGCGCAAAGATGTTCTAATAGTACGACATTTCGTAGAAAAAGACAAATAATAGGAACACTTTATTATCTTTGCGGTGGAAATATACATTATTCATAAAGGGAAAGATATGGAAAAGAACAAACCGATAAGCGTCGCATTCGAGGACATCCGCAACAATCCGGATTTTATAGAACATTCCGAATACAGATTTATAAACGACGATTTGGGAATGGTCATCAGTTTTCAAGCAATGGGATTCAGGCTATTCCGCACCCAGCAACCTTATCGTGCCAAAGAAGGAAGGATTGTACGCATCATGCAAGGTAAGGGCCGAATCTCCATCAATCTTATCGAATATGAAGCTACAGCCCACGATATTATTATCATCCCTGACAATTCGCTGATAGAAATATCGGAAGTCAGTCCCGACTACGAATTCCAAGTCATCATGCCCACTGCCAATTTTCTGCCCGTACTACAGAATTCCATTCTTTCGGAAGCTTATACACGAAACGGAATCCGCCTTTCATGCAACAACGAGGAATGGGCACACATCAGCAGCTTCTTCTCTTTATTGTGGAATATACTACATTGTTTGCCCTACCGCCGCGGAGCTGTACAGCACTTGATTGTCTCACTTCTCTATAACCTTAAGTATATCCACGAGCACACATGCAAGTCAACTCCGGCACGCCTTTCACGCCAGGAAGAGCTATTCCGCCGCTTCATCGCTTTGGTGAACCAACACAGCAAGCACGAACGCAGCGTCAACTTCTATGCCGACAAACTATGCCTGACACCGCACTATCTGAGCTCGGTGATACGTGAAACAAGCGGACAAACCGTGATGCAATGGATTAATCAAGCAGTTATCCTCGAAGCCAAAGTATTGCTGAAACACAGTAATCTACTGGTGTTTCAAATATCAGACGAACTGAACTTTCCCAATCCGTCGTTCTTCTCGAAGTTCTTCAAACGTATGACGGGGATGACACCGGCGGAATACCAGAAACAAACCTGACCTCAAAACAGCTGTCCTATACGGGAGCCTGACGGTCCGTCGCAAGAGTCCGCTTCCAATGCCAGCATCCCTTGTTTGGCTGCCAGTCCACCGGCATAGCCTATCAGCGTATGGTTGCTGCCCACCACACGATGGCAGGGGATGAGTATGGAGAGGGCATTTGCCCCATTGGCAGCCGCCACCGCACGTACGGCTTTCGGATTGCCCAGCTTTCGTGAAAGCTCGCCGTAGGACACTGTTTTTCCGTAAGGGATGTTCTGCAACTCCTGCCACACCGTCCGCTGGAATTCTGTTCCGACTGCAAGCAGTGGAACATCGAATATGGTCCGCTTACAGGCAAAATACTCATCCAACTGAATGATTGCCCTTGCAATCACTTCCGAAGTGCCTTCCTCATAATCGGCATGCAGCGCCTGCCGTATACGCTTATCAACGGGTACTCTACGTTTCTCGTTCAGCATCCAGTCGCATAGGCAGAGTTTATCGCCGAAAGAGCCGAGGAGCAACTCGCCATAAGGAGATTGATAGTATTGGGTCAAAATTGTTTCCATCGAACTTAGTTTTCAGCAAAGATAGCAAATTAAATCATCATTTGTACTCCGCCCACGACTTGATAGCCAAATCATCCGGCATCATCGTGCAGAATGCATTGATGAACGCACTTGCCAGACGGGCATTCGTTATCAACGGAATATTGAGGTCGATGGCGGCACGGCGTATCTTGTAGCCGTTATCCAACTCGCCTGCGGTGAGGTTCTTCGGAATATTGACCACCATGTCTATCTCCTTGCGGTGCAGCATGTCGAGTGCCTGCGGCTGGCGTTCGGGTTCGCTGGGCCAGTAGACGCGCGTATTCTCCACACCGTTCTCCGTAAGGAAGTTGCTGGAACCACCCGTGGCAAATATCTTATACCCCTTCTTCTGAAGCATACGCGCGGCAGAAAGCATGTCCACTTTCTGCTTCGGAGTACCGGTAGAAAGCAGGATATTTTTCTCTGGAATACGATATCCCACGGAGAGCATCGCCTTGAGAATGGCGCAGGAAGTATCGCTGCCGATGCAACCCACCTCGCCCGTGCTTGCCATATCCACACCCAGTACCGGGTCGGCCTTCTGCAGACGGTTGAAGGAGAACTGGCTCGCCTTGATGCCTACGTAATCCAAATCGAACAGATTCTTGTCCGGCTTCTGTACCGGAATGCCGAGCATCACCTTCGTGGCAAGTTCAATAAGGTTTATCTTCAGCACCTTGCTGACAAACGGGAACGAACGGCTGGCACGGAGGTTGCACTCAATCACCTTGATGTCGTTCTCGCGTGCCAGATACTGGATATTGAACGGACCGGAGATGTTCAGCTCACGGGCAATCTCGCGGCTGATGCGCTTGATGCGGCGCACCGTCTCCACATACA
The DNA here is from genome assembly GCF_003436255.1 of Bacteroides sp. D20. Taxonomy (NCBI): domain Bacteria; kingdom Pseudomonadati; phylum Bacteroidota; class Bacteroidia; order Bacteroidales; family Bacteroidaceae; genus Bacteroides; species Bacteroides sp. D20. The sequence continues at coordinate 125,478 of NZ_QSOO01000005.1, read as the reverse complement.
ACTTTTGTGGCGGGAACTGGATAGTGGCGTCACCGGAATGCACTCCGGCAAACTCGATATGCTCACTGATGGCGTACGCGATAATCTCTCCATCTTGCGCCACAGCATCCATCTCCACCTCCTTGGCATGCTCAATGAACTGGCTCACCACTACGGGATGTTTCTTGCTGACATTCGCCGCCAGCTTCAGGAAGCGTTCCAGCTCCTCCCGGTTGGAACAGACGTTCATCGCAGCGCCGGACAATACGTAGGAAGGACGGACCAATACCGGGAAGCCCACCTTATCCACAAAGGCGTTGATGTCCTCCAGGGAGGTCAGCGCCCGCCATTCGGGTTGGTCTACACCAATGCGGTCGAGCATGGCGGAGAACTTGTCACGGTCTTCGGCATTGTCGATGCTCCTGGCGCTTGTGCCGAGAATAGGTACCTTCTGCGCATCGAGGCGCAGGGCAAGGTTATTCGGTATCTGACCACCGGTAGAGACAATCACCCCGTGGGGATTCTCCAGTTCGAGAATATCCATCACGCGCTCGAAGGTGAGCTCGTCGAAGTAAAGACGGTCGCACATGTCATAGTCCGTAGACACGGTTTCGGGGTTGTAGTTTATCATGACACTGCGGTAGCCTTCCTGGCGAATGGTGTTCAGGGCCTGCACGCCGCACCAGTCGAACTCTACGGAAGAACCGATGCGGTAGGCGCCGGAGCCCAATACGACGATGGACTTGCGGTCGCCGAGGTAACGGACATCATTTGCCGTGCCACTATACGTTAGGTAGAGATAGTTGGTCTGTGCGGGATATTCGGCGGCAAGGGTATCTATCTGCTTCACTACGGGCAGAATGCCTGCACTCTTGCGGAAATTGCGGACGGCAAGGATGGCTTCTTCGCCGTCCATTGCTTGTTCCAAGCCGAGGGCACGGGCTATCTGGAAATCAGAGAAGCCTTGTACTTTGGCTTTACGCAATAAGTCCACGGGAATCATTGGCAACTCTCCATCAGCCATAAAAGAGTGCAGTTCCCTGCTGGTATCCATGATGTTCATCAACTTCTCCAGGAACCAACGGTCTATCTTGGTCAATTCGTGCACCTGGTCCACCGTATACCCGGCACGGAAGGCTTTGGAGATGACAAAGATACGTTTGTCGGTAGGTTCGCGCAGAGCCTTGTCCAAATCGGCAATCACCAGTTCCTTGTTCTCTACGAAGCCGTGCATGCCCTGGCCTATCATGCGAAGCCCCTTCTGGATGGCTTCCTCGAAAGTACGGCCGATAGCCATCACCTCGCCTACCGACTTCATGCTCGAACCCAGCTCTTTGTCCACCCCGTGGAACTTGCCCAAATCCCAACGCGGTATCTTGCAGACCACATAGTCCAGGGCGGGTTCGAAGAAAGCGCTTGTAGTCTTTGTCACAGAGTTGTTCAAGTCGAACAAGCCATAGCCCAAGCCGAGTTTTGCCGCTACAAACGCCAACGGATAACCCGTTGCTTTAGAGGCAAGTGCAGACGAACGGCTCAAGCGTGCATTTACCTCGATTACCCGGTAGTCCTCGCTCATCGGGTCGTAGGCATACTGCACGTTACACTCTCCCACAATGCCGATGTGACGGATAATGCGGATAGCGAGTTCACGCAATTTATGATAGTCCGTATTGCTCAACGTCTGTGACGGGGCAATAACGATGGACTCACCCGTATGGATGCCCAGGGGGTCGAAGTTCTCCATATTACAGACCGTGATGCAGTTGTCGAAGCGGTCGCGCACCACCTCGTATTCCACTTCCTTCCATCCCTTCAGCGATTTTTCCACCAACACCTGCGGGGAGAAGGAGAAGGCTTTCTCCACCAGCACATTCAGCTCTTCTTCATTGTCGCAAAAACCCGAACCCAGTCCACCAAGCGCGTATGCGGCACGGACAATGACCGGATATCCCAGTTCCCGGGCTGCGCGACGGGCATCTGCCGCATTCTCCACAGCTTCGCTCTTGATGGTCTTCACATCAATCTCATTCAGTTTCTGCACAAAGATTTCACGGTCCTCCGTGTCAATGATGGCCTGCACGGGAGTGCCGAGAACCGTCACACCGTACTTCTCGAAAATCTTGTCTTTATAGAGGGAAACACCGCAGTTCAGTGCCGTCTGCCCACCAAAAGCAAGCATGATGCCGTCCGGGCGCTCCTTCTCTATCACCTTCTCCACGAAGTAAGGAGTGACGGGCAGGAAGTAAATCTGGTCGGCAACTCCTTCCGAGGTCTGTACCGTGGCAATGTTCGGATTGATGAGAACCGTGTAGATGCCTTCCTCCTTCAATGCCTTGAGCGCCTGCGAACCGGAGTAGTCAAATTCTCCTGCCTCACCGATTTTCAGTGCGCCGGAACCGAGCAGCAGGACTTTCTTTATATTGTTTTCTTTCATTTGCATATCTGTTTATTAAAAATGTAATAGTAGTAATAAAACCTTATCTTTCTCTTACCTTACACAATCAGTCACTAATTGAATGGCATTCAGTATAGGACTGAAAGGTATTCACTCTGGGACTGAATGACATTCAGTATGGGACTCATTATACCGTCTTTTACATACTGATTATCAAGAGATTATGAACGCAATCATTCTTGATAAAATTCTCTTACTAAAGCAACTTCACAAAGTCATCAAAAAGAAACTCCGTATCCGTCGGCCCGCTGGCAGCTTCGGGATGAAACTGTGCGGAGAACCAGGGATTGCATTTGTGGCGGATTCCTTCATTAGAACCATCGTTCATATTGATGAAAAGCGGTTCCCAGTCTTCTGTCAGCGTGTTGTTGTCTACGGCATACCCATGATTCTGTGAGGTGATGAAGCAACGTTCCGTACCCACCATACGCACCGGTTGGTTATGGCTGCGGTGACCGTATTTCAATTTGTATATCTTGGCGCCCCCAGCTTTGGAAAGCAACTGGTTTCCCATACAGATGCCGAAGATGGGCAGTTTCTCGTTCTGCATTGCCTTGCGGATATGCTGCACGGCAGCATCGCAGGTATCGGGGTCGCCGGGGCCGTTGGAGATGAACAGCCCATCGAACTCCATTCCGGTATAATCATAGTTCCAGGGAACGCGAATCACTTCCACGTCACGTTTCAGCAGGCAGCGGATGATGTTATGCTTGACGCCGCAATCCACAAGAAGCACTTTCTTCTTACCGGTTCCTTCGTTGTAACGGATAACCTCCTTGCAGCTGACTTTATCCACATAATTCACATCGGCATAAGAGGCCTCAGGCATTTCATCCGATTCATCATCAAAGGCGATACGTCCCATCATCACCCCATGCTCGCGAAGCACCTTTGTCAGTTCGCGGGTATCGATGCCCGTGATGCCCGGAATCTGTTCGCGTTTCAGCCAGTCACCGAGGCTTTCCACCGCATTCCAATGGCTATAATTTTCACTATAATCGCTTACAATAATGGCTTCGGCATGGATATGTTCGCTCTCCATAAAAGTGGCAAGCCCATTCGGTTCGAGAGTAAAAGGCGGCACACCGTAATTGCCCACCAACGGATAGGTGAGCGTCATCAGCTGTCCGGCATACGAAGGGTCGGTCAGGCTTTCGGGATAACCCGTCATGGCTGTGTTGAAGACCACCTCTCCCGCTACCGGTTTTTCAAAGCCGAACGACTTGCCGTGGAAGCGGCTCCCGTCGTCGAGGATTAGAGTTACATTTCTCATTGATTCAATTAAAATTGATAAACTTGTTCTATATAATCAATAAATGCCTTATTCAGCAGCTTCACACCGCCCGGCGTAGGATAATCGCCGCTGAAGTACCAGTCACCCGGATGCTTGGGGCAGGCCTCATGCAGCCCCTCGAGAGGCTGGTAGACAATCTGCACTTTGGCTTTCGTCCCTTTCGGAGTAAGAAGCTCCACCATCTTGGCAGAGATTTCCTCATCAGTGAAAGGAGCATAAATCTCCTTCACGTAATTCACCATCTGTTCTTTGGGCAGGCCTACCTGCTCCTTAGACTTGCGGTAGGCGGCGGCAATTACATCGCGCATCTCACGCTCCTTCAGCAGTTCCACAGCAGCCTTGAAGGCAATGAATTCACTCATCTTAGCCATATCGATGCCGTAGTAGTCGGGATAGCGTACCTGCGGTGAAGAGCTTACAATGACTATCTTCTTTGGCTCCAGACGGTCAAGGATGCCGATGATGCTCTGCTTCAGGGTGGTTCCACGCACTATCGAGTCGTCGATGATGACCAGATTATCCACTCCCGGGACAAGGCTTCCGTAAGTGATGTCGTACACATGGGCGGCAAGGTCGTTCCGGCTGTTTCCTTCGGCAATGAAGGTACGCAGCTTGATGTCCTTGATGGCTACCTTCTCGCTCCGTATGCGCCGCGACAAGATATGCTCCAGTTCGTCGTGGCTGGGACTATGCCCCAAGGCGGCAATCTGCTGCACCTTCTCCTCGTTGAGGTAGTCGTCCAATCCCTGCAACATACCGTAGAAGGCGACTTCTGCCGTATTGGGGATGAAGGAGAAGACGGTATGGTCCACATCGTTGTCGATGGCTTTCAATATGTTGGGTACAAGTTTCTCACCCAGCAGTTTACGTTCCCGGTAAATGTCCACATCACTGCCCCGACTGAAGTAGATGCGCTCGAAGGAACAAGGCTTCACCTCGCGCGGCTTGTTGATTTGCACGGTGCGCACCTTGCCGGCCTTGTTGATAAACATGGCTTGTCCGGGTTGCAGCTCCTTGATGGATTCGACAGGAACATTAAGGGCTGTCTGTATCACGGGACGTTCGCTGGCAAGCACCGCTATCTCGTCGTCCTGATACCAGAAGGCTGTACGGATGCCCCATGGGTCGCGTACGGCAAAAGTCTCTCCGCTGCCGGTAAGTCCGCACATCACGTATCCCCCGTCCCACTCCTTGCTCGAAGTGCGCAGCACGTTGGCAAGGTCGATGTGGTTTTCTATATAACGGGTGATGTCCATGCCTGCCAGCCCTTCCGCTTCGGCAAGGTTGAAGAGGCGCTCCACTTCGCGGTCGAGGCGATGTCCCAACTGCTCCAGCATGATGTAGGTATCGGCATATTTGCGCGGATGCTGGCCGATGGCGGTAATGCGTGCGAAGATTTCATCCACATTCGTCATGTTGAAGTTGCCGCAGAGGGCAAGATTCTTGGCACGCCAGTTGTTTCTCCGGAGGAACGGGTGCACGTACGAGATGCCGGACTTTCCGGTAGTGGAGTAACGCAGGTGTCCCATATAGACCTCCCCTGCAAAGGGCAGCACACGCTTGGCATATTCCGCATCGTGCAGCTGTTCCTTGGTCAAGTCCTTGAAGTTGCCCTGCACCGTACCGAAAATTTCGGTAATGGCGCCCGAACCGAGCGCACGTTCACGGAACATATATTCCTCACCGGGATTGGCTTCCAGTTTCACGCAGGCCAGTCCGGCACCTTCCTGCCCACGGTTGTGTTGTTTCTCCATCAGGAGATAGAGCTTGTTGAGTCCGTACATCCATGTTCCGTACTTCTCTTCATAGTACTCCAAAGGTTTCAGCAGGCGTATCATGGCGACGCCGCATTCATGCTTCAGTTGTTCCATCTATTTATTTACTATTTACCATTTACAATGTACAATTTTAAGTGTACAATTTTCTTTTCCTTATTATAGCATACAATTACCATTTACATTTACCCCTCCCAAGCGCAGCCCCATTGTACATTGTAAATGGTAAATTGTACATGTCCTCATTCTACAGTCACCGACTTAGCAAGGTTCCTCGGCTGGTCCACATCCATTCCCTTGCACACGGCAATGTGATAGGCAAGCAGTTGCAAAGGTACCGTAGTTATTAACGGATCAAGGCACTCCATTGTTTCGGGAAGCTCGATACAAGTGTCGGCTATTTTACTGATGACCGTATCTCCCTTTGTCACAATGGCGATAACCCTGCCTTTACGCGCCTTTATTTCCTGGATATTGCTCAGCACCTTTTCATAAAGCCCATTCCGGGTGGCAATGACCACTACCGGCATTTCGGTATCCACCAGAGCAATGGGGCCGTGCTTCATTTCGGCGGCAGGATAGCCTTCGGCATGGATATACGAAATCTCCTTCAACTTCAAGGCGCCTTCCAAGGCTACGGGATAACTGTATCCGCGTCCCAGATAGATAAAGTTGTGTGCATAGGTGAATATCTTGGAAAGTTCCGCTATGCGGTCGTTCAATTTCAAGACCTCTTCCATCTTGTCGGGAATATGCCCCAGCTCCTTGACAATTGCCAGGTATTGCCCTTCGTCCATCGTCTTTTTCTCTTTGGCAAGTGTCAGGGCCAGCATGGTAAGCACCGTTACCTGCCCCGTGAAGGCTTTGGTGGATGCCACCCCTATTTCCGGTCCCACGTGGATATAGGAACCCGTGTGCGTGGCACGGGGAATGCTGGAACCGACGGCATTGCAGATGCCGTATATAAATGCCCCACAGCTTTTGGCAAGCTCCACGGCGGCCAGCGTATCGGCCGTTTCTCCGCTTTGCGAGATGGCAATCACCACATCGTTGCTGTCAATCACCGGGTCGCGGTAACGGAACTCACTGGCATACTCCACCTCTACCGGAATACGGCAGAAGCTTTCAATCAAATGCTTGCCGATGAGGGCGGCATGCCATGACGTACCGCATGCCACGATGACGAAGCGTTTGGCCGCCAGCAGACGTTCCTTATAATCAATCACTGCAGAAAGAACCACGTTCGTACCCTCCACATTGATACGCCCGCGCATGCAGTCGTGAATGCAGCCGGGCTGTTCGAAGATTTCCTTCAGCATGAAGTGCGGATAACCGCCCTTCTCCAGCTGGCCGAGATTGAGCGCTACCGTCTTTACCTCGTGCGGACATTCCACATTCTTCAGGTTAACAACCTTCAGCTTCTCTCCCCGACGGATGAGGGCAATCTCTTCGTCTTCCAGATACACCACCTTATCCGTGTATTCCACAATCGGCGTGGCATCCGAAGCCAGGAAAAACTCTCCTTCACCGATGCCCACCACCAGCGGACTGCTCTTGCGTGCAGCGATTATCCCATCCGGATTGTCCTTGTCGAGCACCGCAATGGCATACGCCCCAATCACTTCCTGCAAGGCAAGTTGCACCGCCGTCAGCAGGTCAATATGGTTTGTCACCTGAATGTATTCAATGAGCTGTACCAGCACCTCGGTATCAGTGCTGCTTTTAAATACATAACCTTTGGCTTGAAGTTTTTCTTTAAGGACGGCGTAGTTTTCAATAATGCCGTTATGGATGAGGGCGAGGCGTTCGGAAGAGGAATAATGGGGATGGGCATTGACGGAACAAGGTTCTCCATGAGTGGCCCAACGTGTATGTGCAATACCAATGCTACCGGAAATATCTTTTTGAGCAACGAAAGTTTCAAGTTCCGAAACCTTACCTTTCGCTTTGTACACGTTCAACTGTCGGTTATCACTGATTAATGCTACCCCCGCACTATCATATCCACGGTACTCCAACCGCTTCAGACCCTTGATAAGAATGGGGTAGGCTTTCCTTTGACCTATATAGCCTACTATTCCACACATAATGTATCAGTATTTGATTTTGCGTTGCAAATATACATATTCTTAAGAACATAAAGTTAATCTTTCCACTATTTATTTATCAAAAGAATAGAAAAAAGTTGTTTTTACATCAAAAAGTTAAAGAAAGTATTATTTTAAAAGCAAAAGGCTCAATTTATAAATCCAAATCAAACCGTCTGATTTTGATTTAGGATTAAAAGAAAACAGAGGGTGTTTTCTATCAATTCATAACTTCATCTTCTATCGCAGGAATTTTGCAAGAAAGAAGGCAGGAACACATATTATCATTTTGCAATTAATACCATATATTTGCCGAACATTTTGAAACCACAAACAATATTATACAGCAATAAAGAAAGCTTATAATCATGAAACAAGAACTTTTTAACAACAAAACAAAAGCAGAGGATTACCAGCGACAGCCCAAACAGTTGGGCTTGTATGAGGCATCCCATGAGCACGATGCCTGCGGAGTAGGCATGCTGGTCAATATCCAGGGAGGAAAATCACATGAACTGGTAGAATCGGCATTGAAGGTACTGGAAAACATGCGCCACCGTGGAGCGGAAGGGGCGGACAACAAAACCGGAGACGGTGCCGGCATCATGCTGCAGATACCGCACGAATTCATTCTGTTGCAGGGCATTCCCGTTCCCGAGAAAGGAAAATACGGCACCGGCCTGCTTTTCCTTCCCAAAGACGGAAAAGACCAGGCTGTCATCTTGAGCGTCATTATCGAAGAGATTGAAAAGGAGGGATTGACCCTGATGCATCTGCGCAACGTGCCCACTTGCCCCGAAATATTGGGAGAAGCGGCTCTTGCCAACGAACCGGACATCAAGCAAATTTTCATCACCGGATTTACGGAAAGCGAAACCGCCGACCGCAAACTCTATATAATAAGGAAAAGGATAGAGAACAGAATACGCAAGTCGGACATCCCCACCCGCGAGGATTTCTACATCGTCTCGCTCTCTACGAAGAACATCGTCTACAAGGGCATGCTCTCTTCCTTGCAGTTGCGCAACTACTTCCCCGACCTCACCAACAGCTACTTCACCAGCGGACTGGCATTGGTGCACTCCCGTTTCAGCACCAACACTTTCCCCACCTGGGGACTGGCACAGCCTTTCCGCCTGCTGGCACACAACGGCGAAATCAATACCATCCGCGGCAACCGCGGCTGGATGGAAGCCCGTGAGAGTGTACTCTCCTCTCCCGCCCTGGGAGACATCCGGGAGATACGCCCCATCGTGCAACCGGGCATGAGCGACAGTGCCTCGCTGGACAATGTGCTCGAGTTTCTCATCATGTCGGGCCTGAGCCTGCCGCACGCCATGGCCATGCTCGTACCGGAATCCTTCAACGAAAAGAATCCCATCAGCGAAGATTTGAAAGCTTTCTATGAATACCACTCCATCCTGATGGAGCCGTGGGACGGACCGGCGGCACTGCTTTTCAGCGACGGGCGCTATGCAGGCGGCATGCTCGACAGGAACGGACTGCGCCCTGCACGCTACCTGATTACGCAGGGCGGCATGATGGTAGTGGCCAGCGAAGTCGGCGTGATGGATTTCGAGCCGGGAGACATCAAGGAAAAAGGACGCCTGCAACCGGGCAAGATACTGCTTATAGACACCGAGAAAGGCGAAATATATTATGACGGCGAACTGAAGAAACAACTTGCCGAAGCCAAACCATACCGCACTTGGCTGGCCGGCAACCGCATCGAGCTGGACGAACTGAAAAGCGGTCGCAAAGTCTCCCATAGCGTGGAGAACTACGACAGCATGCTGCGCATCTTCGGCTACTCCAAAGAAGACGTGGAACGGCTGATTGTCCCGATGTGTACCACCGGTGCCGAACCCATCAACTCCATGGGCAATGACACCCCGCTGGCAGTACTCTCGGACAAGCCGCAACTACTGTACAACTATTTCCGCCAGCAGTTTGCCCAAGTCACCAACCCTCCTATCGACCCGATACGCGAAGAACTGGTAATGTCGCTGACCGAATACATCGGAGCCGTAGGCATGAACATACTGACACCCAGCGAAAACCATTGCAAGATGGTGAGGTTGAACCATCCCATCCTGAACAACGCCCAACTGGATATTCTCTGCAACATCCGGTACAAAGGCTTCAAGACCGTGAAACTGCCCCTGCTCTTCGAAGTGGCAAAAGGGTGCCAGGGATTGCAGGAAGCATTGGCAACCCTCTGCAAGCAGGCGGAAGAATCCGTCAACGAAGGAGTGAACTACATCGTGCTTTCCGACCGCGACGTAGACGCCGCCCATGCCGCCATTCCGTCACTGCTTGCCGTGTCGGCGGTACACCACCATCTTATCTCCGTGGGCAAACGGGTGCAGACGGCACTGATTGTAGAAAGCGGCGAAATCCGCGAAGTGATGCACGCCGCACTGCTGCTGGGCTTCGGAGCCAGCGCACTGAATCCGTATATGGCTTTTGCCGTCATCGACAAACTGGTGAACGAAAAGGAAATACAGCTCGACTACGCCACTGCCGAAAAGAAATATATCAAGTCCGTCTGCAAAGGCTTGTTCAAGATTATGAGCAAGATGGGCATCAGCACCATCCGTTCTTACCGGGGCGCGAAAATTTTCGAGGCCGTAGGACTGAGCGAGGAGTTGAGCAATGCCTACTTTGGCGGACTGAGTTCACGCATCGGAGGCATACGCCTGGATGAAGTGGCACGCGACGCCATCGCCTTCCACAAGGAAGGGATGGAGGTTCTTAAAAAGAAGGGGGAAGCGGAGCTATTGCCGAACCGCGGACTGTATGCCTTCCGCAAGGATGGTGAGAAGCACGCCTGGAACCCGGAAACCATCAGCACACTGCAACTTGCCACACGCCTGGGAAGCTATAAGAAATTCAAGGAGTTCACTGCCATGGTAGACAGCAAGGAATCTCCCATCTTCCTGCGCGATTTCCTCGACTTCCGCCGCGCTCCTATCAGCATAGACCGGGTGGAACCGGTAGAGAACATCGTACAGCGCTTTGTCACCGGCGCCATGTCCTACGGCTCCATCAGCCGCGAAGCCCACGAAGCCATGGCTATTGCCATGAACAAGCTGCATGGCCGGAGCAATACGGGCGAAGGAGGCGAAGACCGGGCACGCTTCATGCCGCGCGAAGACGGCACCAGTCTGCGCAGCGCCATCAAGCAGGTGGCCTCAGGACGTTTCGGTGTCACCGCAGAATATCTGGTGAATGCGGACGAAATACAGATAAAGATTGCCCAAGGCGCCAAGCCGGGCGAAGGTGGGCAGCTGCCGGGCTTCAAAGTGGATGAAGTGATTGCCAAGACACGCCACTCCATTCCGGGCATCTCGCTGATTTCCCCCCCGCCCCACCACGACATTTACTCCATCGAAGACCTGGCACAGCTCATCTTCGACCTGAAGAACGTGAACCCACGGGCAAAAATCAGCGTGAAGCTGGTGGCAGAAAGCGGTGTGGGTACCATTGCCGCCGGTGTGGCAAAGGCAAAGGCCGATTTGATAGTCATCTCGGGTGCAGAGGGCGGTACGGGAGCCTCTCCTGCATCATCCATCCGCTATGCCGGCATCTCGCCCGAACTCGGTTTGAGCGAAACGCAGCAGACACTGGTGCTGAACGGCCTGCGCGGGCAAGTGATGTTGCAAGTGGACGGACAACTCAAAACCGGCCGTGACATCATACTGATGGCAATGCTCGGAGCCGAGGAATTCGGTTTCGCCACCAGTGCCCTGATTGTACTGGGTTGCGTAATGATGCGCAAATGTCACCAGAACACCTGCCCCGTAGGGGTGGCGACACAGAACGAAGAACTGCGCAAGCGCTTCCGCGGACGCAGCGAGTATCTGGTGAACTTCTTCACGTTCCTGGCGCAGGAAGTACGCGAATACCTGGCGGAAATCGGTGTGGAACGCCTGGATGACATCATTGGACGCACAGACCTTATCGTCCGCAAGCCGGATGACGGAATCAGGAAACATCAGTTGATAAGCTTCGACAAACTACTGGCACGCGTAGACAATGAAGCCGCCATCCGCCACGTCACCGACCAACAGCATGGCATCGACCATGTGAAAGATGTAGAGATGCTACATGCCGCCGCCGAAGCCGTAGAAAACCAGAAGGAAATCTCGCTGGAGTACACCATCGCCAATACCGACCGTGCCTGCGGCGCCATGCTCTCTGGTGTCATTGCCGCAAAATACGGAGAAAAAGGGCTGCCCGAACATACGCTGAACGTGAAGTTCAAAGGCTCCGCCGGGCAGAGTTTCGGGGCATTCCTTGTCCCGGGTGTCAACTTCAAGCTGGAAGGCGAGGCCAACGATTATCTGGGCAAAGGTCTGAGTGGCGGACGCATCGCCGTCCTGCCCCCGGTACGGAGCAACTTCGAGGCGGAGAAAAACACGATTGCAGGCAACACCCTGCTTTATGGCGCCACAAGCGGTGAAGTTTACATCAACGGCCGTGCAGGCGAGCGCTTTGCCGTCCGCAACTCCGGTGCCACAGCCGTAGTGGAGGGTGTAGGTGACCACTGCTGCGAGTATATGACCGGCGGGCGCGTGGTAGTACTCGGACAGACGGGACGCAACTTTGCCGCAGGCATGTCCGGCGGTGTGGCCTACGTATGGAACCGGGACGGCAACTTCGACTATTTCTGCAATATGGAAATGGTGGAGCTGAGCCTCATCGAAGAGGCCTCCTACCGCAAGGAACTGCACGAGCTCATCCGCCAGCACTACCTGTACACCGGTTCCAAACTGGCACGCACCATGCTCGATGACTGGCCACGCTATGCCGACCAGTTCATCCAGGTAGTCCCTATCGAATACAAAAAAGTGCTGCAAGAGGAGCAGATGCAGAAATTGCAACAGAAGATTGCAGAAATGCAACGCGATTATTGAATCGCGAATTAATAATGAAAGAATGAAAGACTGAGGAAATTCCCCTTTCATTCTTTAATTCTTTAACTTTTTAATTTGTTCATCATGGGAGATCCAAAAGCATTCCTCAATATCCCCCGCCAAGAGGCGGGTTACCGTCCGATACACGAACGTATCACAGACTTCAGCCAAGTGGAACAGACACTGAACAGCCACGACCGCAAACTCCAGGCCTCGCGCTGTATGGACTGCGGCGTACCCTTCTGCCACTGGGCATGTCCGCTGGGCAATAAAGACCCGGAATTCCAAGACGCGCTCTACCGGGGCAAATGGCGCGAAGCCTATCAAATACTGAACAGTACGAATGATTTTCCGGAATTTACGGGACGCATCTGCCCTGCACTTTGCGAGAAGTCGTGCGTACTGAAACTCTCGTGCAACGAACCGGTCACTATCCGCGAGAACGAAGCCGCCATTGCCGAGGCTGCTTTTCGCGAGGGCTACATCACCCCCCTCCAGCCCGAACGCAACGGAAAGAAAGTAGCCGTCATCGGCGCCGGCCCTGCCGGATTGAGCGTTGCCGTACGGCTGAACGCCAAAGGTTACGAAGTTACCCTATTCGACAGCAAACCGATGCCGGGAGGACTGCTGCGCTATGGTATCCCCAACTTCAAGCTGGACAAAGCCGTCATCGACCGCCGCATGAAAATCCTCGAGGCCGAAGGTATCTTGTTCAAGATGGGAGTCCATGTCGATGTGCAGAAACTGCCCGCCGGATTCGATGCCTACGCCATTTGTACCGGTACGCCCACCGCCCGCGACCTCTCCATTCCGGGCAGGGAGCTGAAAGGCATCTACTTTGCCCTCGACATGCTGGCACAGCAGAACCATATTCTGGATGGAGATACCTTCCCGAAAGACCAACTCGTCAACGCCCGCGGCAAACGGGTACTCGTCATCGGCGGCGGCGATACCGGGTCCGACTGCATAGGCACCAGCATCCGACAGGGAGCCGTCAGCGTAACCCAGATTGAAATCATGCCCCAACCGCCCATAGGACACAACCCAGATACTCCCTGGCCTCAATGGCCCGTCGTACTGAAAACCACCAGCAGCCACGAAGAAGGCTGTACCCGTCGATGGTCCCTCGCCTCTACCCGGTTCATCGGGAAGAATGGCAAGGTATGCGGTGTGGAAGTGGAAGAAGTGGAGTGGCTTCCGGCAACAGACGGTAACCGCCCTACCATGAAATCTACGGGTAAGAAAGAGGTCATCGAAGCCGATATGGTGCTTCTTGCCATGGGTTTCCTCAAGCCCGAGCAACCGAAGTTTGCAGAGAACGTATTCGTGGCAGGCGATGCCGCCCACGGCGCCAGCCTCGTAGTACGTGCCTTGGCCGACGGACGACGAGTGGCAACAGAAATAGATCGTTACCTCGAACCTCTAAAAGAAAACAAGAAATGATTTCCCTTTCTTTAATTTTTAACCTTTAATTTTTAATTCTCATGTGTGGAATAGCAGGAATCTTCAACATACAGTCTCAAACTCCTGAGTTGAGAAACAAAGCACTACGGATGGCGCAGAAAATCCGTCATCGCGGACCGGACTGGAGTGGTATCTACGTAGGCGGCTCCGCCATCCTCGCCCACGAACGCCTCTCCATTGTCGACCCGGAATCCGGTGGACAACCCTTGTATTCACCCGACCGCAAACAGGTGCTTGCCGTCAACGGCGAGATTTACAACCATCGCGACATCCGTGCCCGCTATGCCGGAAAATACGCCTTCCAGACAGGTTCCGACTGCGAAGTCATCCTTGCCCTTTACAAAGACAAAGGCATCCGCTTCCTCGAAGAGCTGAACGGCATCTTCGCCTTCGCCCTCTATGATGAAGAAACGGACGATTACCTCATCGCTCGCGACCCCATCGGCGTAATCCCCCTTTATATAGGACGCGACAAGGATGGACACATCTACTTCGGCAGTGAGCTGAAAGCCCTTGAGGGTTTCTGCGACGAGTACGAGCCTTTCCTTCCCGGCCACTACTACCGTGGGCGCGAGGGCAAGATGCACCGCTGGTACACCCGCGACTGGATGGACTATGCCGCTGTGAAGGACAACTACACTCCTGCCGCCGAACGTAATGCCGCGCCGGCTTCGATAGGCCGGACAGCCTACAGCACACAAGTCACGGCTGTGCACGACGCACTTGAAGCCGCCGTACAGCGCCAGTTGATGTCCGACGTCCCCTACGGTGTCCTGCTCAGTGGCGGACTCGATTCTTCCGTCATCTCTGCCATCGCCAAGAAATATGCCGCCAAACGCATCGAGACAGACAACAAGGCAGATGCCTGGTGGCCGCAGCTCCATTCCTTCGCCGTCGGCTTGAAGGGTGCTCCCGACTTGATTAAAGCCCGCGAAGTGGCCCGTCATATCGGTACCGTGCATCACGAGATAAACTATACCGTTCAGGAAGGCCTCGATGCTGTCCGCGACGTCATCTATTTCATTGAGACTTACGACATAACCACTGTCCGCGCCTCCACCCCCATGTATCTGCTGGCACGTGTCATCAAAAGCATGGGCATCAAGATGGTACTCAGCGGCGAAGGTGCAGACGAGGTGTTCGGCGGTTACCTTTACTTCCACAAGGCGCCCACACCGCAAGCCTTTCACGAAGAAACCGTGCGCAAGCTCTCCAAACTGCATCTGTACGACTGCCTCCGTGCCAACAAAAGCCTTGCAGCCTGGGGAGTGGAAGGACGTGTCCCCTTCCTCGACAAAGAATTCCTGGATGTTGCCATGCGCATCAATCCGGCAGTCAAGATGTGCCCCGGCAAGGAGATAGAAAAGAAAGTAGTCCGCGAAGCCTTTGCCGACATACTCCCCCAGAGCGTTGCCTGGCGGCAGAAAGAACAGTTCTCCGACGGTGTGGGCTACAGTTGGATTGATACGCTGAAAGCCGTCACTGCCGCTGCCGTCAGCGACGAACAGATGGCACATGCCGCCGAACGCTTCCCGATACATACCCCGCAAAATAAGGAAGAGTATTACTATCGCACCATCTTCGAAGAGCATTTCCCCAGTGAAAGCGCGGCCCGAAGCGTTCCCAGCGTGCCCAGTGTGGCATGCTCCACCGCCGAAGCGCTGGCATGGGACGCCTCTTTCCAAGGAAAGAACGACCCCAGCGGACGAGCAGTAGCGGGGGTACACGAAGAAGCATACAAGGATTAAAAAAAGAGCTGCCGACAGATTTCCTGCCAGCAGCTCTTCTCATTTTTTATTTATCAAATCCTATCGGACTAAAACATCATTGTCTGTCCACCAATCACACCTGCCACAGCACTCGCTACGGCAATAATAAGTTTCAAAATCACATTCCACGTTTTCTTCATAAAGATTATCCATTATCTGATTAATAATTCATAGCTACTGTTATCCCAGTGGATTCTCACCTTGGTCTCCATCCGAATCCGAGCCTCCTCCTTCCGAACCGGAGCCGCCATCTGTAGAAGTCTTCCCCTTAAGATAATCATCCAAACTCACCAAATCCAGCCTCTCTCCAGCGCGGGTAGCAGCCTTCGATATCTTCAGTTCCCTATTCGCCTGAAAACAGATACGGACGCTCTCCACACTCTTGGCTGTCACGTCATCAGCCTTTTCCTCACCTTTCGATTTGGCTGCCAGTATAAAAACACCCAGCCCGGCTATATTAACCGTCTTTCCTTCCAGCAACTGCTCTTTCAGCTTTTCCACAAAGTTCTGCATCGTACTCTTGATGTCACCGATAGACAGAGAAGAGCGGTCCTGCAT
This sequence comes from Bacteroides sp. D20, assembly GCF_003436255.1. Taxonomy (NCBI): domain Bacteria; kingdom Pseudomonadati; phylum Bacteroidota; class Bacteroidia; order Bacteroidales; family Bacteroidaceae; genus Bacteroides; species Bacteroides sp. D20. Next base: position 109,178 of record NZ_QSOO01000005.1, on the reverse strand, counting down.
CTTCTGTGCAATAAACGCCAAATCCACGCTTTGCCCCAATGTTACCAACTGCGGATAATACTTCTTGGGAGAGTTTTCAACCCTGGGGTCCGACGGTCTCTCCACCGTCCTAAAAATTACACTCATACTTTTTTTCTTTAGAGATTTAAATTCGTTTTCCTATTCACACGTTTCGTTGATCAACGATGCAAAGGTGAGGATTAAAAACTATGTAGCCAAAGAAAAAAGGTGCTTGGGAGTAGTTTTTCTGAGAAAAGTGCATATAGTTGAGATAGAATGTCACTATTTACTTCATATCCACCAATCCTTTTCCGTCAGATACGGATTACCAAACATATCCTCCATTCTTGCTGGAACTTTTGTCCATTGGGTATTGTCGGGGGCTTTCATCTTTTTTCTCGTACATGGAGTATTGGTGTAGTTTTTCCACTCAGCACCTTTAGGACCATCAGGACATGCTATCATCAAAAGCATTTGCTGGGTTTCCAACTGCTTCAAAGATCTGAATGCATGCTCATTATGTATGCCTACAATACGTTGCTGCCCGTCGTTGCTATCTTCAACACCTTCATGTTCAAACCATTGCTTTCGGAAAATGGTAGAAGCCATCGATTTACCTAAATCGTTGTTCCATCGTTCGATTATTTGAGTACGTTCCTCTGCGGTAAAGACCACATCTTCAACTTTTGTTTTTAACTTGATGCCGTTTGGCAAGCACTTCTTCAACTTATTGCCAGAAAATCCTTTAGGTCTGTAGTCGCAAAATGTTTCGTTGAACACATCGAATGAAAAGACTTCCTGCTTAGTAATTGACTTTGCTTTATCCACTAATTCATCTTTTATCCAAAGTCCATCACCATCAGCAAATTTTCTGTAGTAAGCTTCCGATTCCTCACATGTGAACGTAAACCTATACATATACGCTTTCAAGCTTTCCTCCTTTGACAGATGCAAGCCATACCCTTGCTGTGCTCCAGGACGTCTGAATGCCTGCAAACCAATAGGCTTGATACTTCCATTTAAGAATCCGTTCCCATCCAACATAGGGATTGGTTCATTATCGAATATCGGCAGAAAGACATATAGAACAGCCTCATGCTCCTTGCCATCATTATGATAGCAGTACCTGTCATGTTCGCTGTCGTAAGGACACATTGCAAAGAACAATGCCACCTCCAAACTACTTGTCAAATCCAGAACCGAGGTCTTTAAACCATAATGTTGCGCCAACCCTTCTTCATCTACAAGAAATCTATGTTTCCGGAAAAACTGCTCCACTACAGGGTGGGATGCCAATAAACGTCGGAACACCACAAGGCGCATCCTCTCCACGAACACTTCTACATCTGTCGGATTACCACGATAAAGCGAAGGCGAACAAGGAATATACTCTTCACCTTGACCGCGGAAGAGAAAATGCAAAGTTCCTACTTGAGGAATTAAACACTTCGTATCCCCTTTCCCTGTTAGTACAGCCTCAAAAGTTCCACCGCACTTCTGCTCGAGAATAGCTTTATTCGCAGGTGTATGCTCATACATTAAATCCCGCTTTACTATCTCGTTGTGGATAGTTTGTATTAGTTCTGATAAAATCATAATCCTGTTCTTAGAATTCCTGTCTCAGCTACATGATTTTTAGGATATGTAGTTCGCAAAAAACTTTTTGTCGTTCGTCGCGAATCCTCAATATTTTTTATAGTAACAGACTTTATTTATTGATTGCAATTTTCGACAAAGATATTTGATATCCTAATAATAATCAACTATTTAAGCATCATACCTTGATTTATCTGTCTTCTGAGGCCAGAACAAATAACTAATGAACTGCCAAACACCAATAAAAAACTGTTTCATATTAATTGATAATCGCCTCCTTGATGCAATCAACAATATAACGTACATCATCATCCGTCACATACGGACCAGCTGGCAAACAGAAACCAATCTTAAAGATTTCTTCCGACACACCACTCACGTATGCCACAGCATCAGCGTATACCGGTTGCTTATGCATCGGCTTCCACACAGGGCGACATTCAATCTTCTTCGAGAACATGAACATGCGAAGAGCCTCCACATTGGCGTTAGGCTGACAATCCGTAACAGCCGAATTTACCTCTTTAACCACACCGGCAGCACCACCTACGGCAGTTTTGATGACTTCCTTGTAAGCTTTCTCCTGACCTTGGATATAAATGTCCTCATCAAGAGTAGCTGCACAGAGCCAGAAGTTTGAGTCGTAACGAGAATCGGCAGGCTGTTCATGCAGATGTATACCTTTAACGTCTTTCAGCAGCTCCTTATATAGTTTTTGCACATGCTTGTGATGCGCAATATGATTATCGAGCACCTTCATCTGACCACGACCAACACCTGCACACACGTTACTCATACGGTAGTTGTAACCGATTTCCGTATGCTGATAATAAGAGTACGCATCGCGCGCCTGAGTAGCGTGCCACATAATATTGTTTGCATCCTCCTCGTTACGGCAAATCAACGCACCACCGCCCGAAGTCGTAATCATCTTGTTGCCGTTGAACGACAACACACCAAAACGACCGAACGTACCCAGCACCTGACCATTGAAGCGAGAACCCAGCCCTTCGGCGGCATCCTCAATCACAGGAATACCATACTTGTCTGCTATCGCCATAATGCGCTCACAGTCGTAAGGCATACCATAGAGTGCCACAGGAATTATTGCCTTCGGATACTTACCTATAGCCGCCTTGCGCTCAATGATAGCTTTTTCCAACAGCTCCGGATCCATATTCCAAGTTTCTCGCTCCGAGTCGATGAACACTGGCTTTGCACCAAGATAAGTAATAGGATGCGAAGAAGCACAGAAGGTGAACGACTGCACGCACACCTCATCCCCCGCCTTTACGCCACATGCAATCAATGCTAAGTGAACAGCAGCAGTACCGGCAGAGAGGCACACCACCTTTCGGGCAAGCTTTGAGCCATCAGAATTCGCATTTGCAAAATCAGCAAGATTCTGTTCAAATGCGTTAACATTTGGCCCCATCGGAACCACCCAATTGGTGTCAAATGCCTCTTTGACATATTTCTGTTCATAGCCTTCCTCACTCATACGAGCAAGGCAAAGGTATATTGTTTTTCTTTCTTCCGTAGACATAATATTTTGATTAGTTGTTTTCAATCAATTAGACTTCCTCACCGGCAAATTTCACTTTGAATCCAAGTAGCGTAGCAAAGATTATCTCAATATCCTTGATAAAGCTATAATGACGATAATAATAGCAGTTTAGGCGTACCTTATCTGGATAGATAACAGTATCATTATATTCTGTAGCAATTTCTTGCATCGGACGAACATCACCCTCTGCCTGACGTTTCGCTACAAATTCACTAATCATTTCGTCTTCCAGTCGATACTTCAACGTCGCCGGGCCAGTAATACCTGGGCGAAGTTTCAATACATCCTTATCATTGCCTGTCAGTTTATCGGCATACCCAGGCACATCAGGGCGTGGCCCCACGAAAGACATATTGCCAATCAGTACATCCCAAAGACCGGGAAGTTCATCCAACTTATAGTGACGAAGAGTTGCGCCAAAGGGAGTAATACGGCTATCGCCTGCCACAGAAACAGTAGAACCATTATGTTTGACAGTCATCGTACGAAACTTATGGCAATTGAACAGCTTACCATTTTTCCCCACGCGCTTCTGAACAAAGAGTACTGATCCTCCTGGCATCTTTACCTTTACCATTATTGCCACTACAAGTAATACCGGCCAAAAAAAAAGTAATCCCCAAAGCGCTACGATTCGGTCAAATAGCCATTTTAGTATCATTTTTCTTGTATTTATTCAAATTTTGAAACTTCGCCAGTAAGCACTCATCTGTAATATCTACATCTGCAATTCTTACATCAAGTTTTCTATCATGAATCTCCTGCTTATACGCATCAAAAAGTTTTTTACGTGTTCCAAACAGCTCTTCCAATGCATATTTAAGAGGTTCGGATATCTCAACGACGTAATATAGAGGCTACAATCTTACTGCCAAGATGAAACACATCTAATATAAGTTTCAGGAACCGAGATATGCCCATGTACTGTATCTAAAAATTTCTTTTCTCTCATAATTCAAAGATGTTTTTAACGATTTCAGAAAGTGAGTCTCGTGTTTCGAAGACGATAGAACTGACGTTCAAAGCAATCTTGTATAGCCTTGTTTTTTGGGAGAACAATGTATTACATTATCAACCTCCACCATATCCATTATATGTTGAATGACTTGTTCTTGCTTCCAATGCTGATAAACTGGTCTTTCTGTGAATCCACTTCAATTTCTTCAAAAGTAAACTAAGTATCTGTTCTTCCATGAGAGAGTGCACTACCTATGATATCAGCTATTTCAATATTCTTTTACATACTATTTCGCTAAATTTTCAAGACTTGTCATCTGAACACTTTATATGCAATCTTTTTCACCCATGCAGGACTTACCAGCACGATGAACATCATATAACCGAAGACTGTTGCTCCAAAGCCATAACCCAGAGTCTTGTTGATCTTCTTGCGATCTTTGAGTTGCTTCTTGGCAAAAGCCCAACCATTGCGTCTCTTCTTGAAGAGAGCATTGGTGAAGCGGAAGCGAAGAACAACATCTGGAATGTTAGCATGCTTCGTTCCCTTGCTCATACCATCCACCCAAAGCATCGTGTCTTGATTTTGGCGATACTCTGGACGATACTTGCATCCAGCCTTATCGAAGAAACTCTTGCGGAACAGAACCGCCGGATGCGCATGAGGATTTCTACGAGCAAAGAACTCATAGCACTCCTTCGAACCTTCAGGATAGACAATCATCTTACCACGGCTCTCGCTATTCTCGTCAATCTCCTCAATAGCCCCTCCCACTACATCTATCTCAGGATGAGCCAATAAGTATGCCATCTGTTTCTTTAAACGCTCAGGCATTGAAATGTCATCCGCATCCATACGAGCGATATATTTATAGCCTTCCTTGAAGCAGATGTCAAGTAGGTCGTTCAGCACAATAGCCAAGCCTCTGTTCTTGGAGAACCACTGTACGGATACATTGTCCTTGGTTTCATAGTCTTTTAAACAAGAAACCAGTTCTTCTCCCACAGGCCCATCTACTCCAATGATAAGTTTGAAATCCCCCTTGTAAGTCTGATTTAAGATACTATTAAGAGACAAGCGTACATGAGGCGCTTTATCGTTCTTGTATACTGGTAATATTACCGCTATTTTTTCCATTATTGAAGTATTTGATTCGTTCAACTCATTTATGCTGAGTTAATCGAAATATATTCGCCTTAATCCAAGTTCACGATATATAATCCACGGTGACCTTCGAAAATTGAATCAAAGCAAACCGCCTTACCATCTTGCCGCCAACGTGGATGAAGGTCACAACGAGTATCATTGTCATACTTGAAAGGCGCAAACACACGAGCAATCACCTTCATATCCTTTGCGTCAGAATCGGTATCTCTGAGCAACTTGATATCAGCTACACGTGCACGATTAGGATATGAGTCCGTCACCACCAAACTGCTATCCGTAGGACAGTAACTTGGATGACCGTCGTTGCTCAACTGCCCCCACAGGTGCTGCCACTCTTGAGTCTTGTCTTTCATTAGATAATATCCAGGACCCCACTCCTTCTTACGTTCGAAGGCGATGATTTCCTCATCATTCTTCCAATAACAGTGACTCACCATATCATCGTCAGACAGCACGTACATACCCGTACCATCCACATTGCAGGTCACCAGACGAGTGTACTTTCTCTGACCGCAGAACCAACGGTACAACACCATAAAGCGCTTGCCGTTAGGTGACAGCATCAGGTGGTTCACCTTATGTACGCTTCCTTTCTCCAACATTTCTGGTCGAAGTTGGAAGTTGGCAAAGTCGGTATATTTCAACAATTCTGTTACCTCACCAGTTTCAATATCCATTTTCCATATAGCAATAGTATCAGGAAGCGCTACCCCCTTTGTTACCTCAGGAAGTTCTGCATAGCCATAACCCAAGCGAAGCGAATGTAGGCGAGAAAAATCCAAACTCAAGGCTGTCTTACCATCAACTGAAACTGTATAGCAAGGCATTGGCAATACACGCTCCTCCATGGTATCAATGTTCAAGATTACTGAACAGTACTTACCATCACGCATATCATTATACAGAATGCGACTTTTGAAATCAGGTCCCAACCACTGAGCCATACAACCTTGCTGAACATTCCATGTGTGAGTAGTCGCAATCCTCTTACAATACCTTTCATTGTTAGAATCAAAATTCAGGTTGAGTAAACAAATATCTGCTTTTCCAATTGGATCAGGATTAGACCAAGTATCTTTAGCCCTCATGCAAATCATATAACGCATACTTGCATCCCAAGGCGACTTATCGTAATAACCAAAGAAATACTCATGATTAGGGTCGTTAGGCGATACACGTACAATATTTCCCTCCGACTTAATTTTCGAGCTCACAGCGTAGCACCCCAACTGGTATACACGCTTGATATATTTCTTCACAGCTGGATACTTGTTCAACTGATAGTTGATTTTCTGTTCTATCCCCATTTCTACAACAATATATAATATATAGAAAACTAACTCTTTTTTATGTCTCTGATTATCTCAATAATTCTTATGGGTAAAAGTCCTTTAATATATCTTTTGGTACACCATTTGTAATAAAGCAAAAGATATTTCCCTCCCACTACATTGCGTTTTTTTAAAATTATAGAATAATCTCTACAAGCTTTCATCAATCCAAGATTTGAAGCACCTCCATCACTCATATTTGTGATAATTCTATTCGGAAAAATAAAATTCACGTCATTCTCTACAAACCTTAAGATCAAATCAGTGTCTGCCATTATTCGTATTGAGATGTCAAACAACCCTATTTTTTCATATAAGGACTTTGGAACAAATGTTGCAGGATGTCTAATACCACCCATCTCATATACTTTCGCCATTGATTTCATCAATTTCTCATCTGTTTTAAGAACCTGAATGGCACCATTGTCATAATAAAAGTTCATCCAACCACAACAAATAGACATGTACTTGCTATCATTATTACGATAACAATCCTCCACAAGACATAAAGCATCTGGTTCTAACCAGTCGTCACTATTCACAATACCTATGATTGTACCAGAGGATTGCATGATACCCTTGTTCATGGCATCATATATTCCTCTATCAGGCTCGCTTTTCCATTTCATACGACCTTCAAACAGAGGTTCATATTTCTTGACTATATCAAGAGTTAAGTCCTTCGATCCTCCATCTACAATGATATATTCATAGTCTTTAAAAGTTTGCACCAATACCGACTTTATTGTACGTTCAATAGTTCTTTCGCTATTAAAGCAAATTGTTATTATCGAAAAAAGCATTCAAAAAAAATTATTGGAAATTCAAATTTTATTCATTTGGGGTATATTAATTCCCAAAAAAACATATACGGAACAACATTGTAAAATTCCTTAGATGTATCATAATAAAAAAAAGCTATAAACGATATTGTTATACATAGATATATTAGTGATTTGAATTTTGTACGTTTGAAGATTATCGGTATATATAGTGGTAAGAAAACGCTAAAATAAAAAGCAATACGAGTTATTGAATCTCCACCTATCAAACCTAAACTCTGAAATAAAAAAGAACAATATGCCATCCACCTTATAAAATTTTCTATTTGAAGCTCAACGTTATTTTTGTAAACCTCATTTTTAACAGAAAAATCGTTAGACTTAATAAATAGTGGCAATAGATATATAAATAAATATAAAATTATAAGATTAATAGCGCTTCCTCCATTCATGTACATAAGGTATTTTTCTCTAAATAATAATGGTACGATAAACGAAAATATTGCACCATAGAAAGGTAACAAAAGAAGCGTAATACCTAATAAACTAATTGTGAGTTTATTCGTATGCCTTATATTCCATAAAGGCCACACAAAAAAGTAAATAATAGCTGAAGAATGAAGAGAAAAAGCTAAAAATACACTAACTAAAAAATATTTAATTTTTCTCTCTACAATAAATTTAAATGAAAATAGTGTTATTGAAAATGCTATAGTTTGTCTTAAGCCTGTAAAGCTAAACACATAAAGGCCAAAACACACGAAAATGATTATTGACAAATAAACATTAACAGAGAAACGATAATATATATAACCAATCAAAGAAAAAATAAATAACGACGTTACAGCCAAAAATATCTGAGGATTATCAGATATAAAAGATATCAATTTATTAAAAACAACATAACCTTGTTCAAAACTATTTATTTTTTCAGTGAATATTGCGTTTAATGGTATTTCACTTATTAATGTAAATTTCTGATAGTAACCATAACCATTACCCCATACATCTGTACCACAAGTTGGAGATCTTAAGGACTGTACTAAAACAGGTCCAAGACATAATAATATAATTTTTGAGACTTTCTTCTCGTTGCTAACGAACGAACCAACTAAAATAAGATATAGAAACAGAAAAAAAAATATATCAAAACTCATATTACTGATTCGTTTTATATAAAGAATTATATATACTTAAATAGTTACTTAGCATTGTAGAATTTGCATATACCTTTTTTGCTTCATGTTCAATATCTGTTTTTTGTATATTAGCAGTAATAATTTTACAGATTGATGCTTTTATTGCTTTTAAATCACCATACTCAACGAAGGCACTGAACTTCTCTATTGCTATACTCTCTGGCCCTCCTGCCAGAAATCCAACAACTGGCGTTCCACAACAAAGAGACTCTGCTGTTACCATAGAATAAGTTTCTCTTTTTGACAACATCAAAGTAACATTAGCAACACTGTACAAAGAAGCTAATTCTTCTCGGCTTTTTGCAGCTCCCCATAAATGAATATTATTTGGTAATTTGCCTTCTTCTACTTGATTATTCAAGCAAACCACAACAAAACGAATGTCAGGCATCATTTTTGCTAGTTGAACAATCATCCACCCTCCCTTAAGATCTTTCCTATCTAGAGAAAATGATGACGTTACATGCAAGATTGTTGTATCATAATCACCTTCAAAATGTAATTTTCTTGTCGGGCTGTATTTGAATATATCTGTATCAACGCCATTATTAACTACAACACAATTTAGTCTTTTTGCAATAATTGATAGTTTTATTCTGCTTTTCACCCAAGGAGATACTGCAACATTTATACATTTGTCTTCTTGAAAAGAATCAAATGCTTTCTTCATTTTTAACCAAGATATATGGGATCTATCTATTATCTTAGTACCTGTGGCTTCCTCCAAATTATTACAATCAAAACATCCATTAGGTTTCTGCCATTTATTACAGTTGTATGCATGAGGGCAATTGCCCGTATAAAGAAACTCCGCATGATGCGTAATAACTGTTTTGATGCCATTCGAACCAAGATAATACAACAGTCTATATATATTTATACAATAACAATTAATGCAATGAATATGTACTATATCCGGTTTCTGCTCTTCAATCGCTTTTATTACACGATAAGTTGATATAAAATTACCTCCATATCTTAATATTCCACAATACTTAACAAAAAAATGATGAATATGAGCTTCTATTTCATAACAGAATTTTCTTACATTATCGCTTTGGGAGGATGCTCCTCTACCATAGTAAACTAAATCGTGATACCCTTTTGATAACAATTCGTTATGTAAATCAAATACAATTTTACCTGTACTTCCCCTTTTATACATACAGTTAACTTGTATTACTTTCATACTATCATTTATTACACTGTTAATTTATTCATTAATTTGCTTGATTATCCTTGCAGGACATCCAGCCAAAACAACATTGGATTCACTAAAAGACTTAGTAACAATTGAGCCGGCTGCAATGACTACATTACTACCAGTAATATTTACCCCCCCTAATATCAATGAGTTAGCACCTATCCACACATTATTTCCTATCTTAATCGTTGTATTGTGCAAGTGTTTGTCACCTGTTTCTTTGCGTAGCCATGACTGAATATTTATACCTGTAGCAACAAGCATTGAGTTTGCAGAAATAGTAACATCATCTCCTATAATAATAGGATTATATGCATTTAAATACACGCCATGATTAATGCTACATCTATCACCTATGCTTATATTTTGAGGATACAAAACTTTTATACTTCCCCAAATTCTAATAGAACCGACCTGTCCGAAAATATTCTTATACAAAATAGTCAACAAAAGGGATTGAAAGTTAGAGACTCTATTATATATCTTAATCAAAATTTTCTTTATCATTAACGCTTAATGATTTAGTTAAAAAATATTTAGATTGGGCTATCATTGAAATAATAGATGAAAAATCCACATCATCATAATTTATTGAATTTTCCATCAATTCAACAATATTATTTATTGATGCTGTTCTGTTCTTTAGTTTAACACAATCCAATAGATCAAACACTCTGTCATTACCAGAACCATTAGTTTGTAATGGCAAATAAATAAATTGTTTTTTTAACATCAGTGCGAAAACTATACCATGAAATGATGTGGTAAAAAAAATACTTGAGTATAAAATATTACTTAACCATTCCTCTACCGATGCATAATCATAGACAACTCCTTCATAAATCTCTTTTGCTGGACTATAACCAGAAGCTGTCGTACAAATGGCTTTATAGCCTTTTTTATTAATTTCTTTGAGAACCTCATTGAAATGGATTTCGTTTGGAGTCCCTACGTTTAATAAATAAAGGTATGCGAAATCAGATTGATATTTCCTATTTGTCGCTAACCCTATATAATGATCTGCTGACAAAAGAAAAGTTGAGTCTATACATCTTTCTGCGTTTATACCTCTTTCTCGACAGAATCGAATTCCGTTTATCTCTCTTGTAGAAACATAGGAAAATCTACTTACCAATTGTTTAAATAATACATCATCTTCTACTGGGCAATAGCTATGTCCAAAACTTACAGCATAGGCAATTCGAATTGTATTCTTTAATCCAAAATCCAAATACCATGCTCTTTCATTTATAGATTTTTTCAAAGATCTGGCCCAAACTTGATCACTACCTGTTATATAAGCGTCTGCGGTAGGAACATTCGTTTGAAGTTCTTGTAGAGAGACGTAGGCCTCTTTACTTAAGTTTATGTATTTTCTTCTAAAATCACCAAATCGTCTTTTTTTTGCATCATATTCAGCACGATCCACATCTCTCAATCTAATATGTAAAAAAGATATTATTCTTTTAATGTAGAATTTTAAACGTACATTTTTTCCTTCTATTTTTGTGAACCGAATGTCATAGGCATCATGTCCCAAATCTCGCAAATATCGTTGAAGTGCATATGTTTGTAGAATGCCACCATAATTATCAATAGCATTCCACATTGTCATAATACCTATTTTCATATTTTTACTTTAGACAAAAAATTACTGGCTATTCTTTTTTCGTCTTCATTCATAACAACAAACGAACAGACTGAAAATAATATGCAGTAGAGCAAACTCTCTACAGCAAATAGTAACCAACCACTACATTCAAATATTGTATTGATGTATATGCTTATTCCCATGGCCAAGAGAAGAGGTGCCGTTTGTTTTATAAATGTAGATTTAAAGAACTTAAAAACATCTATTTTAAGGCTCCTGTACATTATTATATCTAGTCCTATTGTCCTCACAAAGGAAGAGATAAATATAGATAGACACATACCTAAAACATCAAACAATGAAGTTAATATAACCCCAAATACTATATTTAGCAATCCCATGATTATAAAAACCTTCGCTTGTTCTTTAACCTTATTTTGAACTATTATCGCGTGAGATCCTACTTCTTGTGGTAGTTGAAATACACATGGAAGAATTAACAATATTATACAAATATACGAATCGGCAAACTGTTCGCCTAACCATAAATTTAAAAAATCTTGACCAAGGACTATAAATCCAAAAACAATAGCGGAAACTATATAAAGTTGTATACGCCCAACCTTTATCATCAGAGGCAGAACATTTCCATGTTCTTTAATATATACCCTAGAAACTCGTGGCAATAACAATCCACTTAAAGCGTCTGCAAAATAAAACACATACCCTTCTATGGCATTAGCAATCCCGAATATTGCAATACTGGCTGAACCGCAAAAAAAACCCAATATCGTAGGAGCTATAGTGAAAATTAACCTTTTACATATAGATACAATTGTAATCCAACCAGAAAATTGGAGTATTTCCTTAATTTCCAATCTATTAAAATAGTGTAAATCAATTCTTGTATCTGTAAACCTATATATACACCACAATTTTGCCAAATATGCAATCATCCCAGACCAAATATTAACCATAACAAGGGTATATAAACCGCCATTATATAGCAATACAACTGTCATAGTCAAAACAACTAATATTTTGTGAATTATGTCACACACCTTATTTTGCACAAATTTCTCATTAGCTGTTAAAATTCCATTTGCAGGAATAAATGGCAGAGAAAAAATAGAAAATGAAGCTGCCATTATATAGATAACCTTGAACTTTTCTATCTCTTCCAAGGTTAACTCTTTGTATATATATGGAATAAAAAAATATACACTACATAAAACTAAAAACAAGAATATGTCAATAACAAGATATATACGAAGTACAAGTCCAAGACACTGTTCTATTTTCTCTTTCTTTCCATCAGCTATATAGATAGACAAAAATCGAGTAATCGCAGAACTTAACCCGAAATCAAATACAAAAAGAGAAATTACAGAGAGGGCTAATGTAAACAGTCCATAGTTCTCCTTTCCAATAGAATGAATCATCCAAGGAGTAAACACTAATCCTGTAACAATATTTATTCCTATAGATATGTACGACATAATAGCTCCCAAAGCTATCTGCTTTTTACTATCTAACTTCATTGAATAGCAAATTACTAGATAATAGACGAATTTCCTACTGGCACTTTATATTGTGCTTGATCCACCTTATTGGGATCAAAAGTACCATTGATAATATCCATGAATATATCATAGATACAATCGTTAAGATGATGAGTTGAGAAACAATGTTCTGCTCGCCATTTCATTTTAAATCCAATTTTTTTTGCTTCATCTTGATTATTAAGCACCCAAAGCATTTTATCTTTTAAAGCTATAGTGTCTCTTTCTTTAACAATTAATGCATCAGGACCTAACTGATAAGGTACAGATCCTGAATCTGATCCTATAACAGGAAGCCCTGTTGCCATCGCTTGAACAAGAGCGACAGAAAAGGTCTCAACCCAATCAGCAGTCCTAGGTGTGTGTAATGCACAATCCATTGCATTCCAATATTTGCACATTTCTTGCTGATTAATATGTCCTGTCATAACAACCTTGTCTTTAATACCTCTCGCTTTTAAATGTTGCAATAAACGGTTTTCATCAGATTTGAGACCGCCACCAATCATCAGATATTTCCAATCCTTGTCTTTCGGCAATGCGTCGATTATATCATCAAGTCCCTTGTCAGCAGTGAATCTTGTTGCACTCCCAAATACAAAAGAATCCCCTAATCCGTATTTTTCCCGGATTTCAGTTCTAAAGTCATCATTAGGTTTATATACGTCAGTATCAACACCAACTTGTGTGCACATATAAATTGGACCTTTATAACCCTCCTTCTTAAAACTTTTTATTGCGTCTGGATAATGACATATAATAGCATCACTATTACTATTTAAGCACCTTAAATGATTGAAGTGGTAAAAGAATTTAAGCATAGATTTTATTGGATGTTTTTCCCAATTATAAAAAACATCCCAATTTGGCCCCCTCATGCTAAAAGTTACAAACTTAGTATTGGGTAGTATTTTGGATAACTTCAAAACTGGGAATAAAGATGATTGAAGATGAGTTCCTATATGATATACTAATTGAGGTTTTATTTTCTCGATTTCGCATAACATTTCAGTTGACAGCCAAGAACCAGTTCTATCAATTGAATAACTTACAGGCAATACATGATAATTATTATCGTCAATTTTTGGACAATAAAACAATTCTTTACCGCCAGTTGCCATTGCACCTACTCCTCCATATTGCCAATCTTTGGGCGCAATTAAAGTCAAATCAATATCTTTATGCTCTTTAGCAAATAACAACCAACGTTTTCTAACATATTCACTTGTGAAAACATGGTTTATAATAACTATTTTATTCATATCAACAATTACTACTGCCCAGTAAAATGCTCCAAATTGTTACAATTAACCAAAGAATGAAAGTATGCGAGTTCTCATCTTTCTCCTTGACAGATTTTTGCAAATAATGAATGCTTACCAACAGTCGCTTAACATTAATGATTTTTAATGGTACAGTATGAAATATTAGATTATTCTTAAATCTTCAAGGACAAGTTTAGTAAACTTTTTTGCACCAGAATTATTCAGAAGGAAACTATCTCTGAATAGAGAAATATCATTAGTAAAATGCTTTGAATCCATATAATTTAAAAAAGGAACAGACTTATCATCAATCTTACCAAGCAATTTATCAAACAAAATAGTTTTAATTTTAGGAGAGAACATTTCATTAAGTGTATGATAAACAGGAGGTATAACAATAACAGGCGATGCACCATTATCTCGGCAATAACCAATTATATTATTTAAATATCCTGCAGCATCTTCTATTGCATCCTTATTCTTCAATGATAATTCTAAAGAAAAATCTTTTATAGAAAATTCGTGCATCCAACTTTTCATTCGATATTCTGCATCTCTTTGCAACTCTTCTTCAGTGATTTTCTTTTTTCTTCCTCTGATGAATATATGCCAAATATCCAAGAATAGTGCAAATATTGGATAAGTTAATAAAGGATTATTCCACCTTGAACGTACTTGTAATTCATGACTATAACAATAATTTGGAATAGTAGTAGGATATAAAATTGTATAAAATCGATCATCTAAATAATCATAACTTCCAGAAAAAGCACTGAACGGACATAAAGAAATAATAACTATGGATCCCTTTTTTTTTAAGAAACTACTATAATTCCTTAGTATAGCGTAATCACCAAGAAGCGGATTGCGAGGCATAGCCCAATTACCACCTTTTATTCCCATACCTTCATAATTAAAAGCATGTACTGCTGAGGTTGATCCAAGATTCACAACATCTGTATTAAAAACTTTATATTTTATTAGCCTACTGCATCCATCAAAAGATACATTGTTGAACCAGTATCCTTTGCGGATAACACTGTTTATTATATGTTTTATCATATCTCTGGACATGTTTTTGATTCAACAATATATTGATAATCAAAGTTGAGTGATGAGATAGCATCAACCTCCTCACCAGTCAGTTCAAAATCGAACACTTCAAAGTTCTCTTGCAATCTTTGAACATTCTTTGTTTTAGGAAGAGGCAAACAACCTCTATCAATATTCCATCTTAGAATAATTTGAGCAACGCTTTTTCTGTATTTTTCTGTCAAGTTATTGATTGGTTCGGATTGGACTCTTCCAGCCGCCATATCCATCAATGGCGAATACGTCATAAAAAGGCACTGAATACTATTACAATAATCTACTAATGTTTGCTTCGTGCCAATTGGACTGATGTAACACTCGTTAATATCAGGGACTACGTTTGTCGCGTCAATAAGCTTTTGAATATGCCTTTCATGAAAATTGGAAACTCCAATGTACCTTACCAATCCTTCTTTCTTCAACTCTATCATTACTTTCCAGATATCAACAATATAACCAGGAAATGGATAATGAATAAGAAGAGAATCTAGATAGTTCGTCTTCATTTCACGAAGTGATGTTGCAATCTTCTCTCGTACAATTTCGTCAACAGTATGACGTTTCATAAACTTACTGTTGGGATTAAAGAAAATACCTTTTAAAGGTTCATCTGTATGAGCATTATTATCTGAAATTTTAGTTTGGAGAAATAAATCTTCTCGTGTAAGGCCAATGGAATCAAGTTCAGAAACTGCTAGACCGATTCCTGATTCGCCTCTGTAGTCATCAGCTGTATCGAAGAGCCGATAGCCAATTTTTGAAGCATTGAGTACCATATCAGCCATAACTCTCCCTTGAAAAGGAAAAGTACCAAGACCAATCATAGGAATTTCAACACCTTTTATGTTTGTAAGCTTCATATGATTAACGTTTAGCCTGAATAGCGTCAACCATTTCTCCAACATTATCCCACGAAAGAATCTCCTTTGATGTGAGTTTAATGCCAAATACAGACTCAAGCTCCTTGATGAGCTGTATATGTGCAAGACTATCCCATTCTTCGATATCTTCAGCTACAGTATCATTAGATATCACGATATCTTCATTATCAAAAACGTCACGGAAAATCTCCTGCAATCTTATCAAAAGTTCATTCTTTTTCATTGTAAAAATATTTTAGTTTATTCCAAAAAGTTTAATATATTGCTTTGGCAGTATTCTGCCCATCAACCAAACTAATAAAAATGTCGCAATTGTAACAAATAGCCAATCAACAAACCAATAGGTTTCTATAGGCAGTTTATTAAGCACTATCAAAACATATACATGGCTGAGATAAATACCAAAAGAGTACTTACCTAGGAACGCGAATGGAGTAAACTTATTCTCGTGATTCTTAAACCATTCTCTCAACTTATTACTGAATAAGACAACTATGATTAAAAAGGCCCAAGCCCATGAAGTCACTTTTATTCCAACACCTATGTGATAACATTCTAACAACTGAAAAGTAAATAATACCATAATTGCCCAAAGAATCATCTTTCGACAGATAATTACATCTTGGTTCTGAGAAATATACAGACCAAGATAATAAAATGACATCCAATAGAAAAATGGACCAACCAGAAAAACAAAAGGCATTTCAAACTTGCCGATAATAAAATAATTAAGAAAGATTACAGCTATCGTGTTCATAAACAAGACGCTACCCCCCATAATCGTAACCAACTGATTATTAAAAACTTAAAAAACACTGTTAAGATATAAAGCTGAATAATCAATGCAATAAAGTAATAAGGTGCAAATGCGGAACAAGAAAATAATATTGCTGCAGCACTAATAATAGAGCGTCCAGCATATATTCCATAAACTAATATTGGTATAGACCATAAAATACAAGGAAAATACACTCTTGGAATCTGTTTCTTTAGAAAAGAAATGTATTTACCTCTTGTACTTAAATCTTTTTTCCCAATAAAGTAGCCAGATATTGCAAGAAAAAGAGGTACTGCCACATTACAACATTCCCTTAAGCATATATTGACAAAACCTTCTGCAGTCTCAAAATCTCCTCCTGGATAAGTATGAATTGCAATCACAAGAAGTATGGCAATGCCACGAAGTATATCAAAATAAGAATCTCTTGTCATATATTACTTTTTTCAACATAACATTCTCTATCTTGATACTTTTCAACTTCAAGTACCCACTGAGCAGTCTCTACCCCTTCAATTGTCTCAAAGCCAAGATTAGGATAATGTTCCTTCACCATACCGTTCTTTGCTGTTGGAAGGTACTCTCCAACAATCTTCCTAATGCCATTCTGGCGAGCATATTCAACAAGAGTATTAAGAGTGAAATTCTCCATACCTCTCTTTAACACACGACAACTCATAAGCCATGTATCAATAAAGAGAGTTTCAGAGTCCTTTTTCTCCAGAATAATGACAGCAATCAAGCCATTATCTCCAAACTTATCTTTGAGAGTAAAGCTGAAGGTAGCATACTTGTCGCTTTGCCCAATGGCAGTTATCTGATCTTCTGTATAGCGAATTGTACGAAGGTTGAACTGGTTGCTTCGCTGTGATAGTTGAGCCACACGAGGGGTGTTAAACTTGTCAAAGTTCTTCACTTCACTCACCATATTGAGTGACTTGAGAAAATCCACCTCATTCGTGAATGCCTTGGCTGCTGTCACACGCTTTGCCTCTACCTGATACTGTTTTGTGCGGTCTTTATCGGCATTGCTGTAGGATGCTGTCTCGAACAAATTCTGCGTGTAAAGGAATTCAAGGTATTCTCCCGGATCTTCTGGAAGTTCAGGAACCGTCACCTCAGGAACATTCTCACGAACCATATTACGCTCAAAAGGATTGTCATCAAGGAAGACCATAGAATCAAAACCGATATTCAATATGCTCTGAATGGTACGGATGTTGTCTGCCTTGTTCTCCCAATTAGCAATAAAAACCGAAATATCGTCCAGTTTCAAGACCATCTCAGGATTCTTTTCGAATGGTTCCTTTGCCTTATCCTCATCGTTCTTTGAACACACGCACACAATGATTCCACGGTTTTTCAACTTCTTCACCCACTCCTGGAACTCAGTAAAAGCCTTACCGATACCCAACCCGTGACCAACTTGAATATTCTCCCAACCATCATCACCTACGACACCGCCCCATACGGTATTGTCAAGATCTAAAATCAAGCACTTCTTGAACTTTCCCTCAATGGAACTAATGATATCCATTGTGCGAGAGGCAACATATGGAAGCGCATCAAGCGAGAGAAGCATTTCAGTGCCAACATAAACGGTAGAGTCGAACATCATATCGCGACCAAACTTGTTCTGTAATCCACAAAGATCGCAGATAAAAAGATTCTGACACTCCTGGGCCAAATTCATCAACTCATAATTGAGTTTGCGAAGCTGATAGGTGAAGCTGTTCTGTACCTTGTTGGCATACGAGCCAAAGACTGTATCTTCAATCTCAGGATAATTGTAGTAGATGATATGCCCCGGGACCTGCGCACAAATGGTACGGATAAAATCAAGACGATTGTCTGCCATATGATCCTGCTCATCGGCAGACATCATTGCATACTTCTCCAACAGCTTGTGAGTCGATTGAAAAACGATGGTGTACTTCGCCCCATATTGATAAAGGTCACTTGTCGGATCGAGTACCTGACGCTCCACCTGATTGTATTCCGCTTCAAAAAGGTGGATATTGTAACCTCTCTCAACGCCCATGCCCTTAATGGAAGTAGCAAGGAACTGAGTAGCCGAATCACCGAGAAGTGACACCTTGACGGGAGAGAGGTCAGAAACGTCCTTCTTCAAGTTGCGTTTAAGTTCTTTGAATGTTATCATTTTGATTATACTTTCCAGTAAATATCTTCGTCAACGACCTCAGCCGGAGAACCTATAACAAGAGTAAAATTGGGAATTTTACCTGACACCATAGAGTTAGCACCAACTATTACACCTGCTCCTATTTTGGCTCCTGGCATTACAATACTATGTTCGCATATCCACGTATGAGTACCAATAGTTACAGCTCGTTTATCTTTAAATGTTCTTCGAGATATAAAGTGTCCACCATTATTATCGCGGATAGTTACATCACGACCTAAACATACTGCATCTGCTATAGTAGTTTTGAAACCGCAAATAATTGTTGTGTTCAAATTAAAAGCAATTCCTTTTCCAAGGGATAATTCTGCATTTGGTAAAATTTCAATATCTGCCCCATAATTAATCGTTCCTCCTTTTACATTTAACGTTGCACCTCGGCGAACAGCCAATAAAGTCTCTTTCTTAGAACCTTTGATTTCCTTTCTTCCTAAGAATAAGATTCCAGAAACGTTAATTTGGGCAGTTTTATCAATATTTAATATACAATATTTATTAAATACCACAAATTCACCTCTAATAATATTACATTTAAACTGTCTAGAAAACAAATTGTAAAACACATTTTGAAAGAGCGTTTTACAATTTAATCCCGATGCTTTAGCTATATAATAAACGTATTTCGCAACATTCTTACATACAAATTTGAATGTAGTTTCTGAATCAGGCAATTTTATATATTTCTTTGCAAATTCTTCAAAGCGCATTGTGTTTAAATCATTATAAAACTGATTTCTGTCAATATCAGGTTTAGGGACAGAACTTACTAATGCTCTGTTTCCTGGTAATATAGTTTCAAAGGGTATTTCTTTATCTTTCATTGAAATCTTTGAACTATCATAAAACCGTTTTCCTTTCGCTGAATTGATCATAATTACTGATGTACCTAAATCATAATCATAACTTGGTCCAACAATCTTCTCAGCACCCCATAAATCACCAATTGTTATATCTGCTATTCTTGGGAATCCTTTGAATTTACATTCATAGCATGAAGGACGTTCGTAAGCATGAGTAGCAATGAATCCATGAGTAAAATAGTTAGTATCTTTCTTATCATACTCAACATCACCATTTTCAAAAACGATCTTAGTAGTAAGTTGTCGCCATCCCAATTCCTTGTTTTTAGCTTTATAGTATATTATCCTACTTTGATGTTTTTCCTCCATATAATCAAGGTAACCACGGAGAATCTTTGGAGAATTAATGCCTAAACAAATTAAATCTATGATTATCAAGTTTTCATAATCAATACGCAAGAAAGAGCGAAGACCTGCCATCTGGCAAGGCAAACCACAAACAAGAACTTTTTCACCAGCTTTAAGTAAGTCACGAACTTGTTTATAAAAACCTTGAGAATCACTTTGTACATACTTGGAATTTCGTAGTTTTTCTAAATCCGCCTTATTTGAAGATATAAACTGCTTTACAGAATAGTCATCATTAAAAATTGCACCACCTACATATCCACCCAATTTGTACATCTTTTCGGCTAATGTTGCAAAAGCACTACCGGAAGTACTATTAAACAACGACTCCAAATTTTTAGTTTGTGCAGCATAACATAATGGCTTTTCGTAGTCATTTTTTTTAAGTTCCTTGATATTTAAAATTGGACAAATTTTTTCACAAAGATGACAATCGGTACATAGCTCATTATTGATTTCTGGATACCCAAAACCCTCTTCATCATTCTTGAAAGTTATAGCCTTTTGTGCACATATATCACCACATGCATTACACCCACAGCAATCTACTTTATCAATAATTTCAATCATAACATCTTAAATAGTACATTTCGTTTTAGAAAAAGAAGTGCTTCATTACCTGTTTAAAAGATTGCAAGCGAATTGTTGCAAATTATATATGAACTATAGATATTATTTGACTATACCTTTCTCAAGATATTCAACAAGATTCATCTTGCGAACATCTGCAGCAGCATTATCAGCAGCAATTTTGGCCATATCATGCTTTACCATAAGTTCAACAAGCAGTTCAAAAGAGGTTGTTTGTGGATTCCAACCGAGTTCTTTCTTTGCTTTAGTTGGATCACCCCACAAGTTCACCACATCAGTAGGACGATAAAAGTCCTCAGACACTGCTACAACGACCTTACCTGTAGCTACATTGATTCCTTTCTCGTTCACGCCTTCGCCCTCCCAACGGAGTTCTATGCCTGCGTGATGGAAAGCAAGTGTAGCAAACTCACGAACAGTATGCTGAACACCGGTAGCAATAACAAAGTCCTCAGGCTTATCATGCTGGAGGATGAGCCACATACACTCTACATAGTCTTTGGCGTAACCCCAGTCACGCAACGAATCGAGGTTACCAAGATAGAGGCAATCCTGCTTGCCCTGAGCGATGCGTGCAGCTGCAAGGGTAATCTTACGAGTTACAAAAGTTTCACCTCGACGCTCAGACTCATGATTGAAGAGTATACCTGAGCAGCAGAACATGTCGTAAGCCTCACGATATTCCTTGACAATCCAAAAACCGTAGAGTTTGGCTACAGCGTATGGTGAATATGGGTGGAAGGGAGTATTTTCGTTCTGAGGCACTTCTTCTACCTTACCATAAAGTTCCGAGGTAGATGCCTGATAGATTTTGCAAGTCTTTTCCAAATGGTTGGTACGAACGGCCTCAAGGATACGGAGTACGCCAACAGCATCAACGTCAGCTGTAAACTCTGGAGCATCAAACGATACTTGAACGTGAGATTGCGCTGCAAGGTTATAAATCTCAGTAGGTTGCACCTTACCCACAAGTTTAACAAGTGACATAGAGTCTCCCATATCAGCATAATGCAGGTGAAAGTTAGGAGCGCCTTCAAGGTGAGCGATGCGCTCACGATAATCCACAGACGAACGACGGATAATACCATGAACCTCATACCCTTTGGCAAGAAGGAATTCCGAAAGGTAGCTGCCGTCCTGACCGGTAACACCGGTGATTAATGCTATGTTTTGTTTCATAAATATGCTATGTTTCTTTGTTACTGATTATATTTAAACCTTCAAGCTCTCTGTGTACCAGGAGAACAGGCGTTGCACACCTTCCTCAATCTCAACTTTGTGCGTCCAGCCGAGAGAATGGAGCTTGCTGACATCAATGAGTTTACGCATGGTACCATCGGGCTTGGCAGTGTCGAACTCCACGATTCCTGTAAAGCCAACGACCTTCACTACAAGTTCGGAGAGATTACGAATGGTGAGCTCTTTACCTGTACCGACATTAATGTGACAATTGCGAATTTCACCAAGGCTTGGAATGGCACCTCCTCGGCCTGTGGAGTGGTTGCGGTCAACGATGCCATCTGCTTTGTTACCATAATGAACACTTGAATATTTTTCGACACCTATGATGTCTGAGAAATTGACGTTAAGGAGAACATGAACAGATGCGTCAGCCATATCCTCGCTCCAAAGGAACTCGCGGAGAGGTTTGCCTGTGCCCCAAAGAGATACTTTATTATTCTCAATACCATAAAAGGCTAGGATTTTGAGAATCTCAGTCTCTGAACTATTGCCATTAATCACATAACGAACAGCTTCGCCATTCTTCTTGATATTGGCTCCTACAGGACGGATAGTGAGATCTTGGCGAATTGCTTCCCAATTGCTATCATTAATAAGCTTAGCTAAATAAATCTTACGCATCATAGCAGGCATTACGTGCGAGTTCTCCAAGTGGAAGTTGTCGTTAGGGCCATAGAGATTGGTAGGCATTACGGCAATGTAGTTGGTACCATATTGTAGGTTATACGACTCACACATCTTGAGCCCCGCAATCTTGGCAATGGCATACTCCTCGTTAGTGTATTCGAGTTCACTGGTAAGAAGGCAATCTTCTTTCATAGGCTGAGGTGCACTCTTTGGATAGATACAAGTAGAACCAAGAAAGAGAAGCTTCTTTACATCATGTGCATATGCCTCGGAAATGACGTTACATTGGATTTTCATGTTCATCATAATGAAGTCGGCACGATAGAGTGAATTAGCCATTATGCCACCAACGAAAGCTGCGGCAAGGACTACAGCATCAGGCTGCTCCTCATCAAAAAAATTCTTAACAGCTACTTGGTTAGTGAGGTCGAGTTCTTTATGAGTGCGGCCTACAAGATTAGTATAGCCTCTCTGAAGGAGGTTGTTCCATATTGCTGATCCTACAAGCCCTCTATGGCCTGCAACGTATATTTTCGAATTTTTCTCTAACATATATTAACGCAGGGTTCTTCCCGTATATCTATAAATCTTAATCAAATGTTTATTCGCACGTACCATAATACTTAACGTACCACTCAGCAAACGCCCTCAAACCAACTCGAAGCGAAGTTGATGGTTTAAACCCAAAATCTTCCTCCAGCGGAGTAGTATCTGCAAAAGTCACAGGCACATCACCCGCCTGCATAGGTACCAATTCCTTATGTGACTTAAAATCATAATCCGTAGGCAGCACACCCACACGAATCAATTCTTCCTGAAGAATAGTCATAAAATCCAAAAGATTCTCCGGATTATTGTTACCGATGTTATATATTTTGTATGGCGGGATTGGCAGTCCGTCCTCCCCACTCTGTTTCTCAGGAGCATGTTGCATCACACGAACCACACCCTCCACTATGTCATCCACATACGTAAAATCACGCTTGCAGTTACCGTAGTTGAATATCTGGATCGTCTTGCCTTCACGCAACTTATTTGTAAAGCCAAAGTATGCCATATCAGGACGACCTGCGGGACCATAGACTGTAAAGAAACGCAGACCCGTACTCGGAATATTATACAGTTTTGAATACGCATGCGCCATCAGTTCATTACTCTTCTTCGTGGCCGCATAAAGCGACACCGGATTGTCCACCTTATCGTCAGTAGAATATGGTACTTTCTTGTTCGAGCCATAAACCGAACTCGAAGAAGCATATACCAGATGCTCCACCTCATGATGACGGCATGCCTCAAGAATATTATAGAAACCGATGAGGTTGCTCTCAATATAGGCATCGGGATTAGTAATGCTATAGCGCACCCCTGCCTGAGCTGCGAGATTTACAACGACGGAAATCTTATGCTCTGTAAAGATATTCTCCAATGATGTTCTATCAGCAATCGAAGCCTGATAGAACTGCCAGTCGCACCCCAAAGCTTCAATCTCCTTTAAACGTCCATACTTGATATTCACATCGTAGTAATCGGTAATGCTATCAATGCCGATAACTTTGATGTCATGTATATCTTTGAAAAGGCGCTTTACCAAATTAGAACCTATAAAACCGGCAGCACCTGTTACGAGGACTGTCTTGCCCTCCAAATTCACATTATATGTCACCATAGATTAATCGCGCTTAAAGATGTCACGAGTATATACTTTCTCCAGCACGTCATCGAGGCAAGAGTCATAGCGGTTGGCAATGATAGCCTTCGATTTTTGCTTGAATTCATAAAGGTTGTTGACAACCTGACTGCCGAAAAAGCTGGTGCCGTTCTCAAGGGTAGGCTCGTAAACAATAACCTCCGCACCTTTCGCCTTTATGCGTTTCATGATGCCTTGAATGGCACTTTGGCGAAAATTATCGGAATTGGATTTCATGGTCAGGCGATAGACACCTACTACGCACTCGTGCTCTTTGTTCGCATCCCATACGGCGTTCTCATTGTAATAGCCAGCTTTGCGAAGAACAGCATCGGCAATATAGTCCTTACGGGTACGATTCGATTCCACAATAGCAGTCATCATGTTCTGAGGAACATCTGCATAATTGGCAAGGAGCTGTTTGGTGTCCTTTGGCAAGCAATAACCGCCATAACCAAATGATGGGTTATTGTAGTGAGTGCCAATACGAGGATCAAGACCAATGCCCTGAATGATGGCAGCTGAATCCAAACCCTTTACTTCGGCATAGGTATCAAGCTCATTGAAATAACTTACACGAAGGGCAAGATAAGTGTTCGCAAAGAGCTTTACTGCCTCGGCTTCCTTTAATCCCATGAAGAGTGTATCGATGTTCTCTTTAATGGCACCTTCCTGCAAAAGCTTAGCGAATATCTCAGTAGACTCTTTCATGTGATTGCCTTGAATCTTGCGGATTGCTTCATTCTCCTCCTCCCATTCAGCAGACATCATTTTGGGATAGCCTACGATGATGCGTGAAGGATAGAGATTGTCTTCAAGTGCTTTTGATTCGCGAAGAAACTCCGGTGAAAACAAAAGACGGAACTCACGACGCTTGCCATCCGCTAATGGTGGCATCTGTGCGAACTTCTGAGCATACTTCACATAGAGGGAACGGCAGTAACCAACTGGAATGGTGGACTTGATAACCATTGTTGCTTCAGGATTCACTGATAGTACAAGGTCAATGACGTCTTCTATATGATGTGTGTCGAAAAAGTTCTTTGCCGGATCATAGTTGGTGGGAGCTGCAATGACCACAAAGTCGGCATCCTTGTAAGCTGATGCCCCATCAAGAGTGGCAGTAAGATTCAGTTCTTTCTCCGCAAAATACTTCTCAATGTATTCGTCCTGAATTGGAGAGATACGATTATTTATCTTCTCTACCTTTTCAGGTATCACATCGACGGCTGTCACCTTGTGATGCTGTGACAACAAAGTAGCAATGCTCAAACCTACATAACCGGTACCGGCTACTGCTATTTGCAAATCTTCAAAGTTTCTCATATTTCTGTCTTTCTTCCGCTTTATCTCTGCTTTTACTCCTCTATTTCTTCCCATGGATAAGGATTATCCACCACATTCTGAAACTCATCAACTGCTTCCTGCTGCTCGGCAGTCAGTGATGCAACACTCCAGGAAGCAATGATAGAACGGCCCTCGTCGGCCAAAGGCTCATCGAAAACCTCTCCATAACAAGCCGTAAGCAAACGGAGTTTCAACAAAGAGGAAGGAAGGGTATCAAGGGTATCCCAGCAACGCCTCAATACCTCCTGCACATGCTGTTGTTTTTCACCATGGTCAATGAACGAGGCACTATACCCCTTCAAGAGCGCAAGACATACATTTGCCTGCTCCTCCACCGTGGTGCCCCAAGTGCCAGAATTATACAAAGTTGTGGTCAAGCGATAGACTTCGCTGTTACGACGAGACAAGTCATCGCTATAGATAGGACTGCCGTCCATACCCAAATACATCAGATCGTGCGCGGCACGCTGAAGGAGGAGTGCTTCTTCTAAAAGAGACATGCTATTTTGATTTATGATTTCAGAGTTATGATTTATCTATCACCAATGACTAATCATTGATTATCGACGATTATTTGATTACTTCGATGAAGTCTGGATGGATGGTCGCCATGGCAACGGCGATGATACCTTGTATCGCAATCACTACACGACGATCACGGGCACCTTTTACCTTTAGAAAAACACCTTCTTGACCCTCGAAGTCGCCACCGGTGATACGGACTTTCGTACCTTTGGAGAGATTCAGTTCTTCGGGCTGGAAATAGAGAAGATGGTCATTGTAGGTACCGGCGACGGCTATGAAACGCTGCATATCATGATCGGGAATGATTATTTTCTGACCGCTACGGGTATCAGTAATATATTGCAAATAAGTAATTTGAGACTTAAATCGCTGCACTTCGGAAGGACGTGCGTGGACAAAAACCAGATTACGGATGACGGGAACCAAAGCACGGACTTTCCTGCCCCTACAGATACTTATCTTATATTGCATGGGAATGAAACAGCCAATATTTGCCTTTTCGAGAAGATGCATAGCTTCAAGCTCCCTGCGGTATGTGGCACGCATGGCAAACCAAACTTCGGTCTCTTTATCCATTTCTATTCTTGCTAATTTTACTTAGAAAAAGGTATTCCTTGGGGGCTTTGAACTACTATTACAGAACTGTAGTTCAATCACTTGCGAGCATTTTATGGGAAGTTTGACAAGCACTATGCCCTTCTTGTCAACAGATTCTCTGCGGTTGTTCATTACCTTCTGGTAAGAGACTATAAACGAACGTATTAGAAACAAAAAAGCGTTTTTTAATCGTACGTTTAAAAAACACCTATTTCGAACTTATACAAGACATACTCAAAGAGCTAAAAATAAGAAGATTTTAACTGATTACATATATTGCATATACTACTGAAATTCAATGTAATATACTTATCATTATTTATTATTAGGAACATTTTTCTATCAAACATTTTGCCATTACAAAAAACGTCTCTATCTTTGCGTTCATTAAACGTACGTTTTTTAAACAGCATATCATCTTATATATCAACTATTTACAACTCGCCCTTCACATTTCCCTCCAAAATTCCCTTATTTCTCCCTCACTTTTTATACTTTCGCATTTTTTAACCAGAATAAAAAACAGTTAAACGAACAAAGAATTACACAAATGAAAGAACTCAAAAAAAGAAGCATCTCAACAGTAACGAGCAGAGAAGCATGTCGTATCAATCTGATACACAGAAACTAAGAGCAACAAAAGTAAAGGAACACAGTTCCATAGTGGATGAAAAGCTATTGTCAGAACGGGTTTACTACGGAGACCAGACCCATGTTTATGTAGGTTACTTAAGAGCCTTTAAATCAGGCTATTTTGAAGGCACAAAAATTAGAAAAATAACGGATATAGCCAAACTGCTCGTAGCATCCGAAAACTTCACAAAGAGAGCCAGAGGAGAGCAAAAGCCTTTGACTTACAGTACGATAATCACCGAATTGGAGAAGGTATGGGCCATCATAAAACGGGAAGACACCACACTGATTGACCCATACGGATATGATGTAAGGATAAATCACTGATAGTTCAGTACCTGGAAAGGCAGTAATTTTGCCGCCGTCAGCAACCGGACAGAAGGGCTACACCTTTCTTGTCGGATGGTGTAGCCTCAACAAGGCAAGGGCGTAGCCATCCGTACTGAAAGGAGTAGCCCTTTTTCATTGCTGATTATCATACATTTACTAACCCTAAAAACATAAAAAATGGGAAAAGAAAAAACTGAATTTGAGGAGAAATTTGTATCCAAAACAGAAAAAACAAAAAAGCTATGGGAAAAACGGATTACGGAAAACACGACATTGAGCATGGAGTCTGTACAATGGATGGCACAACGCATAAATTCCCTATTGGAATACATGCGATACGGATATGCATTGATAGCCTACCGAAAGCAGGACGGCAGCTTCTACATGGGAAGAGGAACCCTTGTTTCCTACGAAAGCGACTTCAAAAAGAAACATGACATGACAAGCATTAAAGCTCACGTAGCCTATTGGGACGCGGAACAACAAGGCTGGCGGACTTTTCTGATTGAGAATTTTATGGAGTGGAGACCGATAGTAAACTAACAAAAAACACCAATATCAAAAGCTATGGAGGCTTATTTACTACATGATGCCAATGCCGGCAGCAACTTAAAATTAATGATTATGATACAAGAAGAAGGTATGAAAGGATATGGCATTTACTGGACAGTGCTCGAATTCCTCAGATTGCAGAACGAATATAAAGCCAGCCTGAAAGTGATTCCCATACTGGCACAAAAAGCAAGGGTGACAACCGCCACACTGAAGCGAATCATCTATGACTATGCGCTGTTCGAGGTGAATGAGACAAGCTTCTCATCCCCCGGACTAAGCCGCCGCATGGAGCCATGGGACGCCCAACAAGAAGCTAAAAAGGAGGCCGGACGTCGCGGTGGACTGGTTAACCAGCAGAGAATCAGGGATGCCAAGACAAGCAGCGCTTTAGCAAATAAACTAAATAAAGAGAATAAAGAAACCCCCTCTCTATCTCCCCAAGGGGAGACGGGAAGAAGGAAGGAGGAGATTCTTCTGACTCCACCGGAGTACACGCTCAACAGACAGACGCATAATTACCAAGGCCTGATGGAAGAGCTGGCAAGGCAGAAAGTAACCGACATCCACGATTTGAATGCCATCCTGAGACTGACAGATTTTGGAAAACTGGGAGGGAAAATCTGGAAAATCCTATATGAGTTGAACAGCTCACCCCAACTGAAAGCCCGCATCGTGATGCCCGGAAAGTACATACTGAAATTACTCAGGGGTTAGATTTAATAAAAGAAATATAATACTTATCTTTGCGTTCAAAACAAAACACCCTAATCATTATGAATCTAAAAAAACTATTTTTTGCTTCTGCCCTGCTCTTTGCTGCATGCGGCACTATCCAGGCCCAGGAAGTCATTGCCCACCGTGGTTTCTGGACTACGGACGGCTCGGCCCAGAACTCCCTTGCCGCACTTGTAAAGGCTGATTCTATCCACTGCTACGGCTCCGAGTTCGACGTTTGGCTCACCACAGACAATCAGCTGGTTGTCAATCATGACGCCACCTTTAAAGGCGTGACTATGCAAGATGCCACAGCCAAGGTATGCACCGCCGTACAACTGGACAACGGCGAACAACTCCCTACCCTGCAACAGTATCTGGACAAGGCAAAAAGCCTGAAAACCCGCCTTATCCTCGAACTGAAAGCCCACAAGACTCCCGAACAGGAAACACGAGCCGTAGAGGGTATCGTAAAAATGATAAAGGACAAAGGGCTGGAGGACCGTACGGAATATATCACCTTCTCCCAACATGCCACCAAGGAGTTTATCCGTCTGGCACCCAAAGGCACCCCCGTCTACTACCTGACCGGTGACCTTACCCCCAAGGAGCTGAAAGCATGGGGTTGTGCCGGTCCCGACTATCACTTCAGTGTTTTCCAAAAACATCCTGAATGGATAAAGGAATGCCACGACCTCGGCATGAAAGTAAACGCCTGGACCGTAAACGAAGCCAAAGACATGGAATGGCTCATCAGCCAAGGAGTAGATTTCATCACAACCAATGAACCGGTAGTGCTGGAAGAAATTTTAAAGAAAAAATAGCCGCTCCTTATACATTTAGAAACAA
Source organism: Bacteroides sp. D20 (assembly GCF_003436255.1). Classification (NCBI taxonomy): domain Bacteria; kingdom Pseudomonadati; phylum Bacteroidota; class Bacteroidia; order Bacteroidales; family Bacteroidaceae; genus Bacteroides; species Bacteroides sp. D20. Next base: position 79,097 of record NZ_QSOO01000005.1, on the reverse strand, counting down.
AAACCAAACAAACCGCTTCATTATGTCCGCAATGGAGCGGTTTTTTGTTTTCAAAAAGATAGCAATTAGTCTTATAAAAAATCTTTTTTCTTATTTTGAATCAAACTAAACTTTCACATGGATTACAATTTATATAAAAACAAAGCCATATGCTTTTAAATTGAAAGCCTGACAGTAGATATTCTCATTGAATGAAAGTTTCGCTAAAAAATAATAGAAAATAGATATGCTTTACAGTTAATTATAAAACAAAACGTCGTATATTTGCATCGAAATAGAACAAAAGGACATACTAACCAACCAATAAAGGACAAAATGACAAGAGCTATAAAATTCACCAAGATGCACGGTGCCGGAAACGACTACATTTATGTAGATACGACCCAATATCCTATCAGCCATCCGGAAGAGCTTGCGAGGGCATGGAGTGCACCGCATACGGGAATTGGAAGTGACGGTCTAGTACTTATCGGTTCTTCAGACAAGGCCGATTTCAGCATGCGGATATTCAATGCCGACGGCTCGGAGGCCCGGATGTGCGGCAACGCAAGCCGCTGCATCGGAAAATATCTTTTTGACTACGGACTGACCTCCAAAACAGAAATCACACTCGATACACTGTCAGGTATAAGGATGCTAAACCTGCACTTGGCAGACGGAAAGGTCAACTCTGTAACCGTAGACATGGGCATACCTGCCGACGAACCGGCAGATTACGACGGCAAAGGAGCCAAACCGATGAAAGAACAGCCCATCGAAGTGGACGGAGAACGATATGTAGGGACCACCGTATCCATGGGAAACCCGCATCTGGTAATCTTTGTCAATGATATTGAAGCCATCGGCCTTACAGTCATCGGTCCCAAACTGGAGAATCACCCTCTCTTCCCCGGACGCATCAATGTAGAATTTGCCCAGATATTGGGAGAAGGAAAAATAAGGATGCGTGTCTGGGAACGAGGCTCGGGCATTACCCAAGCCTGCGGAACCGGAGCTTGTGCCACCGCCGTGGCAGCCTTCCTCACCGGACGCGCAGGAAGGGAATCCATCATCATCATGGACGGAGGCTCACTCACCATCCGATGGGACATCGCCACCAGGCATGTACTGATGACGGGAGAAGCCACCAAAGTATTCGACGGCAAAATTGAATTAATTGACTAACCACCAACTATCAACCAAGAAAAGATTATGGCATTAGTAAACGAACATTTTTTAAAGCTACCGGGCAGTTATCTGTTTTCAGACATAGCCAAGAAGGTAAATACTTTCAGGATAACACATCCCAAGCAAGAGGTCATCCGTCTGGGTATCGGAGACGTTACCCGGCCACTGCCACCGGTCTGCATCGAAGCGATGCACAAGGCAGTGGAGGAGATGGCTGACGTACGGACATTCCGTGGATATGGTCCCGAGCAAGGATACGACTTCTTGATAGAAGCCATCATCAAGCACGATTACCTTCCACGCGGCATCCACTTCGGTCCTACGGAAATCTTCGTGAACGACGGAGCAAAGAGCGACACGGGAAACATCGGTGACATTCTCCGCCACGACAACAGTGTAGGCGTGACCGACCCTATTTATCCGGTCTATATAGACAGCAACGTGATGTGCGGACGTGCCGGAGTATTGGAAGGAAACGGTCAGTGGAGCAACGTCACCTACATGCCTTGTACCGCCGAGAACGACTTCATCCCGGAGATTCCGGACAAGCGCATCGACATCGTCTACCTCTGCTACCCCAACAACCCCACGGGCACCACCCTGACCAAGCCCGAGCTGAAGAAATGGGTGGACTATGCGCTCGCCAACGACACGCTGATTCTGTTCGATGCCGCCTACGAAGCCTTCATCCGCGAAGACGACGTGCCCCACTCCATCTATGAGATAAAGGGAGCAAAGAAATGCGCCATCGAGTTCCGCAGCTTCTCGAAAACTGCCGGATTCACGGGAGTACGCTGCGGCTACACCGTTGTGCCGAAAGAACTCACTGCCGCCACGCTGGAAGGCGAACGCATCCCGTTGAACAAGCTCTGGAACCGCCGCCAATGCACCAAGTTCAACGGCACCAGCTACATCACCCAACGGGCGGCGGAAGCCATCTATACACCGGAAGGACAACGGCAGATAAAGGAAACGATAGATTATTATATGAACAATGCCCGGACCATGAAGCAGGGCCTTGAAGCGGCCGGGCTGAAAGTCTACGGCGGTGTGAACGCTCCTTACATCTGGCTGAAAACGCCTGACGGAACGGGCTCCTGGCGGTTCTTTGAACAGATGCTGTACGAAGCCAATGTAGTGGGCACACCGGGTGTAGGTTTCGGTCCCAGTGGTGAAGGATATATCCGGCTGACGGCCTTTGGAAAACACGAAGATTGCGTGGAAGCCATGAAGCGCATCCGGAAGTGGCTGAAATAAAAAACAATTGAATTAGTGAAGTACTTGCTATAATCGAGTCGGACTGATCATCCGGAATTTTTCTAAATTTAAAGGTAAAAAGGTATGAAAACAAGAAGTGTAAAATGGGTAATAATGGCAATGGCGCTATTATCAATGGCAATGCCTTTCACGGCAAAGGCTCAGGATAAAGTGGAAGCATCGGTAGGCGTCGACCTCGTAAGCGGTTACGTGTGGCGTGGCCAGGATTTGGGAGGGGTAAGCCTCCAACCGAACGCATCCATCGCCTACAAAGGTTTCTCTCTGGGAGCTTGGGGCTCCGTAGGCATCGAGAGTTCGGACACGAAAGAGTTCGACCTCATACTGGGATATTCAACCGGAGGCTTCAGCATATCAGTGACGGACTACTGGTACAACGTGACCGGAGATGGGGTGACAGCCAAATACTTCCAGTACGGTGCACACAATGTTGCCAACTCACATCTGTTCGAAGCGCAAATCGGTTATGATTTCGGCCCCGTAGCCGTAAACTGGTACACCAACTTTGCAGGCGACGACGGTGTTGACAAGGACGGTGACCGTGCTTATTCATCCTACATCTCCGTGGCAGCCCCCTTCACACTGGGCGGACTGGACTGGACGGCAGAGATAGGTGCTACCCCTTGGGCCACGGACTTCTATGGAGCCAACGGCTTTGCCGTATGCGACGTCAGCCTGGGAGTATCAAAAGACATCAAAATCACCGATTCCTTCTCCCTCCCGTTGTTTGCCAAAGCAACCTGGAATCCAAGGTCTGAAGGTGCCTATTTCGTAGTCGGACTAAGCTTCTAAAAGCAAAGAACTATGATTTACACACGCCGAAAGGCAAATAGTAAATTGTAAATTGTCAAATCGTAAATTATTTAAGGTATGAAAAAGATTGAAGCTATTATCCGAAAGACCAAGTTCGAGGACGTGAAGGACGCGCTGCTCGAAGCGGACATCGAATGGTTCTCCTATTATGATGTACGGGGCATCGGGAAATCCAGACAAGCCCGTATCTACCGTGGTGTCATGTACGACACCAGTTCCATCGAGCGCATCCTTATCTCCATCGTGGTGCGCGACAAGAATGCGGAAAAGACCGTACAAGCCATCATCAAATCTGCACAAACCGGTGAAATCGGCGACGGACGTATCTTCGTCATCCCCATTGAGGATGCCATACGCATACGTACTGCAGAGAGAGGCGACATCGCACTCTACAATGCCGAACAAGAAAGATAACGGGCAGCTACAAACCACAACCAAGAAAATACAATACAACTAAAAGCAACAAGAAATTATGGATAAACTTATTTTAAGTGAACTGACCAACGGACTGAACACCGTATGGATGCTGCTTGCAGCCATGCTGGTATTCTTCATGCAGCCGGGCTTTGCACTGGTCGAAGCCGGTTTTACAAGAGTAAAAAATACGGCCAATATCCTGATGAAGAACTTCGTTGACTTCATGTTTGGCAGTCTGCTCTACTGGTTCATCGGTTTCGGACTGATGTTCGGTGCAGGCGGATTCATAGGAATGCCCCATTTCTTCGACCTCTCGTTCTACGACGGAGGCGGACTTCCAACAGAAGGTTTCCTCGTATTCCAGACTGTATTCTGCGCAACGGCTGCCACCATCGTGTCCGGCGCTATGGCAGAACGTACCAAATTCTCCATGTACCTGGTTTACACCATCTTCATCAGTGTGCTGATTTATCCCGTTTCCGGTCACTGGACTTGGGGCGGCGGCTGGCTGATGAACGGTGAGGCAGGTTCCTTCATGATGGAAACATTCGGAACAACTTTCCATGACTTCGCAGGTTCCACCATCGTCCACTCCGTAGGAGGCTGGATTGCCCTGGTAGGTGCGGCCATCCTCGGCCCGCGCATCGGGAAATACGGCAAAGACGGCAAGTCAAGAGCCATTCCGGGACATAACCTCACGATTGCGGCACTGGGTGTATTCATCCTTTGGTTCGGATGGTTCGGCTTCAACCCCGGTTCACAGTTGGCAGCAGCCACTACGGACGATGCAAGGGCCATCTCGCATGTATTCCTCACCACCAATCTGGCAGCCTGCGCAGGCGGTTTCTTTGCATTGGCGGTAAGCTGGATGAAATATGGCAAACCCTCCTTGTCTCTGACACTGAATGGCATTCTGGCCGGATTGGTAGGCATCACGGCCGGTTGTGACATGGTTTCTCCCTTCGGGGCGGTAATCATCGGCACCATCTGCGGCATCCTGATGATTTATTCGGTGGAATTCATCGACCGGACACTGAAAATTGACGACCCCGTAGGGGCCAGTTCCGTACACGGTGTCTGCGGTTTCACGGGAACCATCCTCACCGGACTGTTTTCCACCAGTGAGGGACTGTTTTACGGTGCAGGCTGGGGATTCCTCGGAGCGCAGGTATTCGGTGCACTCGTAGTAGGCGCATGGGCAGCAGGCATGGGATTCATCATCTTCAAAGGACTCGACAAGATCCACGGTCTCCGCGTTTCCAAACGTGTGGAGGAAGAAGGACTCGACATTTACGAACACGGCGAATCAGCCTACGGTGCATAATGATTTTATCCCGGGCAGGTCTGGCCGCCTTCCCGGGAACAACGAAACAAGAAGTTTTTTCACTCTAACATAGTTTTATTAAACCAACAATTACAACTCTAAGGTATTATGTCAAAATTGAGATTCAGAGTAGTAGAAACGGCGTTCAAGAAGAAACCCGTTGCAGTGGCAGTCCCGGCGGAACGTCCGTCAGAGTATTTTGCCAAGTATGTATTCAACAAGGAGAAGATGTTCCGCTATCTGCCAAGCAAGGTGTATGCCAAACTGACGGATGTGATTGACAACGGAGCTCCGCTGGACCGCAGCATAGCCGACGAGGTTGCCGCAGGTATGAAGAAATGGGCGGTTGAAATGGGGGCGACCCACTATACGCACTGGTTTCATCCGCTGACCGAAGGTACTGCCGAAAAGCACGATGCTTTTGTGGAACACGACGGCAAAGGCGGCGTGATGGAGGAATTCACCGGCAAACTGCTCGTGCAGCAGGAACCGGACGCTTCCAGTTTCCCGAACGGCGGTATCCGCAATACGTTCGAGGCACGTGGCTACTCGGCATGGGACCCCTCCTCCCCGGCATTCATCGTAGACGACACGCTCTGCATCCCGACTATTTTCATCGCCTATACCGGTGAGTCTCTGGACTACAAGGCACCGTTGCTGAAAGCCCTGCGTGCCGTAGACAAGGCTGCCGTCGACGTATGCCACTATTTCAATCCGGAAGTAAAGAAAGTGGTTGCCTATCTGGGCTGGGAGCAGGAATATTTTCTGGTTGACGAAGGGTTGTACGCCGCACGTCCCGACCTGCTGATGACCGGACGCACGCTGATGGGCCATGACAGCGCCAAGAACCAGCAGCTGGAAGACCATTACTTCGGGGCCATCCCCAGCCGTGTGGCCGCTTTCATGAAGGAACTGGAAATCGAAGCGCTGAAACTCGGCATCCCCGTCAAGACCCGCCACAACGAAGTGGCTCCCAACCAGTTCGAGCTGGCTCCCGTCTTCGAGGAATGCAACCTGGCGGTAGACCACAACATGCTCATCATGGCCTTGATGCGTAAAGTGGCACGTAACCACGGTTTCCGCGTACTGCTGCACGAAAAGCCCTTCAAGGGTGTCAACGGTAGCGGCAAGCATAATAACTGGTCGCTGGGTACGGACACCGGTATCCTGCTCCACGCACCCGGCAAACTGCCCGAAGAGAACCTGCGTTTCATCACCTTCGTAGTGAATACGCTGATGGCCGTATACCGTCACAACGGATTGCTGAAAGCCTCTATCTCCAGCGCCACGAACGCCCACCGGCTGGGTGCCAACGAAGCTCCTCCGGCCATCATCTCTTCCTTCCTGGGCAAGCAGTTGAGCCAGGTGCTGGAACACATCGAAGAGAGCACCAAGGACGATCTCGTCAGCCTCAGCGGCAAGCAAGGCATGAAGCTGGACATCCCGCAGATTCCGGAACTGATGATAGACAATACCGACCGCAACCGCACCAGCCCGTTCGCCTTCACCGGCAACCGCTTCGAGTTCCGCGCCGTGGGTTCCGAAGCCAACTGCGCCAGTGCCATGATTGCGCTGAACTCCGCCCTTGCCGAGCAGTTGGTGGAATTCAAGAAAGATGTGGACGAACTGATTGAAAAGGGTGAGCCGAAAATCTCCGCCATCCTCGACGTTATCCGCAAGTACATCAAGATTTGTAAACCCATCCACTTCGATGGAAACGGTTACAGTGACGAATGGAAAGCTGAAGCTGCCCGCCGCGGTCTGGACTGCGAGACAAGTGTCCCCGTCATCTTCGACAACTACCTGAAACCGGAGAGCATCCGGATGTTCGAGTCCATCGGTGTCATGACGAAGAAGGAACTGGAAGCCCGCAACGAGGTGAAATGGGAAATGTACACCAAGAAAATACAGATTGAAGCCCGCGTGCTCGGAGATTTGGCCATGAACCACATTATCCCCGTAGCTACACAGTATCAGTCGGATTTGATTGACAACGTCTACAAGATGAAAGACCTGTTCCCCGCAGAGAAGGCTGCAAAACTGTCTGCCAAGAATCTGGAACTCATCGAAGAGATTGCCGACCGTACCGCCTTCATCAAGGAGCATGTGGATGCCATGATCGAGGCGCGCAAAGTGGCCAACAAAATTGAGAGTGAACGTGAAAAAGCCATCGCCTACCACGACAACATCGTACCGATGATGGAGGAAATCCGTTACCACATCGACAAGCTGGAACTCATCGTCGACAATCAGATGTGGACGTTGCCTAAATATCGCGAGTTACTGTTTATAAGATGAAAAATGAAGGATGAAGGATGAATCCTTAATCCCTATCTCATTCTTTTGTTGGTTGTTTTAAGTTTGCAGGGGGGAGAGGTGCCGCGAGGCAGTTCTCTCTCTTTTTTCGTCCATGCCAACTGTTGGCGGTAAGCGGGAAATAACCTATCTTTGCCCGTCAGATAAAACAATCCTGTCATCATGAAGAATTTACGTAACTGCTATGCAGCGTTCCTGCTGTTTGCCTTGCTGTTCGTTTCGGCTGCTGCCCCGGCACAAACCGATCTGCAGCAAAAACTGGGTCGGATTTCCGCCATTACGGAAACCCGTCCGTTGGAGTCCACCCGGTTCTCCGAGAAGTATGTAACCTATTTTACCCAGCCGTTGGACCACCGTCATCCCGAAAAGGGCAGTTTCCGCCAGCGCGTGATTGTCTCCCACGTCGGCTTCGACCGTCCCACGGTGATTGTAACCGAAGGCTATGGAGCCGCCTATGCCCTCAATCCCAAGTATCGCGAGGAACTTTCAGAGCTGCTCGATGCCAACATGATTTTTGTGGAATACCGTTATTTCCTGGAATCCACCCCTGAGCCTAAAGACTGGCAATACCTCACCGCCGAGAATTCTGCCGACGACCTGCACGCCGTCCGCAACGCCTTTAAAAGCATCTATCCCGGCAAATGGATTGCGACCGGCATCAGCAAGGGCGGACAGACTACCCTGCTCTACCGCACGTTCTATCCGGACGACGTGGATATTTCCGTGCCTTATGTAGCTCCGCTCTGCTACGGGGTGGAAGACGGACGCCACGAGCCTTTCCTCAGGAAAGTGTCTACTCCGGAGGACCGCAAACGGATTGAGGACTTCCAGTTGGAAGTGTTGAAACGGAAAGCCGCACTGCTCCCCCGCTTTGAGAAATATTGCGATGAAAAAGGACTCAAGTTCCGTGCGCCCGTTGAAGAGATATACGACTATTGCGTGCTGGAGTATTCTTTTGCCCTTTGGCAGTGGGGAACTCCCGTCAGCAGCATTCCCGCAACCACGGCCTCGGACGATGAGATATTTGCCCATCTGCTCGACATCAGTAATCCCGACTACTTCATTGCCGACAGTCCCACAGCCTCGTTCTTCGTACAGGCCGCCCGCGAGCTGGGCTATTATGGCTACGATACGAAGCCTTTCAAGAAGTATCTTTCCATCCAATCGAGCAAGGGTTACCTGCATCGCCTGATGCTTCCCGAAGAGCTGAAAGACATGCCCTTCGACAAGACCCTAAGCAAGAAAATCACGAAGTTCCTGAAAGAGAATGACCCGAAAATGATATTCATCTACGGACAGAACGACCCGTGGACGGCTGCCGGAGTGACCTGGCTGAAAGGAAAGAAAAACATCCATGTATTCGTAGAGCCCGGCGGAAGCCATCGGGCACGCATCGGCACACTGCCCGACGCTCAAAAACGAGAAGCCATTTCACTGATAAACAAGTGGCTGCAAGAATAAAAAGAACAGATGGTCCGCTTGATTGAAACAGGCCATCTATTCAATGCCAACAGACCATGCGTTCAGGGCAAACAGACCATCTGTTTACAACCAACGCATGGTCTGTTTTTTTATTCTACGATTTCAGCATCTTCAATGTTATTGATTTCTCTTGAAGAGGAGTCCTTTGTACCCGGTGCTTTGGGACGGCGACGCGTAAACTTGAACCAGTTCAGCAGTTCCGAAGCCGCATAGACCAGACTGCTGATGCCGATAATGATAAATGCCGTGGAGCGTACTCCCGTAGGATTAAACAGCGCCACCAGTCCGGCAATCAGAATCAATACAGGCACCGCATAAAAGCCATACGGCACCGGCATCCAGCGACGGGCAGCAGAAAGCGAGGCAATCTGTTGCACTCCTCCCATCACCAGGATAAATCCCAATACAAATGTCAGCAGGTCGGCAAAGAAACCGGGCATGATAATCAGCCACAAACCAAACAACAGACTGCCTACTCCCTCGATAGGGAAACGGCGGCGCATCTCCGTGCTCTGTGCAAAGTAGCCTATGATGCTGATAAGCGAAGGCACCAGAAAGATGACGCCTATCGTAATCACCAAGTAATCACCGGCCTGGTCGGGAAACATCACCAGCACCAAACCGATAACCAGCGCACATATCGCGCGCAAAAATGAATAACTTAATCCTTTCATGAGTCTATGTTTTTTGCGAAGATACATCTTTATCCGAATAACTCCACACGAAAATCCCGAAAAATCAGTTTACATTCAGCCAGGCATTCATATCTTCGGCCACAAAGAGCCAGTATAATAACAACAGTACAGCAATAAACACGCCTATGGCAACTAAATGTTTTCTATTCATAGTTTGTTCCTTTCTTTTTTTGAATGAATATTCGTTTTTACTACACCTATAAGAACAATATTTCAAGAAAAATGTTTTAATCCGGAAAAAAAGTCATATTTATTTTGGCAGTTAAAACAAAGTGCTTATATTTGTCGCGAAAACGAAGACAGGCTGCACCTCAGCATAAAAAATGAACAAGTTCATTTTATTATACATTCGGTTTGCACTGTCTTTGCCCTCGATAAAACAAAAAAAGTCAATGAAAACAATGTTAGTAAATACATATTGGTGGTGGCACCCGTTACAACTCCGACAGTCGTAAGGGAGCAGCGCTCGTATGTATATATGTAATATATAGTAAAAAACAAAAAGAGCCCTGTCGCACCAAGCGACGGGGCTTTTTTCGTTTAAGCAATAATGCGTTTTGATTTCTGAAATAGTAAATAGTAAATCGTCAAATAGTAAATAACATGATGAATTTCTTAGTTGACAAAGAAGGTTATTACGGAGAGTTCGGCGGGGCATACGTTCCCGAAATCCTCCACAAATGTGTAGAAGAGTTGCAGAACACCTACCTCAAGGTGCTGCAAAGTGAGGACTTCAAGCGTGAATACGACCAGTTGCTGCGCGACTACGTGGGACGCCCTTCCCCACTCTACTTGGCACACCGCTTGTCCGAGAAGTACGGTTGCCGGATTTACCTCAAGCGTGAAGACCTGAACCACACCGGTGCCCACAAAATCAACAACAGCATCGGGCAGGTATTGCTGGCACGCCGCATGGGCAAGCGCCGCATCATCGCCGAAACCGGAGCCGGACAGCACGGTGTGGCCACAGCCACCGTCTGCGCCTTGATGAACATGGAATGCATCGTCTACATGGGTAAGACCGACGTAGAGCGCCAGCGCGTCAATGTGGAGAAGATGAAGATGCTCGGCGCCACCGTCGTTCCCGTCACCAGTGGCAATATGACGTTGAAGGACGCCACCAACGAAGCCATCCGCGACTGGTGCTGTCATCCCTCGGACACCTACTACGTGATAGGTTCCACCGTCGGCCCGCATCCGTACCCCGACATGGTGGCACGCCTGCAGTCCGTCATCAGCGAAGAAATCAGGAAGCAGCTCCTTGAACACGAGGGACGCGAATGCCCCGACTACCTCATCGCCTGCGTAGGTGGAGGAAGCAATGCAGCCGGCACCATCTATCACTACGTCAACGACCCGCACGTGCAAATCGTCCTCGCCGAAGCCGGCGGAAAAGGCATTGAAACGGGAATGACAGCCGCCACCATCGCCCTCGGCAAGATGGGCATCATCCACGGCTCGCGCACCTACGTCATCCAGAACGAGGACGGACAGATAGAAGAGCCCTATTCCATCTCTGCCGGACTGGACTATCCGGGCATCGGCCCCATGCACGCCAACCTTGCCAAGCAGAAGCGTGCCATCGTCCTCGCCGTCAACGACGACGAAGCCATCCGCGCCGCCTACGAACTGACCCGGCTCGAAGGCATCATCCCCGCATTGGAAAGTGCCCACGCACTGGGTGCGCTGGAGAAGATGAGGTTCAAGCCGACGGACGTGGTGGTGCTGACGGTGTCGGGACGGGGGGATAAGGATATAGAGACGTATTTGAGTGATGAGTTATAAGTGATAAGTGATGAGCTATTTGAAAATACGAGATGCAATGAAATAAAATACAAGATACAATGAAACAATATGATTATAAAACAATCAGCTGCACCATGCTCGGTGACTTGCATACGCCGGTGAGCACGTATCTGAAGGTGCGCGACATCTTTCCGCAGAGCGCACTTATGGAGAGTTCCGACTATCATGGCAGTGAGAACAACCGCTCGTTCATCGCTCTGTGTCCGCTGGCAAGTGTCAGCATAGACCACGGCACGGTTATCTTCCGCCTGCCGGACGACAGCCGCGAAGAGCATCCCATAACCGATGCATACCGCGTGGAGAATGCCTTGAACGATTTCCGCGCCCGCTTCCGCGTGGAGGGCGAATACAGCAATTACTGCGGACTCTACGGATACACCTCCTTCAATGCTGTCCGCTACTTCGAGAATATCCCCGTGAAGGACAGCCGCGAAGCTACCAACGATGCGCCGGACATGCTGTACATATTATATAAGTACCTCATCGTCTTCAACGACTTCAAGAATGAGATGCTGCTCCTCGAGATGCTGGCGCCCGGCGAGACCAGCGAACTGGACCAGGTGCAGAAGGCCATCCATAACCGCAACTACACCGCCTATGATTTCCGCGCCGTCGGCCCCACCACCTCTCCGCTTACAGACGAGGAGCACAAGGCGAATATCCGCCGCGGCATCGCCCACTGTCTGCGCGGCGACGTTTTCCAGATAGTCCTCTCCCGCCGGTTCGAGCAGCGTTTCACGGGCGATGACTTCAAGCTCTACCGTGCCCTGCGCAGCATCAACCCTTCTCCCTATCTGTTCTATTTCGACTTCGGAGGCTTCCGCATTTTCGGCTCGTCTCCCGAAACCCATTGCCGCATCGAAGGCCGCCATGCCTATATCGACCCCATTGCCGGAACCACGAAGCGCACCGGCGATGCAGAGCAGGACGCCCTCAATGCCCGGTACCTGCACGACGACCCCAAAGAGAACGCCGAACACGTGATGCTTGTGGACCTTGCCCGCAACGACCTCTCCCGCAACTGCCACGATGTAAAGGTGGACTTCTATAAGGAGACGCAGTATTACAGCCATGTCATCCACCTCGTCAGCCGTGTCAGCGGAACGCTCCGCGAAGAGGCCGACCCCGTCAAGGCCTTCATCGACACCTTTCCTGCCGGTACCCTGAGCGGCGCCCCGAAAGTACGCGCCATGCAGCTCATCAGCCAGCTGGAACCGCACAACCGTGGAGCCTACGGCGGCTGCATCGGTTTCATCGGACTGAACGGCTCGCTGAACCAGGCAATTACGATTCGTACTTTTGTCAGCCGCAACGGTGTCCTCTGGTTCCAGGCAGGCGGCGGCATCGTAGCCAAGAGCAACGACGAGTACGAACTGCAAGAGGTGAACAACAAGCTCGGCGCACTGAAAAAGGCGATTGAGATGGCAGAAAAAATGTGAGTTTATGTACGATTTGACGATTTACGATGTACGATTTGCCATGCGGCGTACATTGCGTAGCCAAATCGTACATCGTAAATAAAGTAACTTCAATCGTACATCGTAAATCGTCAAATAGTAAATAAAATAGATTGTAAATACAAAAGATGAAAACAGTTATCATAGACAATTACGACTCCTTCACCTACAACCTTGCCCATCTGGTGAAAGAGCTTGGCGCAGAAACGGATGTGCTGCGCAACGATAAATTCCGGCTCGAAGAATTGGAGCCATACGATAAAATCATCCTCTCACCCGGCCCCGGTGTCCCCGAGGAAGCCGGACTGCTGCTGGATGTCATCCGCACCTATGCCGGACGGAAACCCATACTCGGTGTCTGTCTGGGCGAACAAGCCATCGGACAAGTGTTTGGCGGAAAGCTGGTCAATCTGAAAGAGGTATTCCATGGGGTACAGACGGAGATAAGGATTAGGAGTGAGGGATTAGGGACGAGGGAGGAAGGATTAGGGATTAGTGATGAAGGATTGGGGGGAAAGGATTATGAAGGTATTTCTCTCGAAGAAGACTATATCTTCTGCGGTTTACCCAATAGGATTCCCGTCGGACGATACCACTCCTGGGTAGTGGATACGAAGGACTTTCCCGAAGCGCTGGCCATTACCGCCATCAGCCCCGAAGGACAAATCATGGCGCTGAAACATCGGGAGTATGACATACACGGCATCCAGTTCCATCCTGAATCGGTACTGACACCCGACGGAAAAACAATCGTAAAAAACTGGCTTTTCAAATGAGGCACTTCAGAAAAAGAGTAAATTCAATCGTCAAATCGTAAATCGTCAAATCGTAAATAAAAAGATGAAAGCAATACTCACCCGTCTCTTCAATCACGAAGAGCTTACGTCGGAGGAGACCAAACAAATCCTCCTCAACATCACCAAGGAAATGTATCCTGAGGCGCAGATAGCAGCCTTGCTCACTGCCTTCCAGATGCGGAGCATCACTGTGGACGAGCTTATCGGTTTCCGCGAAGCACTGATGGAGACACGCCTTCCCATCGACTTCGCCCCCTATCGCCCCATCGACATTGTAGGTACGGGCGGCGACGGAAAGAACACCTTCAACATCTCCACCTGCGCTTGCTTCGTGGTGGCGGGAGCCGGCTACAAGGTTGCCAAGCACGGCAACTACGGAGCCACTTCCGTGAGCGGAGCCAGCAATGTCATCGAGCAGCACGGCGTACGCTTCACCAACAACCCCGACACGCTGAAACGCAGCATGGAGGAGTGCAACATCGCTTACCTTCATGCCCAGCTTTTCAATCCGGCGATGAAGTTTGTCGGTCCCGTACGCAAGACGTTGGGAGTGCGCACCTTGTTCAATCTGCTCGGCCCGTTGGTGAATCCATGCTGTCCGGCATATCAGCTGCTCGGTGTGGCAGACCTCTCGCAGATGCGCCTATACACCAACGTATTCTATAAGCTCGGCATTGACTTTGCCGTGGTCAACAGCCTCGACAGCTACGACGAAATCTCCCTGACGGACGAGTTCAAGGTGATGACCCGCAACTACGAGCGCATCTACCGTCCGCAGGCTCTCGGCTTCAAGGATGCCCGTCCCGAAGAACTCTTCGGCGGCGCATGCAAGGAAGATGCCGCCCGCATCTTCGACAATATCCTTACGGGGCATGCCACACCTGCACAAACGCAATGCGTCATTGTCAACGCCGCCTTTGCCATCCAGGTGATGGAGCCGCAGAAAGAGATTGAAGAGTGCATCGCCATCGCACGCGAATCACTGGATAGCGGACGGGCGCTGGCGACACTGAAAAAATTTATCGAGATTAATAAATGAAGCAATGAAAGATATACTGTCCGAAATCATCGCCCATAAGCAAACAGAGATTGAACTGCAAAAGCAGACCGTCTCTCCGGAACAGTTGCAGGAGCAGGCCGGAGTCATCATCCGGGAGAATGCGGCCCACCGCCGCAGCATGAAGCAGGCCCTTGCCGCTTCTTCTACAGGAATCATCTCCGAGTTCAAACGCCGTTCACCCTCCAAAGGCTGGATAAACGAGGCTGCCCGGGCAGAGGAAATACCCGCCTCCTACGAAGCCGCCGGCGCCGCCGCCCTCTCCATCCTGACGGATGAGAGGTTCTTCGGCGGTACGCTGCGCGACATCCGCACGGCCCGTCCGCTCGTCCGCATCCCCATCCTGCGCAAAGACTTCATCATCGACGAGTACCAGCTTCTGCAAGCCTGCATCGTAGGTGCCGACGCCGTATTGCTCATTGCCGCCTGCCTCAGTCCGGAGCAGTGTAGCACCCTCACCGCCCAAGCCCACGAACTCGGGCTGGAGGTATTGCTCGAAATCCACAGCCCTTCGGAACTCTCCTATATAAATAAGGAGGTCGACATGGTGGGTGTCAACAACCGCAACCTCGGCTCTTTCGTCACCGATGTGGAGAACTCCTTCCGGATAGCCCGGCAACTGCGCGAAGCCACCCACGGACCGGCATCCCCGCTCCTTGTCTCCGAAAGCGGCATCTCCGACCCCGAAACCATCTGCCGCCTGCGTGCCGCCGGCTTCCGCGGTTTCCTCATCGGCGAAACCTTCATGAAAACAGCCAATCCGGGCGAAACCCTGAAAGAGTTCATCCAAGACAGTCTCTTAATTGATAATTAAAAGTTGAAAGTTGATAATTGTAAATACAAAAGTCTCTCATACAGCGTTACATCGCGCAGCCAAATTGTAAATCGTAAATTGTAAATCGTAAATAAAATGTCTCCTCTCATCAAAGTATGCGGAATGACCGAAGCAGAAAACATCCGCAATGTAGAACTGCAAGGTGTAGATATGATTGGTTTTATCTTCTACCCCAAATCTCCCCGTTGTCTGTGCCAAATGCCCGGGTATCTGCCAGCCTGCGCCAAGCGTGTCGGCGTCTTTGTCAACGAAAGTAAGGAAAACATCCTGATGTATACCGACCGTTTCAGCCTGGACTACATCCAGCTGCATGGCAATGAGGCTCCCGAGTACTGCCGTTCCCTGCACAATGCAGGCCTGCACCTCATCAAGGCTTTCTCCATCTTGCTGCCCAAGGACCTGCTTTCCGTTTCTGCCTACAATGGTCTGTGCGACTATTACCTCTTCGACACCAAGACCCCGCAGTACGGCGGTTCCGGCAACCAGTTCGACTGGAACCTCCTGCACCGCTACAACGGACCCACCCCGTTCCTGCTCAGCGGTGGTATCAACCCCTACAGCGTAAAAGCCCTCCGGGAGTTCCGCCATCCCTATTTCGCAGGTATCGACATCAACAGCCGCTTCGAAACGGCACCGGGAATAAAGGATGTGGAACGCATCGCAAACTTCCTGAAAGAACTGAAGGGAGGTACGATTTGACGATTTACTATTTACTATTTGGCTGCGCAATGTACGCCGCATGGCAAATAGTAAATAGTAAATTGTAAAATAGTAAATAGTACCATGCAGCGTTATTGCGCAGCCAAATAGTAAATAGTAAATAGTAAATTGTAAAATAGTAAATAAAAATAGTATGTTGAACCGCATTAACCAACTTTTCCAGGACAGCCCCAAGAATCTGCTGTCCATTTACTTTTGTGCAGGCTGTCCCAACCTCGACGGTACAGCCGACGTTATCCGTGCCCTCGAAAGAAACGGAGTCAGCATGATTGAAATCGGAATTCCGTTCAGTGACCCCATGGCCGACGGCATTGTCATCCAGAATGCCGCCACCCGCGCCCTGCATAACGGCATGTCCCTCCGTCTGCTTTTCGAACAATTGCGCGACATCCGTCGCGATGTCCGCATCCCGCTTGTCCTTATGGGATACCTCAATCCCATCATGCAGTTCGGCTTCGAAGCCTTCTGCCAGAAGTGCGTGGAATGCGGCATCGATGGCGTCATCATTCCCGACCTCCCTTTCCGCGATTACGAAGAGAGTTACAAAGCCATCGCCTCGAAGTATGACATCCGTGTCATCATGCTCATTACCCCCGAAACCAGCGAAGCCCGCGTCCGCGAAATAGACGCCCACACCGACGGCTTCATCTATCTGGTGTCCAGTGCCGCTACCACCGGTGCCCAGAAAGACTTCGACACCCGGAAGCAAGCCTACTTCAAGAAGATAGAGGATATGAACCTGCGCAATCCACGCATGGTAGGCTTCGGCATCAGCAACAAGCAGACATTCGATGCCGCTTGCGCCCACTCATCCGGTGCCATCATCGGCAGCCGCTTCGTCACGCTGCTCAACGAGAAGGAAGGAGATGCGGAAAAGGCTATCAGGCAGTTGAAGGAAGATTTGAAACAGTGAGCTTATTCAAATTTCATACAATATATTTTTCGCAATGAAAAAATAAAAGAGACAAAATCTGCAAAGACTTGTCTCTTTTATTTTCTCCCCATCTCATATTTCACTATCTTTGTACCCGAAAAAAGCTCTAATACGAATATCATGAAAGTCGATTGCCCTTCCGTACTATTGATTTACACTGGCGGAACTATCGGAATGATAGAAAATCCCGAGACCGGTGCGCTTGAGAACTTCAACTTCGACCAACTGCTACAGCATGTTCCCGAACTGAAGCGCTTCAACTACCGCATCTCTTCCTATCAGTTCGACCCACCGATCGACTCTTCCGACATGGAGCCTTCCCTCTGGGCAAAGATTGTAAAAATCATCAACTACAACTACGACAATTTCGACGGCTTCGTCATCCTGCACGGTACCGATACGATGGCCTATACAGCCTCCGCCCTCAGTTTCATGCTCGAGAACCTTTCCAAGCCGGTCATCCTCACCGGTTCCCAGCTTCCCATCGGCACCCTGCGCACCGACGGGAAAGAGAACCTCATCACCGCCATTGAAATAGCCGCCGCCAAGCATCCGGACGGTACTCCTATCGTCCCTGAAGTGTGCATCTTCTTCGAGAACGAGCTGATGCGGGGCAACCGTACCACCAAAATCAATGCCGAGAATTTCAATGCTTTCCGCTCCTTCAACTATCCCGCACTGGCAAAGGCAGGCATCCATATCCGTTATAACGAGCACCTCATCCACCGTCCCGACCCGTCACGCCCCATGAAGCCGCACTACCTTTTCGACACCAATGTCGTAGTGCTCACCCTCTTTCCCGGCATCCAGGAAAGCATCATCAACTCCGTGCTCCATGTTCCCGGCCTGAAAGCTGTTGTCCTCAAGACCTTCGGTTCCGGCAATGCCCCCCAGAAAGAATGGTTCATCCGCCAGCTGAAAGAAGCCAGCGAACGTGGCATTGTCATCGTCAACATCACCCAATGCCAAAGTGGCGCCGTCGAGATGGGACGTTACGAAACCGGTCTGCAACTTCTCCAGGCAGGTGTCATCAGCGGCTATGACAGTACCCCCGAATGTGCCGTCACCAAACTCATGTTCCTCCTGGGGCATGGACTGAACCAAGCCGAAATCCGCCACCGCATGAATTCCGACCTGGCAGGAGAAATCACCAAGATTTAGTAAAGCGGCAATACAGAGGGCATTTAGTAATATTGATAATTTTCAAGACAAACTTGCATTATCTATCCATGCAAAATTGTTAAAAAGCGTTAACTAACACGCTTTTATCCCCCATTAATAAAGCTTATTAGTTTAAATAAACGTACTTTTGCTTACAATCAAGCAAAACAAATGTAAAATATGGGAGAAAATACCCTATACAAACGCTTTCTGCCGCTTGTTATTCTTACAGTAGGCATACTGCTGCAGGGTTGTAAAGACGATGTTTTTAACCCCGAAAAAGTGAAAGCAGCCTATCAGGATAGGTTTCCGGTCAAGAACATAGATCCGGCTATGGATTGGAAAATGACTCAGCAGGTCCGGGTCAATGTTTCTGTATCCGAAGATACCGGCATCGACTATACCATACGTATTTACGACAAGAACCCCTTAATCAGCCGGTCATCTGCCAAACTGCTGGCAGAAGGCACCGCCAATAATACAACAGTATTTACTACCGTCATGGACTGCCCTTCTGTGCTGACGAGCGCTTTTGTGTGCCGCACCGATGCACACAGCCGCAACATAGTAAAATACGTATCCATCCAAAACGGTCAGCTCCACGCCGCTTTCGGCAGTTCCCCTGCAACTACACGTGCCGCATGGACACGCAGTGTCAGCATCGAGACCTATTCACCGGAAAAGTCCGAGGCGGAAATCACTGCAATGCTATCAAGTGCCGAAGAAATAAGGCCGAATACCGATTTTCAAAACGGAAAAGCCTACAAAATCTCCAAAGACAATATATATAGGAATAAAATCAGCAAGGACGGCATGGGAAGTGACAATCCGGCCATCATCATCATTGAAGGCAGCTGGGAACCCAATGGAAACAACATGACCGTTGAACGAGGCTTCGAATTCTATGTGATTGACGGAGGGGAAATCGTGATACCGGACGAGCACACCTTCACTTTAGTGCAATCCAGCCGGTTTATCGTCTACGCGGGTGGAACCATCAAAGGGAACGACATCGAATTGACCAATGCATCCGGAGGCAGCTACAACTACAATGCCGGTATCATGGAAATAGACGATTTCCATGTCAGCCGGGGAGGAGCATTCTATAATTGCGGAACCGTTCGTGTCGATGAAATGAATTTCGACAGCGGATGCAAATTCATCAACCAGGGCAAAGCCTATATCGGAGAAACCGACAGCAACATCACTATAGACAACGGATGCTATCTATATGCGGAAGAATTTGTCGGCACACTGAACATGGGAGACAACTCCTCTGCAGAAATAGAAGATTTTGGAGATAAAAGCAATAATTACAACACCCATGTCACAATGGGTGACAACTCCATGATAACCGTACTGGATGAAGCCGAATTGTCACAAGCACAATTTATGGGCCCAAACAATGAATATGCACTGGTAAAAATCAATAAAATTGAAGATATAGGGAATTTTTCCAGCCAGGGAAACATTCATTATGAAGTGAAAGAGATTGACGATGATATCACCGAGGACATCTGGTGGAAAGCTAAATTCCTTGATGCCATCAAGAACACTGAAGGAACCATATCCAAATGGGGAGAATCCCCCATCACCATTCCTGCCGGAGACTGTACGGGCGAAGGCAATACTCCGGACGAGTCCGGCTCAGAAACCCCTACAGACCCGGTCTCCTATACGTACGTATTCGAAGACAACTTCCCGTTGGTAGGCGACTATGACTTCAACGACGTGGTCTTGGACGTGGAGACCTACTATCACCGCGAGAAAAAGACGAACCACATCAAGCGCATACAGCTCGACGTGACCCTTGCTGCAGCAGGAGCAAGCAAG
Organism: Bacteroides sp. D20; assembly: GCF_003436255.1. NCBI lineage: Bacteria > Pseudomonadati > Bacteroidota > Bacteroidia > Bacteroidales > Bacteroidaceae > Bacteroides > Bacteroides sp. D20. The sequence continues at coordinate 59,008 of NZ_QSOO01000005.1, read as the reverse complement.
CCGTTGGGCGTAGGGCTCCGGATTACCGGAATCAATAAATCCGATATCCGGGAAGTCAAGACCGGAGGCGACGATTCGCGTTTCCAGGAGTCATTCAACAGCTCGTACAACAAATTCAGGTACAATAACGTTACTTATATGGAAGATTCCGATCCGAGTGTCGTAATCCCCATTGCAGGCGAAGTACACAATGTATTTGGAGTCGAACCGGGTGAGATGGTAAACACCGGCATTGGAGTAACCGCCAAAGAGTATACTTATGAAGTCATTATTGAACTGACAGACCAAACTCGGACAGAGCCCCTATTCTCAAAAGACAATCTGGACTTCTTCATCTGTTATCAATATAAAAGCATGGAACAACGCATGGAAGTCCATCTTTACGAATTTTGGGGATATGGCGCCACTGCCGCCGGAACCATACAGCAAGAGAATCTTGACTTGGCAGGCAACAACACGTGGGCAATCTGCGTGCCGTATGGCTTCCGCTATCCCAAAGAAACCATCAATGTGTCACGTACTGATATCCCCGAGGCAAGCGCATATCCGGAATTCATCTATTGGGCCCAAGACAGAACCCAGTATACGGAATGGTACGAACACCCGGTAGAAGAAAATGTATATAGATAAATATAGCAAACAACTATCATAAACAATGAAACAAATATTATTTGTAGATGACAAACCTGCCATAGGCAAGGTACTCTCGGTCTATTTAGGGAAAGAGAATGAGCTGGTTTATTTCGAAGATCCCGTCAGGGCCATAGAATGGCTGAATGAAGGGAACGAGCCCGCTCTCATCATTTCGGACATACGCATGCCCAAGATGACCGGCAGTGAATTCCTGGCATATCTGAAAGGCAATTCACTTTTCAAGGACATTCCGGTTGTGATGCTTTCCAGTGAGGAAAGTACCACCGAGCGCATCAACCTGCTCGAAGCCGGAGCCGAGGATTTCATACTGAAACCTTTCAATCCTATGGAACTGAAAGCCCGCATCAAGAAATTCCTCTAAACAACAAAATCAATGGATATGTTATATTATATCTACATAGGTAGCAATCGCGTCACCATCGACCACTTGAGCAAAATTGCGGGAGGCATGTTCATGGCTGTTTCATCCTGCAACAAAGCGGCGAAAGTCATCGACGGTATCCGCGAACGGTACAACACATCCATTCTTTACGAAGAAAGCACCCCTCAAAAGGACAGCCAGAATATCACTTTCCTGCACAAGCGCTTCCCCCGTGTCTACATCATCCTCATCACCGAAGGACTGCAGAAGGAACACCGCAAGCTCTATCTGCAGGCAGGTGTCAACAACACCCTTTCCCCCATGGCCAGCGAAGAGAGCCTCCAGCAAATGACAAAATTCCTCCAACTGCGCAAGGAGCATAAGTTGCAGGAATTCAGCCAGTCACACCGTAAGATATTCAACACCTTCCACCTGCCTATGTGGAAGCGCATATTCGACATCCTTTTTGCCGTTGCCGTACTGATTGTGCTGTCTCCCATACTCATCGCGACAGCCATAGCCATCCGCGTGGAAAGCAAGGGAAGAGTGATTTACAAGTCCCAGCGTGTGGGCAGCAACTACCAGATATTCAACTTCCTGAAGTTCCGCTCCATGTACACCAATGCCGACAAGCGCCTGAAAGAGCTGAACGCCCTCAACCAATATAAGATAGAGGAAGAGCTTACGGACGAGCAGCCCGATATCCGCTTCGACGACCTGACCGGCACTTCCGAAGAAGAGGCTACCCTGCTGATTTCGGACGATTTTGTCATCTCTGAAGAAGATTTCCTTAAAAAGAAGGCCCAAGAAAAACAGAATACGTTTGTCAAGATAGAGAACGATCCCCGTGTCACCCGCGTAGGCCGTTTCATCCGCAAGTACAGCATTGACGAACTGCCGCAGCTGTTCAACGTCCTCAAAGGGGACATGAGCATCGTGGGCAACCGCCCGCTCCCCCTCTACGAGGCCGAGCTGCTGACCAGCGACGCGTATATCGAGCGTTTCATGGCTCCCGCCGGACTGACGGGACTGTGGCAAGTGGAGAAACGAGGCGGCGCCGGGAAGATGTCGGCCGAAGAGCGAAAGCAACTGGACATTAAGTACGCCCAAGAATTTTCATTCTGGCTGGACATGAAGATACTGTGCAAGACGCTGACAGCGTTTGTGCAAAAAGAGAATGTATAAAAAAAGATAATAGGAATTATATGGCTTTAGAGATGATAAAAAGATATATCAAGTCCATCATTTACAGTGTAATCCTTTTAGGATTGTTGGGGGTACCTTTGTCTGTGGCTGCGCAGCAGGAGTTGACACGGGAGGAACGGATAAAGGCGTTGGAGAGGTTGAAGATGGAAGACGAGAAGTTCGAAGTTAATACATTGGAATCTACTGCTCCTAAGACATTGACAGAACTTGAAAGGCTGGAACTTCCACCATTATCAGTCTTTCTTGATGCAGTAATAGAGAACGCTACTGTAAAAAGAGCTCAGTCACAAGTAGAACAAGTCAAAAATGAATATCGTCTTCAAAAACGGGATTGGCTAAATTATATTCGATTAAATGGTAACTATTCTTATGGACGATATAACATTATAGGTAATGCTAGTGATGAATTTACTCCTATGTATCAAACTACCATGTCAAGTGCCCAGCACAATTTCAATGTAGGTGCTAGTATCGGCGTAAGTTTAGGTGACATATTCAATCGGCCAACTAAACTAAAAAATTATCGTTATCAAATAGAACAACTACAGTATTCACAAGAGGAAGTAATGGAAGAACGCCGTTTACGTGTATTGGAAGCATATAACGCTGTGACGGAACAGCTTGCAACAATAAAAGCTAAAGCAGAAACAGCGGCTTTGTATAATGCACAAATGAAAATATGTGAATATAATTTCATAAACGGGACAATGGATATTACAGACCTTTCCATGGAACGTTCTCGACGTTCGGGAGCTGTAACTGCCTATGAACAAGCTCGGGTAGCTCTACACAATTCTATTATTTTATTAGAGATGCTTACTAATGTAAAAATTATCAAGGATAAATTGTAATAATATGGATATAGCACAATTTATAGCAAATTTCATTTATCGTATCCGATATTGGCTACTGTGGGGTACCCTTATTATCACAGGTATTGTAATTTATTTCACACAATTTCTTCCTTTTAGCTATACTGTTGAGGGAAGTTTATATGCCGGTGTTACAAATTCCACCTCTCTTGATGGAAGTTCTGCAAATCTAATATCTATTAATAGCACTTTTGACAATTTAGTAGGCATTGCCAAATCAAGAGGAACTCTGGAAAAAGTATCAGTTCGTCTTCTTGCAAATGCATTAACATATGGCGAAGAATGGAAGGATACCCGATATATCCAAGCAAAAAACTACCGTCAACTATTGCAGCAAACGCCCAAAGAAGTACTAACTTTAGTTGACAGAAAAGACGTGGTGAAAACCGCTGAAAACTTAACTAATTATCGAAAAGAGAATAGTGATAATTTCGTATATGCTATGTTCAACCGTCCAGTACCCTTTTATAGTGCTACTGCTCTTGACGAGATTGATGTTAAAAGAGATGGTACCAGTGATATCTTAAACATTACTTATACAGCTTCAGATCCAGGCATAACTCAGCAAACTGTATCTATTTTAATAGACGAATTAACAAAAGCATATGAGATATTACGATTTAAATCGACACAAGACGTGATAGCCTATTTCCAGGAACAAGTTCGTATAGCCAAAACAGCTCTGAATGAAGAAGAGAATGGTTTAATGGACTATTGTGTTCAAGAGCAAGTCATCAATTATCCCGAAGAAACAAAATTCTTAGCAGGCACGCGATACAACGTGGATGACCGGGTAGAAGAAGCTACACGCAATTACGAAAGTGCTGTTAAATTACGTTCAATGCTGGAACAAGAAATGGACATTCGTGCTAAAATAATCCGAAACAACAGTGATTTGCTTAAAGAGCTTGAGAATGTCAGTAGATTGAACCAAAATATTATGGAACAAGAGATTTTTGTCTCTGATAAAATTCAAGATAACAATATACTATTAAAAAAGAGTAAACAAGAACTCCAAAAAGCAGAAAAAAAGATAAACCATATATCTGATAATTTGAATGAATATGGTATATCTAAAGAAGGCGTTTCTGTTCATAGTATGGTAAGTGAATGGCTGCAAGCTTTAGTTAACGAGACTAAAGCTCAAGCAGAATTGAAAGTTCTAAAGAGCCGTCAGCAAGATATTTTTGAACAATACAGCCATATGTCTCCAATTGGTACGCAAGTAAATCGGAAACAACGTTCCATTGGCATTGCTGAAGATAATTATCGTACACAACTCAAAGGTTTAGCAGACGCGAACCTTAGGCTGAAAAATATAGAAATGAACACCAGCAACCTGCAAATCGTTGCTGAGCCATCTTATCCTCTTACAGATAATGGTCGCAGACGAATACTTTATGTTATTGCAGCATTTATAGGAAGTATGGCGTTTATCATAACTTATTTCTTACTTATAGAATTATTAGACCGAACATTACGAGATCCCCTACGAAGCAAACGTCTTAGCGGTCTGGATGTAATTGCAGCTTTCAATGGAACTAGCAATCTCAAATTCCGTGGCTTCCTTAAAGCTTGTAATAGACTAGCAGCAGCATACAGTTGCAGACAATTCAATAATTATCTACAACCACACCGTTCTACTGTCATCAATATAATAAGTGTAAATAAGGGAGAAGGAAAATCATTCCTAAGTAAATATTTTGCTGCATATTGGGAAACAGAAGGAATGAGCGTCCGCATTGTAAGATATGGCGAAGATTTTGACAATGAAGGTTATTCATATGTCAATGCTCGTCAACTATCTGATTTTTGGCAGCCTAACAGTGCAGAAAAAGAGCCTGACATTATTTTAGTAGAATACCCTGCTATGAAAACTTCTAGTATTCCCTTGCCAGTACTGAAACAAGCAGATCTTAACCTAGTAATAGCAAATGCCTGCCGTTTATGGAGTAGTGACGATGATGCCATATTGAAACCTCTAAAAGAAGTATCCAAGGATAGCACACCGCTCTTCCTCTATCTGAATAATGCAGATCGTGAAGTAGTTGAAATGTTCACGGGTGAATTACCTCCTAAAACTCCTGTCCATTCCTTCTTTAGCCGGATAGCACAATTAGGTTTAACTGCAAAAAGTGCAGCTGTAAAGTAACTATAAAAATAGAGATATGTCATTAATGTCCACGCAAAGTCGCGAAGCTCTAGCTTCCCCTAAGACGTTTACAATCTTATTGCTAATAATAGGATTGTGTGGGTTGGCATATTCAATAATGTTTCAAAAATGGATATTTGTAGCCATTATTTGTGCATCTCCCAGTATTATCCTTCTATTTGTTTATAGTTGTAAATACCCGATTGTCAGCTTTGTTGTATATGCTACTATTGCTTATTTTTTTGATGCAATTAATCGCTATACGCGCTTTGATGGAATCAGTATCATATTAGATATAGCCCTGATATATACTCTAATGGCAATGCTTCTAAATAGGATTTCAAATGAACATTCGGATATTCGTGCAAAGGATATTTTCAATACACTAACCATAGGTTACTTTATATGGATGATTTTCATCATTCTACAATTAACGAATTTGGGAACTGATTTAAATAAAATATTTACCAGTTCACGTAGCTGGCTTTTGGCAACCCCGCTTCTATACATTTTGTCATCATTACTATTAACCAGTCCCAAGAAATTACGATATGCACTAATTATATTAGGTGGATTTACTATTATCGTCTTTTTAAAATTATTGTGGCAAAAATTCCGATGGTTTGATCCTGCTGAAGTAGCTTGGCTCATGGAAGGAAGTTGGAGAACGCATTTATTACGTAGCGGAGTAAGATATTTTTCATTATTCAGTGATGCAGGAAACTTTGGAGCCATCATGGGTATGACTACTATTATCTATTCCATTTTATTTTTACATACCTATTCCAAAGTATTACGTTATTTCTATTTATTAATTGCATGTATGGGCGGATTAGGCATGCTAATGTCCGGCACACGAGGAAGTATAATAATTCCTCTGGGAGGACTTATGTTATACTGTTTATTGTGCCGTAATATAAAAGTCATTATAAGTTCCATTATAGCAGGTGGACTAATCTTCTGCTTCTTTTCTTTTACCAACATTGGAGATAATTATTCAATGATACGTCGTATGCGCACAGCTTTTAAGCCTACAGAGGATGCATCTTTTAATGTTCGTATAGAAAATCAAAAGATAATAGCCCAATATCTGAAAAAGCACCCCATGGGAGCTGGTATTGGTGGCCATATCACAACCCCAAGATGGGAGAATGATCAATACATTGATTACAGAATTCCTCCTGATTCTTTCTATGTAGATATTTGGTCACAAGGTGGTACATATGGATTAGTTTTATATATACTAATTTTTGCATGTATAATATTAAGGTGTTGTTACATCATTATGTTTCGAATACGGGATGCCCAATTAAGAAATACTTTGGCTGCTCTGCTATGTGGTTTATTTGGTTTATTTCTCAATGGATATGTAGGAAGAGGTATGGGATTTCAACCAGGTGTCAGTTTAATAGGTTTTTTCTTTGCTTTTATACTAAATGGGCCCTTAATAGAACAACGATTATCTAAAAAAACAAACTAAATATATGAACGAGATTTTTCAAATATTCAATCCTGATTGGTGGATGGACGAGAACAACAATGTATTGCAAATGACAGATGCAATTCTATTCCTCTTGTTTCTTATTCCGGTAGCATATCTATTTATCTATTCTTTGGCATCTTTGATGAAGTATAAAAATCCTTATCCAGAATCCAAAAAACAGCATAAATTTTTAGTGTTGTTTAATGTCTTTCGTAACGGTAAAGAAGTAATAGAATCTATTAATTATTTTCTAGACACGCAAACATATCCGCGGGATAAATATGATATCGCTGCAGCTGCAACACAGCTATCAGAAGAAGACTTGACAACCCTCCTTCAAATGCCTGTCAGTATTGTAGTACCAGATAAGGAATATTGTACTAAAGTATACGCTATACAGCAAGTTATGGAACGATACTCACCTCATGAATATGACATGATAGTCATTTTCAATTCTGATAATCGTGTAGTTCCTAATGCGTTGCACTTATTAAACAATGCATACTATTCAGGTTGTGACTCCATACAAGCACACCGTATGACAGAAAACCTTACGACCAGTACAGCTATTCTATCTGCTGCAGGAGAAGAAATCAATAATAATATATTCCGTAAAGGACATACAAAATTGGGATTCTCATCCGCATTGCTTGGTTCAGGTATGGCATTTGACTTTGAAATGTTCCATAGAATTGCTCCTGCTCTTAAAGGCTCTGACCTAGCAAAGGCAGTAGAGGTAAGATTACTTGAAGAAAATATTTACACTGAATACATACAGGAAATAATCTGCTATAGTAAGAAGCAAGAAAATGCAGAAGGATATAGTCGTGAACGCCAACGTTGGTTATCAGCTCAATATAATAGTACCTTCTTAGCACTAAAGCATTTACCATTAGCTTTTCTGCAAGGTAAATGGGACTACTGTAACAAACTATTCCAATGGCTGCTACCTTCACGATTTCTGCTTATCGCATGCATAGTAACTGCTACAATAATTATTACAATACTTGATTGGACCTTATCCTTCAAATGGTACATACTACTTTTACTCATCATAATTACGTTCTTAATGGCTTTACCGGAAGGTGAAATAAACAAGCGTTTCAAACACGCTGTATGGGCATTGCCTATACTGATTTTCGCTTCCATTTTCAGCCATTTCGGACGTATTTTCAAAAGTACAAAAAAGAATAAATGAAAATAGCAATCGAGGCCCAACGTATCTTCCGCCGCGACAAACACGGAATGGATTTTGTCGTTCTTGAAGTCTTAAGGGAACTTCAGAAACGGAAAGATGGCAATGAGTACTATGTACTTGTTGCTCCCGGTGAAGATTGCTGCCTCAAAGAATCAGACAATCTCCACATCATCGAACTGCGTTGCCCCACCTATCCCCTATGGGAACAGATTGCATTACCACGAGCTGTACGCCACTTAAAAGTAGATATATTGCATTGTACCTCAAATACGGCTCCATTGTGGTGCCCCATACCGCTGGTACTTACATTGCATGATATTATTTACTTGGAACCACGCCAACACCGAAATCCCTCGCTATATCAAGAAATGGGATGGCATTACCGACGATTGGTTGTTCCGCGTATCTTAAAGAAATGCAAGAAAATCATCACTGTTTCACATTTTGAATGTACACGCATCCGCGAAGCACTGCACCTGCCTAATAGACAGATAACCGCTGTCTATAATGGATATAATACACATTTCCGTAAGAATGAAACAATTGACGAGAATATCATTCAAAAGTATATCCCACAGGAAGGTTTTCTGTTCTTTTTAGGGAACACAGACCCCAAAAAAAACGCGGCACGCACGCTGAAGGCCTATTCACTTTACCTGAAAGCATCTGTAATAAAACGCCCGTTACTCATTGCGGACTTAAAAGAGGAACATATTGACGCACTCCTCCAGCAAGAAGGTATAACAGATATAAAAGTACATTTATTCTATCCGGGATATATTGACAACCGTGATTTGGTAACCCTCTATAGTGCAGCTTTTGCTTTCCTTTATCCTTCTTTAAGGGAAAGTTTCGGCATTCCAATGCTGGAAGCAATGGCTTGCGGTACTCCCGTAATAACCAGCAATACCTCTGCAATGCCGGAAGTGGCCGGAGCTGACGCCATCCTTGTCAATCCGCAAATGCCGTCAGAAATTGCAGACGCCATCCTGCAATTAGAAAAGAACAATGATTTCTATCGGCAACAATCTGCTTACGGACTAGAACGTGTAAAACAATTCTCTTGGAAAAGCACAGCTGAAGAATATGTGAAGATTTACAATGAAATCCATACACCATAAACCCACACCTCTAAAACTATGGCAGACTTCATCATCACCAGCCTCCAATCCTGGGACATCGAGATAGGAAGCACCATCAAGAACACCGCATCCGAGATAGCAAAGAAGCACCGTGTACTCTATGTCAATCCTCCCATGGATATTGCCACAAGGTTACGCATTGCAGCAGGAAAAGGGCCTCTATCTCCTACAGGCCATCGACAGCTGGAAGTCATCCAAAGCAAATCGGCTCCATTGCGGCAAATCAATGAAAATCTATGGGTATTGGACTGCCCCTTCATCATACACTCCGTAGGACAACTTCCTACATGGCTATTCAACTGTCTCAATCGCCGGAATTGCAAAAAGATTGGCAACTGGATAGTACAACAAGCCGATGTTCTTGGTTTCAAAGACTATACGCATTTGATTGATACCGACCTTTTCCGAAGCCTGCATCTCAAAGAATATATCTGCCCGGCAATCAGCATTTATTATCGGCGCGACTATGTTATCGGCTTTCCCTATTGGCGCAAGCACGGACCACGTTGCGAAGAAATGCTTGTACGTCAGTCAGATATCGTACTGGCAAATTCCAGTTACTTTGCAGAACAGCTCCGACCTCTGAACCGGCACACATATGTATTGAATACCGGTGTCAATCTTGAACTATACGATGCTACCCGGCATTGGGACAAACCGACGGATATGCAAAACATCCCCTCGCCAATAGTCGGCTATACGGGAGCTATCATCGAAAGCCGCCTGGACAGTGAACTGCTATACAATATCGCAAGGCAGTTGCCCGGCTACAGTTTTGTTTTCGTCGGACCTGAAGACAAGCATTTCCAAAAGCACCTGCTACACAATTTAAAGAATGTATTCTTCACAGGACGTAAGGAAGTGGAAGAACTGCCGAAATATATACAGCACTTTGACATCTGCATCAATCCACAGATACTCAATTCTATAACAGATGGTAATTACCCACTGAAAATAGATGAATACCTTGCCATGGGAAAACCTATAGTAGCTACCAGCACACATACCATGCGTAGCATCTTTGCCGGACACACTCATTTAGCTGTTTCAACAGAAGAATGGATAATAGCACTGAAAGCAGCAGCAAACGAAGCAGGCAACCCAAAACTGGAGAATGCCCGCATTGCCTTTGCGCATACACACAGTTGGGGACATAGTGTACAGACAATTTACAATGCCATTACCAGATATGTGACAAAAAAATAAGGTAACTATATACCACTTTGCACCAAATAGTAAATTGAAAGTTTAATGGAATTACATTTATTCATGTTTCAAACTTTTATATATTTGCCATACGTTCAATAAGAAAGATGCAAAAATAGAATAGTAAAGTCTGGATTTTAAATGGAAATAGATTATGAAAGATGAAATTTCCGAAAGCAACAAAATTCATTTCGCTGTTATGGCTCTTGGGGCCAGCTCTCGAAAGATGAATATCTCACCCATGGAGATGTACGGGTAGACTTATTCAAACGCCTTGTTTTAGACTGCTATGACGTGATGCATACACAAAGTTTAAAACATGTTTCCGAGGATTTAGTTGAAGCTTTGTCAAATTGGGAAAAACAACACAAATTCAACAGATAAGTTTTTTCTACATTTGCCATATTGCAAATATACGAAATCTATCGGGCGAAATTCGTATCTTTGTCGCGTTTTTCTTAAAAAAGTATTATGAGTAAAAAAAGTAACCTTTACCCTCCGTAGCGGAGACAAGGACGCAGTAAACATCGAAAAGGATACTGCACACAGTAGAAATCCATTATTGGATCAGTTGGAAATCATTGCAGAGGTCATTGACTATTTGCTGAAAGGGAAATCGTCTTTCTCCCAAAGCGAACTGCGCAGTCTGGCCCACATACGGCAGATGACACGTATGCACAAAACAAAGTCCGGAGAGTAATAGCTACTGTGAGTCAAATGTTTACGAATGTAACAAGTAGAAGGCCGCCTAAAGAGAGGGCTCCACCGACTACTTTCTGTAAAAAAACACATATTTCTCCATTGTATGCCTAAGCACCCGAAAAGAGACTGTAACACACGCAGGACAGCTTCTGGGGTCGGTGAGATGCCGCTAAACCCTACAAAAGTCCATTTGCAGGCTTGTTCTGTTATACGTAACTTTGCCGCATATTTTAAAAGATATGACCGCTGAACAGTCTCTCCCTTACACATCACTATGAAGCCCTTCTATCCTTTCAGAATATAAGATAACTATCAGGAAATAGAAAACTAATACACGAAGAAAATGATTTGGTTCAAACACCCCAACGATTTGCCTAATGACAAAAGACTGGCCGCACTCATCGACAATGAAGGATGCAGGGGCTATGGCATGTATCTGCGCATCATCGAGATGCTCTGTGCACAGCCCGACAGGAAACTCAGTTTCAGTCAACTGAATATTATTTCAAGAAAAGGGTTCTCCAAAAAATACATGGAGAAAATCATCTGGGAATACAAACTTTTCACTATCCACGAAGAAGAATTTGAATCTGCCATCAACTTCAACTATACGGAAAAAGGAAATCATTTGCAAAATGATTTGAAAACTCCAGAAAAAACGGAGGATGCGAAAAATGACGATAAATCACTGAACAACAGTGGTAATACAAACAAAACCAGCCTCGCGCGCGTAAGAGAAGAACAGAATAGAGAAGAACAGATGAAGAGAAAAGACGACGATGTCATCCAAAAGAACGGCGGCGACGGCGGCATCACTCCCTACCAGAGCTGGAGGAAGCAAGTGGATGGCTTGTCGAAAAATCAACTGTTCCGTGAAATGGTCTGCATGAGAAGCGGCTACAGTGTCCTGCTGAACAAGCATTTTGATACGGCACTGGAAGAATTCAAGAAACACATCGTACTCCTCGGAAAAGAGGAGAAGATGAACAGCCAGGAAGAAGTGCGAAGCTACTTCACGTTCTACACCCAAGCCGGCCAGCGCACCTCGCAGGAACTGCATATGCTGTTGCAGGGCCTCGAAAAGCAGCAGTCCGCCGCCGCACCGCCCAACCCCTACCGCTACGAGCAGCTGGTGAACGGACGGCGCACCTACCTGGGCTGCCCCATCCCCGACGGAGCGCCGCCCCGACCGGACAATACCGCCTTCTGGAACGAAACGACCCGTTCGTGGACTTCGCAAACCCCGCCGCCGTCATCGAAAAAGCCGAAACAGAAACCCGGCTGAAACGCCACACTCCGGCATCCGGAATGCCACATGTCAGCGTTCCGAATGCCACATGTCAACGTTCCGAATGCCACACCTCAGCACGTCCCAAGTGTGGCATTTACCCCCGTGAAGTGTGGCATTTCAACCCGCGAAGTGTGGCATCGGAAGGGGTGAGACCATTCATGTATAACCATTTACCGGACAAAAGGACAAAGAGACAAAAAAAAGAAGACAAGTACGTCCTTCTGTCAAACAAAACAAATCCCATATGAGAAATTTCCATCAACGCGGCATTGACACCCGCGGCCGTATCAGCGGCAAAATCAAGACCATCTGCCCGCAATGCAACGACACCCGCGGACACAAAGGCAACAAGTCACTCTCCGTAGACCTGGACAAAGGCTTGTGCTACTGCCACCACTGCGGCTACAAGCTCTACGTGCCCGACGACGCCGAAGAACGCCTCAAGCAGCAGCGCTGCGACATGCACCGGAAGCCCGCCGCACCGCCCCAGCACTTCCGCCGTCCCACCTTCGACCCTGCCCGGATGCAACTCTCCGAGAACCTGGAACGCTACTGGACCACCGTCCGCTGCCTGCCGCAGGAGCTGCTGCGCACCCTGCGCATCACCGAAGAGACGGTGCGCCTCCCGGAGAGCAGCCAGGAGGAGAATTGCATCTGCTTCAACTACTTCGAGAACGGGACGCTCGTCAACACCAAGTACCGCAGCGCCCTGAAACACTTCATGATGGTGAAGGGGGCCGAGCTCATCCCCTACAACGTGGACAGCATCCTCGTCACCCCGGAGTGCATCATCACCGAAGGCGAGTTCGACGCGGTAGCCATCATCGCCGCCGGACGCAAGGACGTCGTCTCCGTGCCCGCCGGCGCCCAGAGCAACCTCACGTGGCTGGACCGCTTCGTGGAGTCGCACTTCGAAAACAAGCAGGCCATCTACATCGCCGTAGACGAGGACCCGGCAGGGCAGTCGCTCCGGCAGGAACTCACGCGCCGCCTCGGAGTGGAACGCTGCCGCATCGTGCACTTCGGCGAGGGCTGCAAGGATGCCAACGAGCATCTGGTGAAATACGGCGCCGAAAGCCTCCGCATCTGCATCGAGCAAGCCGAAGAAGTGCCCCTGGAAGGCATCTTCACCGCCGAAGACTGCCGCGACGACCTGCGCTCCCTCTACGAGAACGGCCTGCAGCGGGGTGCCGACACCGGCTGGGACAACTTCGACGAACACTGCACCTTCGAGCCCCGCCGCCTGCTGGTGATGACCGGACGCCCCGGCGACGGCAAGTCCGAATTCACCGACGAGCTGGTGCTGCGCCTCTGCCTGCGCCACGAGTGGAAAATCGCCTTCTTCAGCCCCGAAAACATGCCCATCGCCTACCACCTGCACAAGCTGGCGGAGAAGCTGACCGGCCACCGCTTCACCCCCGGACCGGGCATGACGGAAGCCGTCTACGGGCAGGCAGTGGGCTGGCTGGACCGCAACGTGTCGCACATCCTGCCCGACGACGGGAGCTACGGCATCGACCACATCCTGGAGAAAGCCCGCCAGGTGGTGCGCCGCAAAGGGGTGCGCATCCTCGTCATCGACCCCATGAACCGCCTGGAACAACGTCTGGAACCGGGGCAGACGGAAATGGACTACATCACCGACACGCTGAACAAGCTGGGACGCTTCGCCACCCGCAACCAGTGCCTCGTCATCCTCGTGGCCCACCCCCGCAAGGTGAACCGCAACGAAAAGGACGGCACCCGGCGCCGTGTCGAGATGAACGACATCAACGGCTCCGCCAACTTCGCCAACATGTCCGACTTCTGCCTCGTGGTAGACCGTAACGACACGAAACAGATAGCCACCATCTACATCGAGAAAGTCCGCTTCAAACACCTGGGCAGCGCCCACACCGAGGCCAAATTCGTCTACAACCACCTGAACGGACGCTACTGGCCCTGCGAGGAAGACATCATCCACACGCCCGAAGGGGACAGACCGGGACCGGTGAACACGCAGTTCGACAACGAAAATTGGTTGAAAAATAATGAAGAACAAGGCAGGTTATTCGAGTAAAAATCCGTATCTTTACAAGACGGAAAGAAGAGAATAGGTGCAAGCATGTGCAAACTGTGCAATCACGTGTTATCCGTGCAATCACGTGTTATCCCTATTAAAGAAAACATACAACCTGAACTTTAAAGAATATGATGAAACAGAATGATTCCTTTGCAGAGCCACGCTTCCCCGTCCGCAGTTACGGGAAAGGCGAACTAGCCATGTACTACCTTCCGGGCATTGCCCAGCAGACTGCCGTCAACCGGCTGAACGAATGGATACGCACCGCCCCCGGGCTGGAACAACGCCTGCTTGCCACGGGCATGAACCCTTATTGCCGACGGTACACGCCCGCACAAGTGCAGCTTATGATTAATGTCTTCGGGGAGCCTTCTTAGAAGGTTCCCCCCTTTTCACATAAATCCTCACCCCCACTCTGTCTATATGCTCACGCAATGCCTCGTTTTCAAGATTGGCATATACCACCACTTCACGCACTTCATCAAAACGAGCTAAAACAGCACATATCCTGATTACTGTTTTCCAACATATTCCATGTCTTTTTATTCAGTTTACGCACATCTATGCGAATACAAATATACCTCCTATTTGTCACAAATCCAAAACAAAAGAAACAATAACCTCCCTTATCCTCTCCCAACCTCCTCCTACCTCCCCCAACCTCCCATCCTCCCTGCCCCATGTCCTATCTTTGTATCAACGAAACGGAGTAGAGGCCATCGCCGCGGAGACACCTCCTTCCCCCTTTCGGAATGAAACATTAACCATTAAACATCAACCATCATGCCAACAACATTAGTAGTGCGCACACAGCGCCACAAGAAAATCGGGGACAGCAGCTCCCCCATGGTCTACACCCTGAAACGCAAGCCCCAAGATGCCAAAATCTTCGACCTTGCCCGTATCGCGCAAGACATTGAAGCACTGGGAGCCATGTCGGCCGAAGACGTGGAGCACGTAGGCAAAGCCATCGTACGACAGATGCGCCAGACGCTGACGGACGGCAACAGTGTCCGTCTGGACGGCTTCGGCATCTTCCACACCACCTTCAAGTGCCGTGCCACCGAACTGGCCAAAGACTGCACCGTGAAAAACATCGAGCGCGTCAACATCCGCTTCAAGGTAGCCAACACCCTGCGGCTGGTGAACGACAGCAACGCCACCACCAAAGGTGGAGCAAACAACCTCATCTTTGAGCTTGTAACTGCCGACAAGGATAGCACCGGCGGAGGTTCCGGCGGCAATAATCCCGATGGCGGAGGTTCCGACGGAGACCAGGGGGAGAATCCGCTGGGATAAAAAAGAGGGATTAAGGATGAGCTTGTGTTCATTAATCATTAATCCTTAACCCTTAATCCTAATCCTTAAACATCAAACATCATGAGTACAAAATCATCAACCTGGGACAAGATTCTGAAAGTAATCATCGCTGTAGCTTCGGCACTTTTGGGTGCATTCAGCGCACACGCCATGAACAGCGGTGGTCCCTTTTAGCGAACAGCCCCCAAAGGCAAACAGTAAAGAAAAATGAGAAAAATTGATTTGATTGTGATACATTGCAGCGCCACGTGCGAGGACCGTCCCTTTACCGGGCAAGCTCTGGAAGCCGCGCACCGCCGACGTGGATTTGATGGCACGGGCTATCATTTCTACATCCGCCGTGACGGACAAATCCTGACTACCCGCCCGGTCGAGAGGGCCGGCGCCCACGCCCGCGGCTACAATGCCCACTCTATCGGAATCGCCTACGAAGGCGGATTGGACCACTATGGGAATCCCAAAGACACACGCACGGAATGGCAACGCCACTCGCTCCGCGTATTGGTCCGCGCTTTGCTGATGGACTATCCGGAAGCAAAAGTGGCGGGACATCGCGACCTCAGCCCCGACCTGAACAACAACGGAGAGGTGGAACCGATGGAATGGACGAAACAATGCCCGTGTTTTGAAGTAAAAAAAGAGAAGTGGTAACCAAGAAAAGGGAGGTGACAAAGCATGACAAAAGCTTTGCCACCTCATTTTTTATTCATACATTTGTTCTAATTAAGCAAAATGCGCATCAAACAAAATTCAGCCGTATGAAGTACCCTATTGGAATACAGAGTTTTGAGAGCCTTATCAATGACGGATATATCTATGTGGACAAAACCGCCCTGATTTATCAGTTAGTACATACCGGTCGTTACTACTTCCTGAGCCGCCCGCGGAGATTCGGAAAGAGTCTGCTCATCAGCACACTGGAAGCCTACTTTAACGGGCAGCAGGAACTGTTCAAGGGACTGGAAATGGAACGGCTCGAAAAAGAATGGACGAAATATCCGGTACTGCATTTGGATTTGAACACGAGTAAATACGATGAGAAGAACAGTCTTATCGACATATTGAACGATACTCTCTGCCAATGGGAAAACATCTACGGAGCCGTCTCCAGCGAAGTCAACCCCGAACTGCGTTTCAAGGGAATCATCCGCCGCGCCTACGAGCAGACCGGCCAGCGCGTGGTCATCCTCGTGGACGAATACGACAAACCCATGCTCCAAGCCATTGGTGACGAAGAACTGCAAAATGAATATCGCAACACACTCAAAGCCTTCTACTCCGTAATGAAAACGCAGGACCGGTATATCCGTTTCGGCTTCCTGACGGGAGTGACGAAATTCGGAAAAGTCAGTGTGTTCAGCGACCTGAACAACCTGATAGACCTCTCCATGGACCGACAGTTCCAGACGCTCTGCGGAATGACCGACAAGGAGATACACACCTATTTTGAAGAACCGCTGCACCAGATAGCCGAAAACTACGGTATCACCTACGACGAGGTCTGCCTGCGACTGAAAGAACGGTAC
Source organism: Bacteroides sp. D20 (assembly GCF_003436255.1). Lineage (NCBI taxonomy): Bacteria > Pseudomonadati > Bacteroidota > Bacteroidia > Bacteroidales > Bacteroidaceae > Bacteroides > Bacteroides sp. D20. The sequence continues at coordinate 41,833 of NZ_QSOO01000005.1, read as the reverse complement.
GACGGCTACCGCTTCCGCCAGAACGGAACCAATCTGTATAACCCCTTCAGCCTGCTGAATACCTTCCGTTCCCTGGAGTTCGGCAGCTACTGGTTCGAGACCGGCACCCCCACCTACCTTGTGAAACTGCTGAAAGACAACAACTTCTGTCTGCCCGACCTTACGAGTGAAGGAGTGACTGCAGAGACTTTCAACCATGTGGATTTCCTCATAGAAACACCGCTTACAATAATTTATCAAAGCGGCTATCTCACTATAAAGGGGTATGATGAAGAATTCAACACTTATCAGTTGGGATTTCCTAATAAAGAGGTTGCTGAAGGATTCATCAAATATCTGGTTCCTTACTATATGCCAGAACTCAGTAGAAAGCCATACTACACGTTGGAGAAATCTTTATAGCATACATAAAGATTTTCTTCTTTATCCATTCCATACTTATCAATTACCTCAATAGGAAATTTAAATAGTTCAACTCTAAAACCACATTCTTCCAAGCGATCTTTGTAGTCTAAACCATATAATCGCAAATGATCTGTTTGACCAAACACTTTCAATCTTTCTTCAGATGTTTTCACGGAAGAATCTTCCAAAGTCTTATCTAATATATTAGACATAGGAACTTGCAAGAGACCCACTCCACCTTTTTTCAATACCCTAAACAATTCACGCATTGCTTTACGGTCATCTTCAATATGCTCCAATACATGGTTACACATAACCATGTCAAAATCTCCATCTGCAAATGGCAAATTCAAAACATTCATATTATGAACATAAGGGGGGTACATATACCCTTTAGCAAAAAAATCTCCGCATATATAATCTATACTTTTCATTGTCAAAATACGTTGAGCAATAATATCCTCTGGAGCGATATGCAATATTCGTAAAGGATGTCCATCAAAAATCTTAGCTATATCCCGAAGATAAAGATACAATAATTTTTCCTTATCCTTAGCCCGGCATTTCCAACACATGCCAGGACGCACTCCCATACCAACAGTCTTGTATTTTCGCGCAGCAGGACTATCAATTCCTAACAGAGCCAAGTCATCTGAATGAAATCCACAAAACGGGCATTCATAGTGTACTCCTACATGCTTTTCCGCTTCACGATTGAACCTCCAATTATCAAACGCTATTTTTATAGGTTTCAAATGCTGTTTTATTCGTACCAATAATTCCATATCCTTTTTATTTCTATTTTTTCTTATCAATCAATCCATGCCAAGTTCCTCTTATTAACGCAATCGCAACCATCCAATTTTTCTTACGCAATGCAACTATAACATTTTTAGGCATAGACACACATACCAAGTATGTACAAGATAAAAGCCGAATAGCCCACTTGCTTCGCCGTCGGGTAAACAATAAACGGGCACGTGACATATAATAAGCACGATTAGGACTACCATACCCTATTGTAGCCCCACCTTTATGATAAACCACTACCTCTGCCTCATACCACAACTTATATCCGGCCTCTGTAATCTGATAACTCCAATCGAACTCCTCTGCAAAAAGGAAGAATACTTCAGGCATTTTCCCCACTTGTTCAATCACATCACGTCGCACCATCATAGCACCGCCATAAAGCACTTCTGTTTCACAAGCCTCAATGCATTTAGCAGGACAATTACAGTCAAATACTTCAGTTTGAAATTTCAATGTCAATGGCTTCAATCTTCTACAACCAAAATATTGAATATTTTCCTTATTAGTTAAATAACGGACAGTAGGAGATACACCACCTATAGTTTCATTACGTAAACGTGTAACTAACTTTTCCAGTATCGGTTCTTCAACCAGCATATCATTGTTAAGAAAAAACACATATTCCCCTTTAGCATAGGCAAGGCCTCTATTATTTCCCCCTGCAAAACCTAGATTTGTTGAATTACAAATCAATTTCACATCAGGACATAATGCTGATATACGCTCTACATCTTCACCACTTGAAGCATTATCCACCACTAAAAATTCATAAGAATATGTCTCATGCTCTTTAAACGATCTCACTAAATCACAAGTGTCTCGCCAACCATTATAATTAACCGTTATTATTGATACCATAGATTAATCCTATTAAAAATGAATCCAACGACGGATAAATTGTTTCACTTTTATTCCTGCCCCTATTTTGAGAGCCAAAAGCTTTAACTGTAAAGGAAATGCATTAAATAAACGATAAAGTATATAAGTGCAAGAAATGCCTACTTTATTAGTCATTTTAGGTGAAGTAAAAGGAGGAGTCAATAAAGAAGATTCAAATTTTTTTTTATCATCTTCATTTATTTGAGACGATATTTCTACTTGATAAGCATGATATAAACTCATTTTTAATATATCAATCAATGCCCCCCGATAAAAACTCATTTTTACATATGGTCTTATATATCCACATTTCATTCGCTGAATATCAACGAACTGTTGTGCCGTACTTTCAGAATAGCCATTAGAGAATCCAGCACTCGATGAATTCGGATTATAAGTATAAAATAATGTACAATCAGGTAACAATCGACATGAAGAAGCTTGCATCAAAACTTGATATGTAAACCACGAATCCTCATGTGTTTGTCCCGGAACACATCGTATATGATTATTTCTTAAAAAAGCAACATTATATAGCCTATTACAAAGAGATACTGCAACTTTATTTCCTTTGCCATAACAAAAATCAAAAACCGCATGTTTTGAACCATCAATCAGTATATCCTTATCATATTGACATCCAGCATAAAGCACTCCTCTCAAATCACGTCTTACAAAAGATGCGGATACAAAATCTACCGGATGCTGACGCATTGCATTATACAAAATCTCAATACAATCTAAAGATAAAACATCGTCACCATCTAAAAAGAAAAGATACCTTCCTACGGCATTATCTAATCCTGCATTTCTTGCTGCGCCCGTTTTTTTATTATATCGCTGATCTACAATTTTCATATCATTACCACGCAAATGCTCATTCATTATACGACGTACTATATCCATACTTCCATCTTGCCCTTTGTCATCAATAATCAAGTATTCAATACTTTGAAATGTCTGATTAAGAGCTGATAAAAGAGAAGATTCTATATATTCTGCTACATTATAAACTGGAATTGCAATGGTAACTTCGTATTCTTTCATTCTAATGCTTCATCATTCAATCAAATTAAAATATGCTTATTGCTACAAAGATAGAAAAAATTGCATACCTTTGCCTACAAGAAGCAAAAAATGTCACAAGAGTCACGCCTTAAAAAGTCATTGCTCAATGCCCGGGTTAATCTCATTTTCTATTTCCTGAGTTTAGCCTTATCCTTTTTCTCCAGAAAAATCTTTCTGGATGCATTGGGTGCAGATTTTATGGGGCTGATAGGTACGCTGAACAATCTTTTAGGTTTTCTGAACCTTGCAGAATTAGGTATCAGCACAGCCATCGGCTACGTTCTATATAAACCTCTCTTCGAACACGACGAAAGGAAAATCAATGAAATCATTTCTGTTTTCGGATTTATCTACCGACGTATCGGTTTTATCATTCTAAGTGCAGGATGTGTCTTGGCATGCTTCCTGCCCCTAATATTCCCCAATAATGTCTTTGATTTAGGCATCATCTATTTTGCATTTTTCTCATATCTGACCACTTCACTGATAGGATATTTTGCCAATTACAAGCAAACCCTTTTGGGTGCAGACCAGAAGAACTACGTAGTGACAGCCTACTTTCAAAGTGCCGTACTGATAAAGACTCTCCTGCAAATGGGGTTAGTATATTATACGGGCAATTATTACCTGTGGATTAGTCTGGAACTTCTGCTGGGCATTACCTATTCCATTATCCTGAACTGGAAAGTCAACCAGGTATACCCCTGGTTGAGAAGCGAAGTGAAGCAGGGAAAGCTACTTTTCAAGAAATATCCGGAAGTAACCCGGTATACCAAACAGTTGTTTGTCCACAAACTTGGCGGTTTTGTACAATTCCAAACCACTCCCTTCCTGGTATATGCCTTCGTCTCTCTTAAGACTGTGGCATATTATGGAAACTATACCCTCATTATAGATAAGATAAGTATATTTATCAGCAACCTATTAGGGAGTACCAATGCAGGAGTAGGCAATCTGATAGCCGAAGGCGATTCCAAACGTATCCAGCAAGTATTCTGGGAGCTGATGGGTATCCGTTTCTTGATAGCCGGAACCATTTCATTTGCCTTGATTCGACTGACCGGCGCTTTCATTTCATTATGGTTGGGAAGTGAATATGTATTGCCCCAACACATTCTGTACCTGATTATCATCAACTCGTTCATCAGCTACACCCGAGGTGCCATAGACCAATTTACCTATGGGTATGGCTTATTTCAAGATACTTGGGCTCCGATTGCGGAAGTAATCATCAACCTGACTGTTGCCATCATTGCCGGACATTTTTGGGGACTGCCGGGAATTTTGATGGGAAACATAACCAGCTTATTCCTTATCATCGTCATTTGGAAACCTTACTTTCTTTATTCGCAAGGATTCAAAATATCCGTTCTCTACTATTGGATGGGCTACATCAAGCATCTACTGATTATACTGCTGCCGGCAATAGTATGTTATTATCTTTTTCCCGACAATGACTTTGCAGCGGAAAGCTCTTTTACACATTGGATAGTCTATGGAGCTATTATAATTTCCACTTACGGAATATTCACTTGTTTATTACTCTATCTTTTTACTCCAGGTATACGTGCATTCGCTCACCGGATACTGAAAAGGCATCATTAACGAGCTGTTGATTTCAGTCTGTCAAAGGTCCTTTCCCACTCGTCTGCCACATTCTGTATGTCAAAGCGTTTCACATACTGCACACAATTTTTTGACATCTCCATACGCAGTTCTTCATCTTTCATCAATGCACCCAACTTCCGGGCAAACGCTCTATGCGAGAAAGGAGGAATCAACAATCCGTTTTTGCCATCATCAATAATATCTGTTATAGCTGCATACGAATTGAACGCCACCGGAACAACCCCGAATGTCATGGCTTCGGTCAATACCATTCCCCAGCCTTCAAAATCACTCGTCAGGCATAGGATGCTTGCATCCCGATAAAAAGTCTCAGGGTCCTGCCAACCAGTGAAAACAACCCGCTTCATCTTTGAGGCTTTCTGCTCCAGTTCCTGCCTTATGGGTCCATCTCCCACAATAACCAGCTCCCAATCGGGAATTTTTTTATATATACGCTTCCATATATCAATCAGCCGTCCTACACGCTTCTGGCGCCACTCTATCCGGCCTACATACAATATCTGCTTCTTCTTGAGGAAATCTGTATTTTCTTGAGCGGGATATGTATTCGGATTGGGAATGGCAATCACCCGGCTCAAGTCTTTTGAATATATCTGCCTCAAATCAGGGATAAATTTCAAAGAAAGTAAACACAATGCATCTGTATACAGTAAAATGCCTTCATAATCGGATTTTAATGTACGCTTGTAATCATACTTAAACATAGGAATCTTTATGATACGGGCCATCTTTCTGATTTTTCCCATAATCGTGTTTTTCCCTTTTATCCACATTACGAACTCTCCCAAATGGTGATATATGCCAAGAGGATTATAATGTATCACGGAAATAATATACACGTCCCGCAAGGTTTTAGAGAAGGAATATAATGTATAATAAGTCTGCGGGTCCTGGTCTATGACCATATCAATACGGTGCTCTTGCAGGAAACTACGGAAAAACAACCCGTTCTTTTCTACTTCCCGAACCTGATATGGGAAAAAATAAGATGGTGCAGGATATGCATAATCCATGCGGCTTTCATCCCGCACACTATGTAAACAAAGAACATGGTGTCCCCGTCTTATGAATTCACGGCACAAAAGGTCACTCACTCTTTCAATCCCTCCCCGTTGGGGATGGAACATGACAGGATGTATAAACAAGATATTCATAATGCCCCCCGTTATTTTGCTCCAAACATCTTCTTGAATTTTATACCTGACAAGAAACGCATCCACCCATCAAAAGCCGATACCCCCACCCTACAAAACAGGAATTTGCCCAACACATCCGCTTTATACTGTGGAAGAAAAAATCGTCTTATCCATTCTTTATCTGATAAAAGGACTTGATGTAAAAAAGACAACCGTTCCTGCCGGGTATACTTATGCTCTGGTTTATAGATGGCCAAAATCACTTTATGGAAAAAGACAGTCAATGAATTCCATGTTCTATCCAGTGAGCTATCCTCCAAATTAAATTTCTTTTGATACACATAGACCCTTTCCAAAAAATTGGAGAATGCTGCATATTCTGCCGGAAAGCTGTTTATACGCACAGACAACACATCTACAGAATACCCTACTCTATAAACGTAATTATTGTAATCACGAATAACCATAAAATCCGCATACATCAGGTAGTCCAACATAAACAGCATATCTTCCAGTCCGGAAACAAAAGGAACAAAGCCCACCCGGTATTGCTTGATAATCCGATGGTCGTATAGCTTGCTGCCTGCGTACGCAACACGCTTGTCTATCAAGTCTGTCAATATAAGATACATCTGTTCCGAAGCTATATCTTGTTCGGGAACGTGAAACGTTTGACAGTCCCCATTTGGCAGATACGCATCAAGAGAACCGACTATTACTCCCTCCTTCGTTTTATCGGCAGGCAATGCACCGTACAGCCTTTCAAGATAATAAGGCTTTACATAATCATCTGAATCAATAAAGGTTACATATCTTCCACGAGCATTCATCAAACCAGTATTCCGGGCACAGCTCAATCCTGCATTAGCCTGATGGAACACCCGTATCCTCGTATCCTTCCCGGCATACTCTTCACAAATCTCCCCGCAACGGTCTGGGCTCCCGTCATCTACCAGCAACAACTCAAAATTCGTAAAGGTCTGTGCAAGAATACTGTCAATGCACTGGGGCAAGTACTCTTCCACCTTATAAACGGGTACTATAATGGATATTTCCGGGACATGATTCATATTCGCTCATTTTGTATGCAACACTGCCTTCATTTTTATAGACAACACCAACAAATAGTAGGCTGACTTTACAAAAGCCTTAAAATACAGATAGCCGGCATACGTAGGAAGCACATAATGGATGTTCTGCAGCATCAGCTTCCATTCGGAACGCAGGCCCGTCATCTCCAACAAAGACGCATACTTTTTGTTCCTGAATACCAAATAACTCTGATAATGAAAGGATGTGTCTTTCGTGAAATACAGAATACGGTCAAAATATTTCGCCTTCAGACTCTCAAAGTATATATATATCAGCCGGTTATCCTGCAAACACCGGGAAGACCGGATAAAGTCGTAGATATAACCAAGCACCAGCACACGACATTCCAAATTACGCATAGACGGCGCTCGCATGATGGAATCTGGCTGCATGGAATAATAGTAAGTGGTCTCATTGACGACATACATACTTTGAGACATACATGCCAACTTAAATGACCATAAATCATCCTCGTGTACAATGCCCTCCTGGAAGTAGAGTTTATGCTGCAAAACGAGGGGACGACTCACCAGCTTGTTCCATGCCATGACATACCATTTTCCCTGCACATAAGTGGAAAGTACAAGAGCATTCCCTTCATAAAACCCGGTGCCTAATGATAAAGGAGGAGCCCAACGTCTGGCGCCGGTCACCTCGTAATTGCCTATCACAAAATCCGGTCGCTTCTGCACCGCTGCATCCGCCAAAAGCTCTATTGCATTCGCAGAAATATAGTCGTCGCTATCCAAGAAGTACAGATAATCGCCAACAGACGCTAAAATACCGGTGTTTCTTGCAGCAGAAAGCCCTCTGTTCTCTTCATGTTCCAAACACCTCACCACCGTTCCACGCGGATGCGAAGCCACCACCCGTCTGACTATCTCCATAGAGTTGTCCGGAGTGCAGTCATTCACAAGAATAACTTCCAAATCCGGCCAGGTCTGGTTCAACACAGACAGCAGACACCGTTCTATGTACTTGGCAACATTATAAACCGGAACAATAATGGAAACTTTCATACTTTCAATCATATTTTCAGAATTTCACCTCATGTCCTTCCACAAACTCTTCCCACCACACAACAAGCGTCAACAGATTGAAATATTGCAAAGCCTTGTTCTGCCTATGCCAGAACCAACCGCCCTCCTTCTCTGCAACTTGTTCATAATCTGTAAGAAACTTCTCCACTGCATCACGGCGCAGATAGTTGTCCATAATGCCGGAAGCAAGAATGAATTCCTTAAAGAAAGCACGTCGGGCCCTATCACGGAAGAACAGTGGCATAGGTGCAAAACCGCCCTGCTTCTTCTTCAAGGTAATGGCCTCGGGAAGTAAAGGTTTATAATGGTGCTTTAACAGATATTTAGAAACGGAACGACCCCGCGCAATGTCCAGTACACTGTTGCCCCTGCACTTCAACCCTACCGGTAGCTCCTGCAGGAAATGGAAAAGCTCTAGGTCCATAAAAGGATACGTCAGATTGTTACCGAACATGCGTGCCATGCTGGAAGCCTTGAAAAGAATGATACGGTTGATTACAGTCTCCAAATCGGAAAGAATGGCATGCTGCGCATAAAGATGCTCGAAACTGTGGATATCGGGCCGTAGTGATTTTACCGGCTCAAAATCTTCTTTCGGATTTTGCAGAAGGGCACACAAGGCAGAATCGGAGAAGCCGAAACGCTCCCCTTCCAGAATATGAAGTATCTTATCCAAATGGAAATTGATGCGGGAAAGCTTTCCACCGGTATCAAAGGTTTCATGCTCCAGCAGACGGCTGATGCCACGTAGCAAGGGACGCAATCCTATGCGGGCGGATAGATAATGCAACGCCACTTCGCGACCGGAAGTACCGAAATACTGGTCACTGCCGTCACCTCCCAGAATCACGTCGGGCTTGTCATCGCCTATCATGCGCATAGCACAATAGTTTACCATCAGCCCGCCTTCCATAAAAGGCTCACCCAGAAAACGGACAATGTCGGGCAAGGCACTGGTTTCCGTACCGTCAATCTCGTACTCGTGGTGGCGGGTACCAAAGGTTTCAGACATCAGACGGGCCATGGGCAGCTCCGTCCAGGCATCTCCTTTAAAGCCCACGGAATAGGAGTCAATCTGGCCGTCGTAAATGCTGCGCAGCGCAGCAAGGTTTGAACCGGAATCATAGCCGCCACTCAGCAGGATACCTACCCTGCGGCTATGGCCGATACGCCGGCGGATGGCTTGCGCATGCAATTCTCCATAACGGCGGGAGTAGGTTTCTACATCCGGATTCCGTTCAGTCGCCACCTTGGGTTCATGCTCAAAAACGCTGTCGCGCTTCAGACAATAAATGTCATCTGCCACCTTTTCATATAAGCTGGGATTTCTTTCCTTCAGCGAATCAAACATGGAATGTACTTTCGCTTGTGTCTCTAACTTTACAGAAGCCCAAACCGGCATCAGATAACCAAGCTCTGTCAACATGTAGAACTTTTCGCCGGCACCTAAAGAATGAACATCGAATAGGGCGAAATTATTCTTCTTCAAAATGCCACGCTGAAGGAATGTACTCAATGAAACCAGATTAGGCTCGAAATTTTCTTCCAGTTGGTCCTCTAAAAATTGCCAGGAAGTGGCAAAATTACCATCAATGTGACAATAGACGGGATAATGCGTGCCATGATGGTCGCGCACCACTCCGCATTCATTTTCTGAATAATATACTATGGTGAACGAACCGTCCAGGCGTGAAAAGCCATATGCCGGATCGGATAGAAACGCATCAGCAGCAAGCTTGGCATTGGTATCATCCGGAGTTGCCTGCAAGGTGTCCCGATTATACAAAGTTCCGAAAAAGAAAAGTCTCAGATTATAACTTTCAAAAGAAGATTCCGGCTCTTCTCCCTCTACACAGACTGTACGCCAATCTTCTAAAGTGATTTTTCCGTATATCATTTGTTTGCTTATAGACTTGTTTATTGTGTATCCCTTTCTATTTTTCCACCACCCCATGCCTGGTATGTATAAAGGTCTTGTTTGCCCCCCTCAGCTTGAAGATGTTTCCTGCCATCAGCAGGAATGTATAGGGTATCTTTTGCAGGGCCATTGCCAGGCGGCTGGTGCAGAACCTTTTGGGAACGGCAACGAGCAGTGCGACAGCGAGCAACACCAAGAGCAGCCACCACTTCAGCCCCCATGTCCAGCGATAAACCGTAAACAACACGGAGAAGAGGAACGTGAACCCCATCAACAGCAGGCGGGGAATGGAAAGCTGCTGGAAAAGCTTGTCGCAGAAGTCCCAGTTACGCGCAGCAAGCGCCTTCCACAGAAACTTGGCGAAGGTCTGGCAGTAATGCCATTGTGCCGACAGCCAGCGGCGGCGCTGACGGGAGAAATCACCGGTGTTCTGTATCTTCTCATCGAACACAAAGGTTTCGGGCAGATAATAAAAACGCTTGCCGCGATAGAGCAGGGTCAGCTCCAATTCACGGTCGAAACCGCCCACAGCCTTGATGTCCGCCATCGTATCACGAAACAAGTCATAACGGAATGCCATACCGGAACCGATAAGGGCAGCCGACAAACCCAGCTTGGCATGCCCCAGACGGAAAATGGTATTGTTGATTTCCTCACTGATGGCATCGAGCAGGGCCATGTCATTGTTCAGGTTCTTGGCACTCCGGTGGGTCTGCACAATCTCGACTTCCGGATTGGCGAAGAGGTCGTTAATATCACTCAGATAATCGTAAGGGATGACATTGTCCGCATCGAGCACCAAAGCGATGTCATAGTCATTGCCGATGGCAGCCATGGCAGCATTCAGAGATTTGGACTTGGTGCTTTTCTCAAAATGCACTTCAACCAGGCGGACAGGAAGCACAGCGAGGGAAGCGTTGGTTTCGGGCTGCATACGGTCTGAAATGACAACCGTATCAAAACAGTCGGCGGGATAATCCTGCTCCAGACATGAATGGACGCACTCGTGTATCACGGCATCTTCGCGGTAGGCAGGAATCAGTATGGCAAAACGCTTGTGTTCCTTGGCTGGAGGGGGCAGAGGCAGGTCACGCCGGCGTGACGCCAGACTGTAAACCAATAGATACAGTATGTTTATTGCAAACCATATGTATAAAAGCCAATCGAATATATTCAATATATGTTCCAAATTCAGAGCTATTTAAGCTTTAGAGTTGCTGCTTGTTTTTAATGGGTATCCGACACAAAGATACAAAAAAGAAGTAGAGTCCGGACAAAATATACAAAAAATGCGAAGAATATAGGAATAAAAAAACGAGCAAGCTCTCACGAACCCCTCGCCCCTGTAAGAAAAGCCTTAAAGGCTTTTCTTTTAAACTGCGTCAATGTTACCTAAAAATCAATCTTTCTCTTTACCTGAAAAATAAAACTTCAATTACCTATTCTGAAAACTTCAAAATCCAATTTTTACCTTTACCTAATTTACCTATTTATTCAAAACATTTAGCTTATGAAAAAAATCTATTTTCAATCCTTTTACCTAACAACTAATATCCTTTATTGAAAACTGTTTTTATTATTTATCAAATCCAAATGCAGTTTCCCAACTGCACTGCAAAGGTAAGTGTTTTATCCGCACGCACAAAACGCCGGCATATTTTTCGCGCGTTTTATAACATTGTTTTAGAGTTTAAGGGTACAGTTTACACTTATAAACATTTTATTGTTCATCGGGAGTATACTTTCCAGTAAAAAACAAACCACCGAAGCGCCGAAACGCTTCGATGGCTGTCCCCTTTAAACACCTTTAAACAAAATGAATTTCTTCTTTATTTTCTTGCTTCGGCAATATAACCTAACGCTTCTTTACATTTTTCCGTAACATAAGTCCAGTCTTCAGCAGCGACCTTATCCTTCGGGAAGAGTTTGGAACCCATACCTACGCAGAACACACCCGCCTTAATCCAGGAGGTCAGGTTTTCCTGAGTCGGCTCCACTCCACCGGTCACCATCAGCTTGGACCAGGGCATCGGAGCCAGCAAACCTTTCACGAGTTTGACACCAAGCACGTCGCCCGGAAATATCTTGCAGAGGTCGCAACCTGCTTCTTGCGCGAAACCTACCTCTGAAACGCTGCCGCACCCCGGAGTATAAGCTACCAGACGACGGTTACAAATCTTAGCAATCTCCGGGTTGAACAACGGGCCTACAACGAAACATGCACCCAACTGCAAGTACAGCGCCGCAGTAGCAGGGTCAACGATGGAACCTACACCCATAGCCATCTCCGGGCACTCTTTGACCGCAAACTTCACCACTTCCGCAAACACCTCGTGGGCAAAGTCACCACGGTTCGTGAACTCGAACGCACGAACACCTCCATCGTAACAAGCCTTTACAACTTTCTTTGCAACTTCTGCATCCTTATGATAAAAGACAGGCACCATTCCAGTAGAACCAATCTTATTCAATACTGAGATTTTATCAAATTTACTCATCTTTTTATTTACGATTTGACGATTTACGATTAATATTACTTTACTTTATATCTATTCTTTTTATTTACGATTTGACGATTCAAACTTCCTTTGCTAACCGATTTCTTGTAGTGACAATAGAACTCACTATTATTTTATACAATTCATGCGCCTCTTGTTGCAACCCAAGCAGTTTATTAGCAGGAATCATCTCACTTTCAGCAATAATTTCCAACCAGTGTATAGTTTCATCCAGTTCTTCCTCTACCATTTTCAGTTTATTCAGAAAATCCTTATCAGACTTTCCCAAACAAGCTGTCCTATAATTGGCAGCAGGTGAAGTCCCTGAACGTACTATTTGTTTAGCTATAGCCATTGACGAAATCCGATTAGGCATACAATCTACCATCTTGATTATTCTCAAAGAGAACACCTTCAATCGTATTTTCAATTCCTCCGAGTTCACTGTAGAAGTAATTTCAATCGTACATCGTAAATCGTCAAGTCGTAAATGAGCTTAGCGTTGTACTCGTCCGCTTGCATCCCCTCCTGCCAGCGCTTCTACCTCTTCGGTAGAAACAAGGTTGAAGTCACCGTTGATAGTGTGCTTCAAGGCGGAAGCGGCTACTGCAAATTCGAGGGCGGCACCCTGGTTGGGTTTTGTCAGCAGGCCGTGGATGATACCACCTGAGAAAGAGTCGCCGCCACCTACACGGTCGATGATAGGATTGATGTCGTAACGCTTTGACTCGTAGAATTCCTCGCCGTTGTAAATCATTGCTTTCCAGCCGTTGTGGGTAGCGGAGAAAGACTCGCGCAACGTAGAGATTACGTATTTGAAGCCGAATTCCTTCGCCATCGCCTTGAAGATTCCCTTGTAGCCTTCAGCGTCCGTCTTGCCGCCTTCCACGTCTGCATCGGGCTTGAAGCCCAGACAGAGTTCAGCATCCTCTTCATTGCCGATGCAGACATCCACATACTGCATCAAAGGCTTCATGATGGACTGGGCTTTTTCTTTGGTCCAGAGTTTTTTACGGAAATTGAGGTCTACCGACACCGTAACGCCGTGACGTTTGGCAGCCTCGCAAGCCAGGCGGGTCAACTCGGCGGCCTTGTCGGAGATGGCGGGAGTGATACCTGACCAGTGGAACCAGTCTGCACCTTCCATGATGGCATCGAAATCAAAGTCTGCCGCATCTGCCTCGGCAATGGCAGAGTGTGCACGGTCATAGATTACCTTACTGGGACGCATGGAAGCACCGGTCTCAAGATAGTAGATACCTACACGGTCACCACCACGCGCAATGAAATCCGTCTTTACGCCATACTTGCGCAATGCGTTGACAGCCGACTGGCCTATTTCATGTTTCGGCAACTTGGTTACAAAATAAGCATCATGTCCGTAGTTGGCACAGCTGACAGCCACGTTGGCCTCGCCGCCGCCATATACCACATCAAAAGAGTCGGACTGCACAAAACGGGTGTTTCCCGGAGTAGACAGCCTCAGCATGATTTCACCTAATGTAACTACTTTCTTTCCCATAATCTTTCTATGTTTTATTTTAATATGAAATTAATTTGTTTCCTTTCAATTTATCATTTCGAGGTATAAACAGAACTTAAACACCTGAAACTATGGAGAGTAAATCAAAATAACATTCGTTCTTCATAGTCTTCGTGTACGGGCACAAAGATACAACAATTTTTGAAATACAAAAAATTATCATATATTTGTATCGAAAATATTAAGATTATAATTGTGTGCGAGCACAAGAAGATGTACGATGGGACGATTTACGATTAGACGATTGAGATTACATTGTAGAATCGTAGCCAAAGCAACATCAATCGTACATCGTAAATCGTTAAATCGTAAATATACAGATGGAAAGAGTCAGAATAAAGGATATCGCCAAGATGGCCGATGTATCCGTGGGAACCGTCGACCGTGTGATTCACGGGCGTAGCGGTGTGTCCGAGTCCAGCCGGAAGCGGGTGGAAGAAATCCTGAAACAACTGGATTACCAGCCCAATATGTATGCCAGCGCACTGGCTTCGAACAAGAAGTACGCATTTGCCTGCCTGCTGCCACTGCACGAGAAAGGCGAATACTGGACAGACGTGGAGACAGGCATACACAACGCCGTAGAGACTTACTCTGACTTCAACGTGGCCGTGCACCTCTCCTACTATGACCCGTATGACTATCATTCATTCGCGGAAGCCTCCGGACAGATTCTGGCACTGGAGCCGGACGGAGTGATGTTTGCCCCCACCGTTCCGCAATACACCAAGCCCTTCACGGATGAGCTGACGCAACATAATATACCTTATATATATATAGACTCCAACATAAAGGAAGAGCCCGCCCTCTCCTTCTACGGGCAGAACTCGCACCAGAGCGGATATTTTGCCGCCCGCATGCTGATGCTGCTTGCCGGAGAAGACGCGCAGGAAATCGTCATCTTCCGCAAGATAAATGAAGGCATCGTGGGGTCGAACCAGCAGGAACGCCGCGAAATAGGTTTCCGCGAATACATGCAGGAGCATCATCCCGCCTGCCGCATCTGGGAACTGGACCTGCATGCCAAGCGCGACAGCGAGGACACACTGATGCTGGACGAGTTCTTCCAAGAGCATCCTACCGTAAAGAACGGAATCACCTTCAACTCCAAAGCATACATCATCGGGGAATACCTGCTGAAGAAGCAGAAAAAAGACTTCAACCTGATGGGCTATGACCTGCTGCAACGCAACGTAGACTGCCTGAAGCAGGGAAGCATCTTCTTCCTCATAGCACAGCAGCCCACCCTGCAAGGATTCGACGGCATCAAGGCCTTGTGCGAATACCTGATTCTGAAGAAGGAAATCACAAGGGAGAACTTCATGCCGATTGACTTGCTGACGAAGGAAAATATAGAATTCTATTACAATAAATAATAAGGATGTACGATTGGACGATTTACGATGTACGATTGAAAATGCCACGCCCGCAAGAAAAAGCAACTATCGCAACCGTAAAACAAAGCAAACTTCAATCGTACATCGTAAATAGCTAAATCGTAAATAACATGATGGAGGCAAAGTACCTGAAAATCAACCCTGCCGACAATGTTGCAGTGGCTATCACAGCACTCCCGGCCGGTGAAAAACTCACGGTGGACGGAAAGGAAATCACCTTGAATGAGGATGTTCCTGCCGGACACAAATTTGCACTGAAAGATTTTGCGGAAGGCGAAAACGTCATTAAATACGGATATCCCATCGGCCACGCCCGGAAAGCGCAGAAGCAGGGGGATTGGATGAATGAAAACAATATCAAGACCAACTTGTCCGGGTTGCTGGAATACACTTACAACCCCGTCAATGTAGACCTCAATACTACAACTCTAAACCTCAATACCGGCGCGCCAAACCTGACCTTTAGAGGGTACAAACGTAAGAACGGCGACGTAGGTGTGCGCAACGAGATATGGATTATTCCGACAGTGGGCTGCGTGAACGGAATCATCAACCAGCTTGCCGAAGGCCTGCGCCGCGAAACGGGCGGAAAGGGCGTGGATGCCATCATGGCTTATCCCCATAACTACGGCTGCTCCCAGTTGGGCGACGACCACGAGAATACAAAGAAAATCCTCCGCGACATGGTGCTGCATCCCAATGCGGGAGCCGTACTCGTGGTAGGCTTGGGGTGCGAGAATAATCAGCCGGATGTATTCCGCGAGTTCCTGGGAGACTATGACCAGGAGCGCGTAAAGTTTATGGTGACCCAGAAAGTGGGTGATGAATACGAAGAAGGAATGGAACTGCTGCGCGAACTTTATGCCAAAGCCATCCAGGACCAGCGCGAGGATATTCCCTTAAGCGAACTGCGCGTAGGCCTGAAGTGTGGCGGTTCGGACGGTTTCTCCGGTATCACCGCCAATCCGCTACTGGGCATGTTCTCCGACTTCCTCGTAGCACAAGGCGGTACCAGCGTACTGACGGAAGTGCCGGAAATGTTCGGTGCAGAAACCATCCTGATGAACCGCTGCCGCACCAAAGAGCTGTTTGAGGACACGGTGAAGCTGATTAATGACTTCAAGGAATATTTCCTTTCACACGGTGAACCGGTAGGTGAAAACCCGTCTCCGGGAAATAAGGCGGGAGGCATCTCGACATTGGAGGACAAAGCCTTGGGATGCACACAGAAATGCGGCACAAGCTACGTGGAAGGGGTACTTCCGTATGGCGAACGCCTGAAAGTAAAGGGACTGAACCTGCTGTCTGCTCCGGGAAACGACCTTGTAGCCGCCACTGCCCTTGCCTCTTGCGGATGCCACATGGTGCTGTTCACCACAGGACGCGGAACGCCCTTCGGAACCTATGTGCCGACCATGAAGATTTCCACCAACTCCACTCTGGCAAAGAACAAACCGGGCTGGATAGACTTCAACGCCGGAGTTATCGTCGAGAACGAACCGATGGAGAAAACCTGCGAACGCTTCATCGAGTATATTATCAAAGTAGCAAGCGGCGAATTCGTGAACAACGAAAAGAAAGGCTACAAGGAAATAGCCATCTTCAAGACCGGAGTAACTTTGTAAGGTGAAAATTGAAAGGTGAAAGGTGAAAATTAAAGGCTGATATATGGAGGGCGGGACAAAACCATTTTGTCCCGCCCTTTGTTTTTTATACCTTTGCAGCAAAATTGGCTTATATATTTACGATTTGACGATTTACGATGTACGATTGAAGTTTGTATTGTACAACAACCATTCTACGATTTCAAGAGTTATATCAATCGTACATCGTAAATCGTCAAATCGTAAATCCCCAATCGTAAATCGTAAATTATGTCAGCAACAACCGATACAATCTCCAAACCCAAAGGCGGCTGGTGGGCACTCAGCCCGTTGGCGGTGTTCCTTTGCCTCTATCTAGTGACTTCGCTCCTGGTGAACGACTTCTATAAAGTCCCCATCACGGTAGCCTTCCTCGCCTCATCCTGCTATGCCATCGCCATCACGCGCGGCCTGAATCTGGAACAGCGCATCTACCAGTTCTCCGTGGGCGCCAGCAACAAGAACATCATGCTGATGGTATGGATATTCATCCTTGCAGGAGCATTCGCCCAAAGCGCCAAGCAGATGGGCGCCATTGATGCGACCGTAAATCTGACCCTACATATACTGCCGGACAACCTGCTGCTGGCGGGCATCTTCATTGCCGCCTGCTTCATCTCCCTCTCGATAGGAACAAGCGTAGGAACTATCGTCGCACTGACTCCCGTAGCCGTGGGACTGGCGGAAAAGACGGGCATCGACCTGCCCTACATGGTCGCCATCGTGGTGGGAGGCTCGTTCTTCGGAGACAATCTTTCCTTCATATCCGACACCACCATTGCATCGACCAAGACGCAGGACTGCGTGATGAGGGACAAGTTCCGCGTCAACTTTATGATTGTGGTACCGGCAGCACTTATCATACTGGGCATCTATATCTTTCAAGGACTGTCCGTCTCTGCCCCACCACAAGTACAGACCATCGAGTGGATAAAGGTAATCCCCTACCTCATCGTACTGGGTACGGCCGTAGCAGGCGTCAATGTCATGCTGGTACTGCTGCTGGGCATCCTCTCTACTGGAATTATCGGTATCTATACCGGCACCGCCTTCTTCGACTGGTTCGGAGCCATGGGAACGGGCATCACCGGCATGGGCGAGCTCATCATCATCACCCTGCTGGCCGGAGGCATGCTCGAAACCATCCGCTACAACGGCGGCATCGACTTCATCATCTCCCGGCTGACCCGCCACGTCAGCGGCAAGCGGGGAGCCGAATTCAGCATCGCTGCCCTGGTCAGCATCGCCAATCTCTGTACCGCCAACAACACCATTGCCATCATCACCACCGGCCCCATAGCCAAGGACATCGCCCTCCGCTTCCACCTGGACCGCCGGAAAACAGCCAGCATACTGGACACCTTCTCATGCCTCGTGCAAGGCATCATCCCCTACGGAGCACAAATGCTGATAGCCGCCGGACTTGCCGGCATTTCACCCATCAGCATCATCGGAAACCTGTATTACCCCTTCTGCATGGGAGCATGCGCCATACTCGCCATTCTGCTGAGATACCCCAGGAAATACTCGGGAGAAGGATGAGTTATGGGTGACAAGTGATGAGTTATGGGTGACGTTGTGTGAACATTTAAAAAAACACCCCTCGTGCCAACAAATAACTCATAACTCATAACTCAAAACTCAAAATCTTTTCTTACCTTTGCACTCGCTATTACGAGATAGTAGCATAATTCAAATCATTAACTAAAAACATTTTAATTAAATGGCAACAAAAATCAGATTGCAAAGACATGGACGTAAAAGCTACGCTTTCTACTCTATCGTTATTGCAGACGTAAGAGCACCACGTGATGGTAAATTTATTGAGAAGATTGGTACTTACAATCCTAACACCAATCCTGCCACAGTAGATTTGAAGTTCGACCGCGCACTTGACTGGGTGTTGAAGGGTGCACAACCTACTGACACAGTTCGTAACATCCTCTCTCGCGAAGGTGTTTACATGAAGAAGCACTTGCTGGGCGGTGTAGCAAAAGGCGCATTTGGCGAAGCAGAAGCTGACGCTAAGTTCGAAGCTTGGAAGAACAACAAACAAAGCGGTTTGGCTGCTCTGAAGGCTAAGGAAGACGAAGCTAAGAAAGCTGAAGCAAAAGCACGTCTGGAAGCTGAAAAGAAGATAAACGAAGAAAAGGCAAAAGCATTGGCTGAAAAGAAAGCTGCTGAAGCAGCCGCAAAAGCCGCTGCTGAAGAGGCTCCTGCTGAAGAAGCCCCTGCTGCTGAAGAAGCTGCTGCCGAATAATAGTAAGCACAGCGTTATCGCTAAAAATGGGATTAAAACTATAAAAATCCTCTCCGGTTCATATCGGAGGGGATTTTTTATTACTATATTTGCAGCTATAATCATTCATTAAAAAAACAAGCAATGAAAAAGTTTACTTATCTGCTCGCTGTAGCCGCTGTATTTACAGCTTGTAACAGTGGAAACAACGGTTATACCGTAACCGGAACTGTAGAGGGTGCAGCCGACGGCGACACCGTATATCTGGAAACCGTGGAAGGACGCCAATTCGTAAAATTGGACTCTGCTGTCATCAAAGGCGGAACATTTACCTTCAAGGGTACACAAGATACTGCTGTCAACCGCTACATCTCTTACAAAGCCGAAGGAAAAGACGGCGTAGCCATCGACTTCTTCCTGGAAAACGGCAAGATTAAAATCAACTTGTCGCAGGAAAACAACTCTGCCACCGGTACTGCCAACAATGATGCCTACCAGGAAATCAGAGCCCAAATCAACGGCCTGAACAAACAGATGATGGGCATCTACGAATCCATGTCGGACACCACACTGACCGACGAACAACGCGAGGCTAAAGGCAAAGAGATGGAAAATCTGGAAAACAGCATGATATCAGCCATCAAAGCCGGCATCAACAAGAACATCACCAATCCGGTCGGCGTACTCCTGCTGAAGCAGAACTACTACTACATGGATGTGGCAGACCTCGACCCTCTGATGCCCCAAATCCCTGCAGCTTACGACAACGACGAAGCCATCGTCAAGATAAAAAACAACGTTGAAAAGATGAAAGCCACTGCCGTAGGCCAGAAGTTTACAGACTTCGAGATGCAGACGCCGGAAGGAAAAACCGTGAAACTGTCCGACTACGTAGGCAAGGGCAAAGTTGTCCTCGTTGACTTCTGGGCAAGCTGGTGCGGCCCCTGCCGTCGCGAGATGCCCAATCTGGTGGAAGCTTACGCCAAATATAAGAACAAGAACTTCGAGATTGTAGGCGTATCCCTGGACCAGAGTGCTGACGCATGGAAAGAAGCCATCAAGAAGCTGAACATCACGTGGCCGCAAATGTCCGACCTGAAATACTGGAACTGCGAAGGCGCACAGCTTTATGCCGTAAGCAGCATCCCCCACACTGTGTTGATTGACGGTGAAGGAACTATCCTTGCACGCGGACTGCACGGTGACGAGCTTCAGGAAAAGATAGCCGAAGCTGTCAAATAATAAAACCGGACACACCGGAGACTAAAAGAGGAGTGCCACACTTCGTCAATCGAAATGCCACACTTCACGAGGCCCAATCAATGGCATTTGCCTCTGTGAAGTGTGGCATTTCCCTTGCTGAAGTGTGGCATTCGGAATGATGGAAT
Organism: Bacteroides sp. D20; assembly: GCF_003436255.1. Lineage (NCBI taxonomy): Bacteria > Pseudomonadati > Bacteroidota > Bacteroidia > Bacteroidales > Bacteroidaceae > Bacteroides > Bacteroides sp. D20. The sequence goes on along the minus strand of NZ_QSOO01000005.1, from coordinate 21,145 downwards.
GCGGCGTTTTTCAAGAGAAGATACGCGCAGCCATTTCCATCCCCAACCTTACGGTTTCCCACTGTTTCTCCTCATCGGCCTCCGAAGGCGAAAGAAGCGCATTGGCATCCGGCAGACATAAAGTGAAACGTTTCAAAGGAATATAGTTCAATACACTTTCAGTTTTTGCCTGCAATTCATCCAATTCGTCTTCCTGAGGATAATGGGACAGCACGAAACCGAACACCGCTTCCTTCTCGTGTATGAACCAGAGCAGACGGTTACGGTCGCACGCGCCACAGTCGTAATTCAGGAAATAAGCATCGGCCCCATGCAGTTGCACCAGCATGTCCGTCGGTGCATGGAATGCAACATACATCCCTGCAGGACGCTCACGCAAAACCCGGTTGTTGAGCCGGATGGTATCTTCCATTATCACCGAATGTACCCCGTCGAACTGGACGTAGCGGCAGCCTGCATCATAAAGTTTGGTAAGCAAAAATTTGTAGCAGGAAGCAATATCATCCGTCAAAAGCCGGATGTCGGAGTAAACGGTTTCTATCTGAGTCCGCTCCACACGTTGAATAATCTGGGTCATAACCTCTGCCGGCGAAGGGATATGCTGTTTTTTCATCACCCCTCCGTCCACAATGGAATCAAGAAATGCGAATTCTTCCAGAATAGGATGCCGTAGCAAACTGAGCCGTCCTGTAATCTCCAAAGGAGAGCCTTCGGAGAAAGGCCGGCCGTCTTTGGAACAAATACCCTCCCAGCTTTCCAAAAAATCGCGACTTCGGAAACCACCATCGGAAACAACTTTCATGCCTCCCAGCTCCAGCCGTTCCACCAGACTGCGCACTTCCGCATCTTCAACAGCCTGCAATATCTGCCGGCTCACCTGCCCGTTCTGATATTGCTCGCGGACATCCTTCAATGCACGAGGTACACAAAAAGCCCCAGCTATATCAATTTTAAACGGAGGAAATACATTTGCCATGTTCATCCTTTCTTTGATTATTATAATAATGATACTTTTGCCCCAATACCATGAGCAGCAAAGCAATACAATCGAATGGCAACAAGAAGTATTATCAAGGACTAAAAACCTTAAATAAACCAATTCGTTGCAAATATAACTAAAAAAATCGAAGATTCACAATCTGCCCAAAAGATTTATCTTCATTTGACACTTCGAAATCAGATGATGTTTATGCATGCAATAATAGTCAGTAATGAATAACTTTAAAAATTATTTTTCATTAGAAGTTTTCCACTTTAAACAATTACATCATTAATAATCAATAGATTAACACTTTTTAAACCACAAAAAGTTTTCCAAAAAGCAAAACCTATCAATAACTATAATATCTTTGTTTCCGCAATTAAACTAAAAAAGACAGTCATATTTAAGCATAAAAGGTTATGATACAGACAGTACTCAAGCGCGACGGGCGCGTCGTCGGATTCAACGAAGAAAAAATAGCAACGGCCATCCGCAAAGCCATGTTGCATACAGACAAGGGGGAAGACCTGCAACTGATACACCAGATTACGGACCGCATCTCTTTCAAGGGAGATTCGCAGATGACGGTGGAAGCCATCCAGGATTTGGTGGAAGTGGAGCTGATGAAGAGCAGCCGCAAGGACGTTGCCCAGAAATACATCGCTTACCGCAACCAGCGAAGCATTGCCCGCAAAGCAAAGACGCGCGACATGTTCCTGGAAATCATTAACATCAAGTCCAACGACATCACACGCGAAAATGCCAACATGAATGCCGATACCCCGGCAGGCATGATGATGAAGTTTGCCAGCGAAACCACCAAGCCTTTTGTGGACGACTATCTGCTGAGTGAAGAAGTGCTGGATGCCGTCACCCAGAACTATCTGCACATCCATGACAAGGATTATTATCCCACCAAGAGCCTGACATGCGTGCAGCATCCGCTGGACCATATTCTGAAATACGGCTTCTCTGCCGGACACGGCGAATCGCGCCCGGCCAAACGCATCGAGACTGCCAGTATCCTGGGATGCATCTCGCTGGAAACAGCCCAGAACGAGATGCACGGCGGACAAGCCATCCCTGCATTCGATTTCTACCTTGCCCCCTACGTGCGCAACAGCTTCATCGAGGAAGTCAAGAACCTGGAAGAACTGAACGGAAAAGACTATTCACACCTCTATCAGAAGGAACTGGCCGACTATCTGCTACAGCCGTTGGACGGACTGACGGGCGAGGACCGCATCGTACAGCATGCCGTCAACAAGACCGTATCGCGCGTGCACCAGTCCATGGAGGCGTTTATCCATAACATGAACACCATCCACTCACGCGGCGGCAACCAAGTGGTGTTCAGCTCCATCAACTACGGCACAGACACCTCTGCCGAGGGGCGCTGCATCATCCGCGAGCTGCTGAAAAGCACCTATCAAGGGGTAGGAAACGGAGAAACCGCCATCTTCCCCATCCAGATATGGAAAAAGAAACGGGGTGTGAGCTACCTGCCTGAAGACCGCAACTACGACCTCTACCAACTGGCCTGCAAGGTGACGGCACGGCGTTTCTTCCCGAACTTCCTGAACCTAGACGCCACCTTCAACCAAAGCGAGGACTGGAAAGCCGATGACCCGAAACGCTACCAGCATGAAGTTGCCACCATGGGATGCCGTACCCGTGTATTCGAAAACCGTTTCGGACCGAAGACCTCCATCGGACGCGGCAACATCTCTTTCTCTACCATCAACATCGTCCGTCTGGGCATTGAGTGCATGAACATCGAAGACAAAGAACAGCGCATCGCCCGGTTCTTTGCCAAGTTGGATAGTATGCTCGAAGTGACCGCACGCCAGCTGCACGAGCGCATGGAGTTTCAAAAGACCGCCTTCGCCAAGCAGTTCCCGCTACTGATGTCTGCCTTGTGGATAGGCAGCGAGAAGCTGAAACCGAACGATACGATTGCTTCCGTCATCAACCAGGGAACACTGGGAATCGGTTTCATCGGGTTGGCAGAATGTCTCGTGGCATTGCTCGGAAAACATCACGGCGAATCTGGCGAAGCCCAGGAGCTGGGACTGAAAATCGTGACCTACATGCGCGACCGTGCCAACCAGTTCTCGGAGCAATACCAGCACAACTACAGCGTGCTTGCCACTCCTGCCGAAGGGCTGTCGGGCAAGTTCACCCGCATAGACCGTAAGAAGTTCGGCACGCTGCCGGGCATTACGGACCGTGACTACTACACCAACTCCAACCACGTGCCCGTATACTACAAATGCAGCGCCCGCCACAAAGCGGAAGTGGAGGCTCCTTATCATGAACTGACCCGCGGCGGACACATCTTCTATGTGGAGATAGACGGTGACGCCACCCACAATCCGGAAGTCATTATGCGTGTAGTGGACATGATGGACCAATACAACATCGGCTACGGTTCGGTAAACCACAACCGTAACCGCTGTCTGGAGTGCGGCCACGAAAACTCCACCCCAAACCTGGAAGAATGCCCGAAGTGCGGCAGCAAGCATATCGACAAGCTGCAACGCATCACCGGCTACCTGGTGGGGACAACCGACCGCTGGAACAATGCCAAGCTGGCAGAGTTGAACGACAGGGTCGTTCATAATTAAAAATTGAAAATTAAAAATTAAAGGGCTGCGCAGTGCAAAGCGGAGCTTCATTTTTAATGGTTGACGTTTAATTTTTAATGATTAATATTCAGCTTCCTACCTGCGATGTTTAATTTTTAATTTTTAATTATTAATTCCCTACTCATGCTTTCTATTCTCGATATTTTAGAAGATACCACAGTAGACGGTCCGGGCTTCCGGACCGCCATTTATGCTGCCGGATGCCCCAACGGTTGTCCCGGTTGCCACAATCCGGAGTCGTGGGACATCAACCGCGGGCACTGGATGAGTACGGAAGAGATTCTGGAAAAAGTCCTTGCCGACAACTTTGCAGACGTCACCTTCAGTGGTGGAGACCCGATGTTCCAGCCGGAAGGATTCACCCAACTGGCACATGCCATCAAGGAGCGGAGCCGGAAAAACATCTGGTGCTATACGGGCTATACTTTCGAAAAACTACTGCGCAACCCGCGCCAAGCCCAACTGCTGAAGTACATCGACGTACTGGTGGACGGCAAATTCAAGAAAGAACTGAGGGATGAGGAACTCTATTTCCGGGGAAGCCGCAACCAGCGTCTGATTGACGTACAAACATCCCTGCAAAAAGGCGAAACCGTCATTTACCACTATAATCCGAAAAAGGGCATTTAAAAAAGAAGAGAAGTTTTCAAAAATATATGAGCACTTTTATAATGTTATAATATCAGACGCGAATTACACGGAATAACACGGATTCAATAAACAAAATCCGTGAAATCCGCGTAATCCGCGCCTAAAAGAAAGTGTTAAGAGTTTTTTGACACCCTCCACCTATATCACCATTCTATAAATTTCCCTCTTTCCCTGCGCTTCTGCAGCTCCTCCTGAAGAAAGCGCTGCCTATCCTTGGCAATATACCGGCGGGCAAAGATATTGGGCACCGCCACTCCCAGCGCTATGCAGAGAATAATCAGTGAAGCCGTGATGCCGTTGGAAACAACCGCCGTCACCTCGCCTACCACACCGTGCATATTGATAAGCCCGAAAAGTGCACGATACATCAGCACTCCCGGAATCATCGGGATGACAGAAGGAATCGTCAGTACGTGATTGGGAACATGGAACCAATGCACTGCCTTCACGGCTATCAGGCTGACAACCATGCTGCCCATGAACGAACCTATCACCGGTCCGTAACCCAATTCGAAATTGACAAAGTTACGCGTACAAACGGCAATGATACCGCCCACCGCAACAACCCACAACAAGCGCCGCTGTATGTTGAATATCATGGAAAATCCCATGGCAGCTATCGCCGCCGCAATGGCATACACCAGATAACTGTCATGAGGCACCATACTCAATTCGCTGAACTTCTTGTCAATCACGACATCCTCCACCGTCAGCAGGCGCATGGCTATTACAATGCCGAAGGCCATTGCACAGACCATCAGCACCGTATTCACAGCCCGCACAATGCCCACCTGGATATAATTGTCAATCATATCATCCACAAAGTTTATCAGCGGCACCCCCGGAACGATGAACAGTGCACACGCCAACAACGGATGATAGGGAGTTTCCGAGAGCCCGGCAAACGAAGACACATAGGCCAGACAGGTAGAAATCAATGCGGCAATGGCAATACTCATATAGTGATTGATGCCGAACTCCATGCAACGGGCACGGACGCGGAAGCCGGCAAAAGCGCAGATAGAGGTAAACAGAAACGCCATCCAGTCACCACCGAACAGTTTACAGAAACCTCCGCAGGCAAAGCCGGCACCGATGGCAACAACGTATGGCACATAGTTCCGCTTCTTGTTTTTGATTCTTTCCAGTTCCTCCTCATACTGGTCGAGGGAATAGTCATTCTCAATAGCCCGCCAGGACAGTTTGCTGATTTCGGAAATGGCCGTCATGTTGATGCCATGCTTTTCACATTTCTGGAATTTGGAGAACGAATGCAGGCCGTCGCTCACATTCACCACCAGCATGGTATAACTTACGTCGATGTGGAGCTTTTCTTCCGGCAGCCCCAGATAGGCGGCAACACGGTTCAGGTTACGAACAACACGGTTCGTATCAGCCGCACTCTCCACCAGCAGCTGTCCGGTACGAAGCAATAAATCGAGTTTCCTGCGCAGCAGGGCAATCTCTTGTTCAGTCAAAGTCTTATCCATGAATCTTTTTACCTATTTTTTTGGAGGCACAAAGATAGGCAAAATGTAGAAAACGATTTCATTCTTTCGGCAGAAAACTCTACCTTTGCAGCCGTTTTTTTAATGGACACAAATGGAAATATTCTGGAATACTATCGCACAATACAACGAGGCCACCTGGTGGACACAGCTCCTCATCACCGCAGCAGGTATCCTGCTCACCACGCAACTCTACTGGAAACCGACCTTATGGGCAAAACGCTCCATGAAAATCTACATGGTATTTCTGAACGGGTGGATATCCATCGTGTACTACATGATGTATTGCGGAGCGCGCGGACACCACCATATACTCGCCATCTTCTGGGGAGTGATTGCAGTGTTGTGGCTATGGGATTTGTTTACCGGCTACACTCCGTTCGAGCGCAACCCGAAATACAAGGTACTGGTGGGGGTACTCTATGCAATGCCTTTCCTCTACCCGCTCCTTTCGTGGGCACGCGGAATGGAATTTCCCATGATGACCACCACCGTGATGCCCTGCTCGGTAGCAGTTTTCACCATCGGGCTGCTGCTGGCTTTCTCGCGCAGGGTCAACCTGCTCGTCATTCTGTTCCTTTGCCACTGGGCGCTCATCGCCTTTTCCAAAGTCTACATCTACAAGATTCCCGAAGACCTGCTACTGGCAAGCGCCACTGTGCCTGCCATCTATCTGTTCTTCAAGAACTACTTTGAACAGAACTTGCACAAGGAAACCAAGCTGGGCGCACGGCTCATGAACTGGTTCCTTATCCTCATCTGTATAGTGGTCGGGGTACTGCTCAGCATGACGCTGCTCCATGGAATGAGAGGATAAAGAAATAGCGCGCTTCCGTGCGCCAAAATCAGTTCTTCTTTCCCTGATTGGCCACAGCCTCCATCAATTTCTTTATCTCCTCGGGGTCACCCAAGAAATAGTCTTTCGTCAAGTTCAGCTCATCGTCAAACTCAAAGACGTAGGGCACCGCCGTAGGCAGGTTCAGATGCACAATTTCATCGTCCGAAATATGCTTCAGATGCTTGATAATACCCCGCAGGCTATTGCCATGAGCCACTACCAGCAATTCGTCGGCCGTCTTCAGATTCGGGAAGATGACACATTTCCAGTAAGGCATGATACGCTCAATCGTATCTTTCAACGACTCCGTACGGGGCAGTTCGGCATCGGGCACTTCTTGATAACGGTCCTCAAAACGCGGATTACGCGGGTCATCCTCGGCCAATGCATGCGGAGCCACATCAAAGCTCCGGCGCCATACCAACACCTGCTCGTCACCGTACTTGGCAGCCGTCTCTGCCTTGTTCAGCCCTTGCAACTGGCCGTAGTGTTTCTCATTCAACCTCCACGATTTCTCCACCGGAATCCAGTCCTGGTCGAGGCGGTCCAGCACACAATCCAGTGTCTTCACGGCACGCTTCAGATAGGAAGTATACGCCTTCTTGAAGCGGAATCCCTTTTCTGCCAGCAGCTCACCCGCCCTTACAGCTTCAGCAACGCCTTTCTCTGTCAAATCAACATCCGTCCACCCCGTGAAGCGGTTTTCCTTATTCCATGCACTCTCGCCGTGGCGAAGCAAAACAATCTTTTTCATATAGTCTCCTTTCAGTTTTACCTATAGAACACCCGGCTACCTCCTCTTGTTCATGCAATAGCGGACCACATATACCAAAAGTATCAGAAACGCCACCCACACCATGCTGATGACCGGCAGGTAGCGGTTATACAAATATTCCCCTTCCTTCGGGACACGGTTGAAAGTACAGATTATGCAATTACAGCACGCATCGAGTGCATCATGCGAGAATACCGAAAAAACAATGATAGCCACCCCCGCAAGAAGCATCATCAAAGTCCCCCACACCAGCCACTTACCAGCCACGGAAGGATGGAATTGCGAATGAGTGGAATGTACGAATCTAACCATAAACACTTGTCTATTATTACCGGTACAAATGTCCTTCATTTTTAACAATCCGGCAATACCTACTTTTCATCAAAAAGAGAGTCTGCCATCCCAATTAGTAGGTAGCCGCGACCTCTATAAACCACGCCACAAGCTAACCCGAAATGGGGAGCGGCACAACACTAAAAGCCCTACATGTAGGTATTTCACGTTCTCCGGCAAAGCCTTTACTTTGCAGCAAACAATTTAATCACTTTATTTACAATGAAAAAGACTGGTGTTTTTTATGGTTCCAGTACCGGAACCTGCGAAGAGTTGGCTAACCAGATAGCCGAAAAGTTGGGAGTTTCCTCCACCGACGTACATAGTGTTGACAAGATGACCGCCGATAAAATCAAGGAATATGAAGTGCTGGTTCTAGGTACCTCCACTTGGGGAGACGGCGAACTGCAGGACGACTGGTATGACGGCGTAAAGGTACTGAAGAGCGCCGACCTTTCCATGAAGTTCGTAGCCTTATTCGGTTGCGGCGACTCCGACTCCTACTGCGACACATTCTGCGACGGCATCGGAGTACTCTACGAGGACCTGAAGGATAGCGGGTGTACCTTCTTGGGCAACAAAGTCAGCACGGACGGGTATTCCTTCTCCTCTTCCATCGCCGTGGTAGACGGTGCATTCGTAGGACTTCCCCTCGACGAAGTGAACGAAAGTAACAAAACCGCCGAACGCATTGACGCCTGGACAGCCGAAATAAAAAGCAAGCTCTAGAAAAGAAACAGACCATCCGTTTACTTTAAACGGATGGTCTGCCTGCAATCATGCAGATGATATCTTTTATCTGAACAGATAATGTGTTCCGCCATATCCGCAGGCACATTATCTTTTTTATGCTCTTATACGAACCAGCGAACGTAGCAGAAGTCCTGACGGTGAGGCAGGTCTGCATTCTTCGGGAACATACGGTAAGAAACCTTGAAGCTACCCGCATTTTCCATCTTGTGCTTAGCTTGGAAAGTATAAAGGTTACCTTCTTTCTTCACTACATTGAACGGTTCTACGGAGTAAACATGCTGTTTGCCATCCTGAGCCGTATAAGTAGTCACCAGTTCCAGACCGATAGCATCGTTCAAGCCCTTCTCGTCGATAACATAAGTAATGGTGTATTCCTTACCGCTCTCGATGGAGCCTTTCACCAGGTCTTCGGTCTTTTCGCAAGACACCACTTCAATGCTGTCCCACTTCTCGGCAACTTCTTCCTTCCAAGCAGCTATTTCCTTAGCCTTGGCACAACCGTCGGCAGCCAGCATCTTGAAACGTTTGGCCTCCTTGATGTAGAACTTGTCGTAATAGTCGTCCAGCTGACGCTTCATTGTATAGTGGGGAGCAATCTGTGCGATGGAGTTCTTGATAGTCTTCACCCAACCTTCAGAATATCCCTTCTTGTTGCGTGCATAGAACAACGGCAGAATTTCTTGCTCAAGAATGCTGTAGATAGTAGCGGCATCGAGCTGGTCCTGATGTTCCTGGTTCTGGTAAGTACGCTTTTCGGTCAATGCCCAACCGGCACCTTCACGATAGCCTTCCAACCACCAGCCGTCGAGTACGGAGAAGTTTACAACACCGTTCATCAACGCCTTTTCGCCGGAAGTACCGGATGCTTCGAGCGGACGTGTCGGAGTGTTCAGCCAGATATCCACACCTGAAACGAGGCGACGTGCCAACTGCATGTCATAATTTTCCAGGAAGATAATCTTGCCCAGGAACTCCGGACGACGGGAAATCTCAATGATTCTCTTAATCAAGCCCTGGCCGGCACCATCGTGCGGGTGAGCCTTACCGGTAAAGAGGAACTGTACCGGATAGTCGGGGTTGTTCACAATCTTGGCCAGACGGTCGAGGTCGGTGAACAGCAAGTGTGCACGCTTGTAGGTAGCGAAACGGCGTCCGAAACCTATCAGCAGAGCGTTCGGATTGATTTTGTCCAGCAGGGAAACGATGCGTGAAGGGTCACCCTGGTTCTTCAACCAAGTTTCACGGTATTGCTTGCGAACATAGTCAATCAGTTTGTTCTTCATCACCATGCGCGTCTTCCAGATTTCTTCGTCGGACACGTTATAGATAGCCTCCCAAATCTTGGGGTTGGACTGGTCGTAGAGGAAGTTCTCATCAAAATGCGCAGCATAGAGATGTTTCCACTCCGTAGCGCTCCAAGTGGGGAAGTGTACACCGTTGGTAACGTAGCCCACATGGCTTTCTTCGGGGAAGTAACCCTTCCAGATGGAAGCGAACATCTCCTGGGAAACCTTTCCGTGCAGCCAGCTCACACCGTTCACCTCCTGAGAAGTGTTGCAAGCGAATACAGACATACAGAAACGTTCACCCTTGTCGCCCGGATTGTTACGTCCGAGGTCCATCAGGTCGTCCCAGCTGATACCCATTCTTGAAGGATAGCCGCCCATGTACTTGCCGAAAAGGCCTTCGTCGAAGTAGTCGTGACCGGCAGGAACCGGAGTATGTACAGTATAGAGAGAAGAAGCACGTACCAGCTCGATAGCCTGGTCGTAAGTCAGACCTTCGGCCACGTAGTCACAGATGCGCTGTACGTTGATTAAAGCAGCATGTCCTTCGTTGCAGTGATAGATATCTTTCTTGATGCCCAGCTTCTTCAGCGTCAGAATACCACCGATACCGAGCAGGATTTCCTGCTTCAAGCGGTTTTCCCAGTCACCGCCATACAGCTGGTGAGTGATGGAACGGTCGAACTCGCTGTTCATTTCATTGTCAGTATCAAGCAGATAGAGAGAGATACGTCCAACGTTCACTCTCCACACATAAGCATGCACGTAGTAGTCCAGATAAGGAACATCCACTACCATCTGCTCGCCCTTCTCATCCAATACACGGTCGATGGGCAACTGGCCAAAGTTCTGTGCCTCGTAATTGGCAATCTGCTGGCCGTCCATAGACAATGTTTGTGTAAAGTAACCGTAGCGGTACAGGAAACCGATTGCACACAAGTCGGCGTTGCTATCGGAAGCTTCTTTCAGGTAGTCACCGGCAAGTACACCCAGACCGCCGGAATATATCTTAAGTACATGGCTCAAACCATACTCCATACTGAAATAAGCCACGGACGGGCGCTTGCTGTCAGGCTTCACATCCATGTATGTGCGGAACTTGGAGTATACGTCATCCATTCTGCGCAGAATAACTTTGTCATTTGCGAGTGCCTCGAGTTTAGCATAACTCATACGTTCCAGCAGAAGTACGGGGTTCTGTCCCACTTCTTTCCAGAGAGCAGGGTCAAGGTCTCTGAACAGTTCGGTGGCTTCATAATTCCATGCCCACCAGATGTTATGTGCCAGTTCAGACAGTTTCTCCAGTTCGGCGGGAATGTGCGATTTCACATTCACATCTTTCCAGTTAGGAGTGTTTACATTACTAACTTTAATCTTCATTGTATGATAACTAATTGATTAATAATTCTTTTATTTTAGTTGACGCTTCATGGCATTGCGCAGTGCAATGTCGTAAGCCTCGTAATAATATTGTATAAAGTGCTTCCACAAAGCCTGCTCTGCCACCTGGCCTGCACGCTTGCGTATTTCCTTGATTTCGGCTTCCGTCTTGGTAGAGAACAAGGCTACGGTGTCCTTGATGCCGTCTGCCACTTCGGAATAGTTATAGTCCGAACGGTGCAGCACTTCCACTCCGTCGTTTATGCCATGCTGGTTTTTCAGGCTGTTCACCCAAAGTCCGAAACCGGCAAGGTCGGTGGTGATGGTAGGCACCCGGAAAGCCACGCTCTCCAGCGGGGTATATCCCCACGGTTCATAATAGGACGGATAGACACTGAGGTCCTCGCCTAAAATCAAGTCATAATAATGCTTGTTGAGGATGCCATCGTGACCATCCTGATAGCAAGGTACAAAAATTACTTTCACCTTATCTTCGGGACGATTGCCCATACCGAGGTATTTCAGCATATCCAGCACCTGGTCGTGCGTCATATTGTGCAGCCAGTGGGTGATGAAAGGACACTGCAACGGTTCGGTGAACTTATCTTTGCTCTTCAAGCGCTTCTGCAAGTCCTCGCGGGGGTCTCCCACCCAGCTGGGCACGTTGACAAACGCCAATACTTTCTTCTTTAAATCTTTATCGCGGTTCAGCCGGTTCAATGATTCCAGGAACACATCGATACCCTTATTTTTGAACTCATAGCGTCCGCTGGTACCGATAATCAGCGTATCGTCGCCCAAGTCCTCACCCAGCAGGCAGTTTGCCACACGCAGCATGGTGGAACGGGCACGTTTGCGCTTGCCGGTAAAGGTGGCGCCTTTCGGTACAAAATCATCTTCAAAACCGTTCATCAGCACAACATCCGCAGGCTTGTCAAGCAATTCCCTGCATTCGTTGTTTGTGATTTCGCTCACAGTGGTGAAACAGTCCACATAGTGGGCCGTCTGCTTTTCAATGGAATGTTTGGACTGCATGTTCAGCTCCTCTGCCATCTGGTCGCCGTTGTAGGCGAAAAGATAATCGTAAAGCGGCTTGTTGTTGCCAGCTATGGAGCGGCCGATGGACGTGGCATGGGTGGTGAAGATAGTCCCTATCTCGGGAACGGCAGACTGAAGATAGAGGGCGGCCATGCCGGTCATCCACTCGTGTGCCTGGAACACCACTTTGTCCGTTTCCGTCAAATTATAGCGATAGAAGCTCTCTATCACCTTGCCGGTAGCGAAAGCAAACATGGATGCTTCGTCATAATCACCATATCCATGCAGTGAATCCACCTGATAGCGGTTCCACATTTCTGTATAAATCTCATTTTTTTCTGCAAAGAACGGTTGGAAATCAACCAATATAACAATAGGTTCTCCCGGAATGTTCCAGCGACCTACGCGGACGGAAAGATTGTCTTTCAACGCTGCATGTTTTTTCCACGCTGCACAAAGGTTATCAGACTCAATGAACAAAGGGTTCTCTTTTCCCTGCCAGAAATCCGGCCCTATAAAGAATAATCTATCGCGAAATTTAGTCTGTAAAGTATTTGCCCTTGTAGACAAAACTGTATAGATACCGCCTACTTTATTACACACTTCCCAACTCGCTTCGAAGATGTAATCGGGGGTAAGTAGTTCTTTAGTCATATTATGTTATAATCTCTTTATCTTAATTACGGCTGCAAAAGTACGTATTATTCTTTGAAAAATAGCCTTTTAATCGAAAAAACTGATTAAATATGCATAAACAATCGTTTGCGGAATGTCATAGTTTAGCCACAAAAGCCCCATTGGCTCGCCCATCCATGCATTTTTCGTCTAAAATTCCCGAAGTTTCAAAAAAGAATTCCTGGAGTTTTCAGTTGAAGCCCCAGGAATTTAAACAAAAAACCCCAGGGATTTCAATTGTAAATCCCTGGGGTTTATTTTCTTATAATCCGGATTATACCATCAATGCAGCTACCAGCGCCAAAATAGCGTAGAATTCAGGAAGCGCGGCGTAAATCATTGTATTGGTCTGTACGTCGTGTCCCTGGGAGATACCCACAATACCGCTAGCACAAATCTGTCCCTGACGGATAGCGGAGAACAGACATACCAGTCCGACACCCAATCCGATGCCCAGCATCAAAGGACCGTCTGTCGCAAAATCCCTGCCCATAGACATCAGGAAAGCCACGAAGCCGTAAAGTCCCTGCGTAGCCGGAAGGGCCGACAAAATCATATAACTTGCTGACTTGGAAGGGTCTTTCTTCAACGCACCTTCTGCCGCACTACCGGCGATAGTTGTACCGAAGCAACTGCCAATTCCTGCAAGGGCCAACATCAGGCCCAGACCGAGATAACCTAAAATTTCATTCATAATGTTTCTATTTTTATTTGTTTTTTAATTTGTTTATTTCTTTACTACTGTAAAAGGTTTATAGGCTTCGCCCTTACCTTCGTAACCGGAATTCTTGAAGTATTCCACAAATGTCAGACGGAGCGGGTGTACAAAGGCACTCAGACAAGACATGGCAATGTTCAGCGTATGCCCGAATATCAGTATCAGACCGCAGAACAGCCATCCCAGGGCCGGACCTGCAGCATCGTTCACCATGAAGGCAAGCTGGTTGAACACGCCTCCAAGCATACCGCCTGCCAAGCCGAGGGCATAGAGACGGATGTAGGAAAGTATATCGCCCATCAATCCGGTTGCCATGTTATAGGTATCCCATACTCCGGCACCGATGTTGACAAATACATTCCGGTGGATATTGTTCAACAGGTAGATACCGATGGCAGAAACACCGCCAATCACGATAAATGCCCACGTAGACACGTCTTCCGAAATTATCTTGAAGAAGGAAAGTCCGCCGGTGCAGATAAATCCCACCACCAGCAACAGCCATCCCCAAGCACTGAGCGACTCCTTGAAGCCGAAACGAACGGTCTGTCCCACGGCCTTCACCGTCATGGCAATGCAGATGTGCACCGCACCGATAATCAACGCCAGCAGCATTTGCTTGTCATAGGTAGTCTCACCTATCTTACCCACAATCATGAATTCCTTCAGTTTGGCGGGTATCTCCAGGTCAAAGAGGCTTACACCGAAGAAGGTTCCCAATATGGCACCGATGACGGACGTAAATATACCCAACGTAATCACCAGGTTCATCATGCCTTTCATGGACTTGGACATCTTCCTTTTCAAAATGAACCCGAGTGCAATCAGTACCAGACCGTAGCCCGCATCTCCCATACAGAAAGCAAAGAAGAGCGAGAAGAATGGCGCAAGTATCGGTGTCGGGTCGAACTCGGCATATTCGGGCATACCGTACATTTTGGTAAGCACTTCGTACATGCGTGTATAGGCGTTGTTTTTCAGCTTGATGGGAGCATTGTCCTCGCGCTTGGCAGCCCTTATCTCATAATAAGTGCCGCTTTCATCGAGAAGTTTCCTCACATCCGCCTCGCAGTCTTCGGGAATCCAGCCTTCCATCAACACTACGGCACCTTCTGCCATATGTTCGCTGTTCAGCTTGACTTTCAGCAGGTCTATCTCTTCCTGGAGCTGTAGGTTGTACTTCTCCAACGTGCAGTAATTCGCTTTGCAGAATTCTTTCAATCCGGCATGTGCCTGCACAAGGGCCTCTTCCGTATCGGCTTTCTTCCGGCTCAGTTCGGAGAGGCTGAGTGAAGGCAGACGGAGCGGTTCCACATCCAGTTCTACCGGTTGGGGAGTGACGGTCACGAAATAAAGATGTCCGCCGTTCTCTTTCACCACGATGGCATTGTAGTCCTCTGCCCACGCTTCGTTATAGTCTTTCTCCGGGCAGGTATAGAACTGCACGAACCAACCAGCATCTTCCAGCTTGCGGATGGCTCTCCAATCGAAATCGCCCCAGACTTCCATCTGCGCCACATCCTTGTCGATGGCGGGAATCTGCTGGTTCAAGTCTTGTATCCGCGCCTGCAAGTCCTCGTAGAATTTCACCAGAGCATCGGCCGACAACTCTTTATGCACCTTTTCTTCCGGCTGTTTGTCCGCCAGGGTGTGCATGCTCTGAAGCATATTCTTGTAGAGCGTACGCTTCTGCATGAATTGCTGCAAGGTGTCGTCCATCTCGCCGCACTGCCTTTCCACAACGTGCACCACGCCCAGTTCCCGGATTTGTGCCAGAAATGCTTCGTACTCCTTATGATACACAAGGAACGTGAGCTTCTTCATTTTCGTAATCATGCCTCTGCCTCCTTCCTTTTCTCCTGATGGGATTTCATGATTTTCTGCGATGACTTGGAAAGGTTCTCCTCGTCTTCCATAAACCGCTTGATTTTGCGCAGAGCATCCTGATAACCCGGAATCTGTACTTTCTCAAAAAGATTCACCTTCTGGGTGGTCTTTTTACGCGCATGTTCCAACAAGTTCAACTTGGCAACAGTAAATTCACGCTCGATGGCAGTATGTGCCAGTGACTTAAGCAAATGCAGCCCGTCTGCATACCATTTGGGCGCATTGAACAAGCTGTAAGGGCGTATCTCGAAATCTACATTCTCGAGCAACGGCACCCGTACACCGGCAATCTTCTTTACACCGAGATGAACATCGCTGACCTTTATCAATGAAGCGTCGAACTCATTCCAAAGGGCGAACATGGCTTCGTAAGCTTGGATTTCCTTTTCCAACCTCGCGTCCAACGCGGCAGCGTCTCCCTTGCAGCGCTTCACTTCCATACGCAGGGCACTCTCCTTATTCTTAATAATGGGGAGTGTACGCACGCGCACCTTCAGTTGCTTTTCGAGTTGCTGAAGCGAGGTTTTGTTATATTGAAACTTAATAGCCATTTTATTTACGATTTAACGATTTACGATTAGACGACTGAAGCTACTCAATTTCTCAATTTACAGATTTACAATTTCAGTAATATCAATCGTAAACCGTAAATCGTCTAATCGTACATTTATTTAGTTTGCTTTCGGCCAGAACTGGTCCACAAGCTCTTTCTTGATATTCACCTCTTCCGGACGGAAATACTTGCCGAACAGACTCCATGCCACATCGAGCATCTCTGTGGTATCGAGGTTGACATCGATGGCCAGTAGCTGGTTGGAGTAGTCCTTGGCAAAGGCAAGGGTACGTTCGTCGTAGTTCGTCAGGTCGAAACCGTTTTCAAGCTTGGTTTTGGCGTTGGCGGCATCGGCGTACAGACGTACGGCGGCATTCATCACCTGCGGATGGTCCTTACGTGTCTTTTTGCCCGTAACAAGCTGTTTCAGACGGGACAAGGAACGGAACGGGTCAACGATAACCTTACCGATGTCGCTGTCACGACGGAGGAACAACTGGCCTTCCGTGATATAACCCGTATTGTCGGGCACGGCATGCGTAATGTCGCCACCGGACAGAGTCGTCACCGCAATAATCGTGATGGAACCGCCGCTTGGGAACTGCACCGCCTTTTCGTATATCTTCGCCAAGTCCGAATAAAGGGAACCCGGCATGGAGTCCTTCGAAGGAATCTGGTCCATACGGTTGGACACGATGGCGAGCGCATCGGCGTAGGAAGTCATATCCGTCAGCAGCACCAGCACCTTTTCATTATTGTTTACAGCAAAATACTCGGCCGCCGTCAGTGCCATATCCGGAATCAGCAGACGCTCTACCGGAGGATTCTCGGTGGTATTCATAAAGCTGACGATACGGTCGAGCGCACCGGCATTGGAGAATACGTTCTTGAAGTAAAGGTAATCATCGTTCGTCATACCCATACCGCCAAGGATAATCTTGTCAGTCTCCGCACGCAGAGCCACATTCGCCATCACCTGGTTGAAGGGCTGGTCGGGGTCGGCAAAGAACGGAATCTTCTGTCCGGACACCAGCGTATTGTTCAAGTCGATACCTGCAATACCGGTTGCAATCAGTTCCGAGGGCTGCTTACGGCGCACCGGATTCACGGATGGACCGCCAATTTCCACCTCCTCGCCTTCAATGGCCGGACCACCGTCGATGGGGTCGCCAAAGGCGTTGAAGAAGCGTCCGGCAAGCTGCTCGCTCACTTTGATTGTAGGAGCCTTGCCCAAGAATACTACCTCTGCATTGGTGGGAATACCTTCCGTACCCTCAAACACCTGCAAAGTCACTTCGTCGCCGGCAATCTTCACCACCTGGGCCAGCTTGCCGTTTACGGTCGCCAACTCGTCATACCCCACTCCGGTTGCCTTCAGCGAACACGTAGCTTTCGTAATCTGAGTAATCTTGGTATATATTTTTTGAAATGCTTTTGTTGCCATCTATTTATTTACAATTTAGCAATTTACTATTTACTATTTAAATCTCTGCCATCCTATTCTACTATTTTCCTATCTACAACCTCCGTACACCTGCATCCGCAAGGCAAATAGTAAATTGTAAATAGTCACATAGTACATCCTTAGGCTTTACGTTCCTCAACCAGTTCCTGCAACTGCTTATGGAACTTGTCGTATTCTTCCGACTTAAACTTCGAGTAGTTCATCTGCTTGCAGATGTTAATCATCTTCTTGAAGTAATCCATTACTTCGTTGAAGTTGTCGAACTCAAATTCGGTATGACAGATTTCTATTACCATATTCAGAATCTCCTCCTGGCGCTCCATCGGAGTCACGGCATCAATTTCGTCAAAGGCATCCTGCTGCAGGATAACGAAGTCAATCAGTTCCGATTTCCAGAAAGTCACGTGATATTCTACGGGCACGCCGTCGTCACCCAGAATGTTGATTTGCTCGGCAATCTCCTTACCACGCTGCAAACGGGTCTTGATTTCATTCACCTTGCCAATCCACTCACCGTTGATGTGCTTGGTGATATACTCCTCGAATTCAGGGTATTCAATGTATTTGGAATATGAGTCAATCGGATTTACGGCAGGATAACGCTTCTTGTCGGCACGGTCCTGCTCAAGGGCATAGAAGCAGCGAGCCACCTTCTTCGTATTCTCGGTTACCGGCTCCTTCAGGTTACCGCCGGCAGGCGATACCGTACCGATGAAAGTAATGGAACCGGACTCGCCGTTGTTCAGCTTCACATAACCCGCACGGCCGTAGAAGTTGGAGATGATGGAGGACAAGTCCATCGGGAAGGCATCGGGACCGGGCAACTCCTCCATACGGTTGGACATCTCGCGCAATGCCTGCGCCCAACGTGAAGTGGAGTCCGCCATCAGCAGTACCTTCAATCCCATGCTTCGGTAGTATTCTGCAATCGTCATAGCCGTGTAGACAGATGCCTCACGGGCAGCCACCGGCATGTTCGAAGTATTGGCAATGATAATCGTACGTTCCATCAGCTTCCGTCCCGTATGCGGGTCAACCAATTCGGGGAATTCTGTAAAGATTTCCACAACCTCGTTGGCACGTTCACCGCAGGCAGCAATGATTACGATGTCCGCTTCCGCCTGTTTTGAGATGGCATGCTGTAGTACCGTCTTTCCTGTACCGAACGGACCGGGGATAAAGCCCGTACCACCTTCCACAATCGGGTTTACGGTGTCGATTACACGCACACCGGTTTCCAGCAATTTGAAAGGACGCGGTTTTTCCTTATAGTTGGTCATGGCGCGCTTCACGGGCCATTTCTGTATCATGTTCACCCGGATGTCATTACCTTCGCTATCCGTCAGCACTGCAATGGTATCCTCAATGCTGTAATCACCTTCCTTTGCAATGGATTTCACGGTGCACACACCTTTCTGTTCAAAAGGCACCATGATTTTCAGAGGTTGGAAGTTTTCGTCCACTTGTCCCAGCCAGGCAGCGGCTTCCACTTGGTCGCCCACCTTTGCCAAAGGCACAAAATGCCATTTGCTTCCTTTATCCAGCGGATAGGTATATTGCCCGCGTTTCAAGAAAACACCGTCCATCTTATCGAGGTCGTTTTGCAGACCGTCGTAGTTCTTCGAAAGCATACCGGGCCCCAGTGTTACTTCGAGCATATGTCCGGTAAACTCAGCTTCGGCCCCCACTTTCAGTCCGCGGGTACTCTCAAATACCTGCACGTAGACCTGGGTACCTACTACCTTAATCACCTCCGCCATCAACTTGTCTCCTCCGGTCGAGATATAACAAATCTCATTCTGCGCTACCGGTCCGTCGACGACGAGGGTCACCATGTTGGCTATTACGCCACTAACAGTTCCTTTTGTTGCCATATATTTTTAGTTGTTTATTTTATCTGAATTCTGCGGGTATCTGCACCTCGTCTTTCAAGGCAGCGATAATGCTGCGGAACAGTTGGTTACCCTTCTCTTTATCCAACGAAATCCACCGTTCTATCATCTCCAGCTGTAGCAGGAAGACAAACAGACGTTCCACGGTAAAGTAATCGAAGAATGTGGCCTCCTCCATCCAGTCCCAGCGAAGCTGGTCCAGTTTCTTTTCCCGGTCCACCAGTTCCTCCGTCTCACTGATTTTCACCAGCTGCTCCAGATAATCCACCTCAGTACCCAGACCGAAGTCACGGGCATTGGAAGTACGCAGAGCCTCGCACACTTCCGTATCACCCACAATCAGCGGAGCAATGTCCAGCTTGAACTTACGTGCTGTGAGCGCCACCAATATATTATTGAGAGTGAGGTTGAAGCCAAACCAGGAAGACACAAACTGATTCCTGGATTCCATAGCATAGGCGTAATAGAGCGCTGCCAGGCGGTCTTCATACAAGAAACCGTCCTCGGCAGGCAGGCTGAAGTATTCGGAAATGAACGTAGAGAGATAAGATGGGAATACACTGTCAGAGACTTCGTCGCCATCCTTCAGTTGTGAGATATATTCCACCAGTTCCTCCGACGAATAGTTTCCGCGCGGGTCGATGGCAGCATCCTTATCCTTCAATAGTTTCAAGACATTCGCATTATCGAATTTCAGATAAAACAAATCTATCAACTTTTTATCATCTTCCGACAAGGCAGGATATAGTTCCGTCTTGAAATCGGCTACTGTATAGCTCAGTTTACTGTCTTCCAGAGTAAGTTCAGGCAAACCGGCTACCAAGTAATAGTATTTACTCATAATCCTGTGGGAGTTTTTAGAACAGCATTTCCACTAATTGCGGACGCAGGAATTCCTTGAAGTAATTCATAAATTCTTCTTCGCCAAAGTTCACCTTGTACGAACCATCGGCAGGCGATACGGAGAACAAGGTTTTGATGCCATTCACTTGCTCAATCTTCACACCCTTGTCCAGCAGGTCTTTCGCCTTCGCTGCGAAATATTTTGTCAAGCCTTCCGCATCGGCAGTAGAGATAACGATTGGTTCGTTCACACTCCATTTGGACGCCAATGCAACGATGAAGGCATTAAGATAATCCTTGTTTGCAGCAAATGCCTTTACATCGGCATTCACAATGTTGTCCGTCACCAACGTAGCGATTTCGGACTTCAGAGCATTCACAGCCTGACCGGCAAACAACTTTAATTCAGATTTTGTATTCTCTGCCAGTTCATCGGCAGACTTATGAGCGGTAGCCACGATAGAATCCGCTTCCTTGTGAGCATCCTCTATAATTCTCTTGGCTTCTTCCTGAGCTTTTGCGATAAGTTTCTGTGCCTCTTCGTTTCCTTTCTCTACGCCTTCGCGGTAGATCTTATCGGTCAGCTCTTGAATCTTGTTTTCCATATTTGCAGGAGTTATTATATGATTTATATTACAATATTAATTGCGTGATTTTTTCCCTTCCTATTAGATTCACGCCAAATTTACAAAAATCCATTTGATATTGAATAGAAAGAAAGGAAGAAAAGTTCTTGCTCTTCCAAAAAAAACTCATTTTACACCAACTTTGTTCTGTAATGATAACAAAAGAATGACAAAAGAAGCAGAAAAATACGTATGCAACAACGCATGACAGGGATTAAGGGGAGCAGTTCCGGAGGTATATAAACGAACAAAGCCTCCGTATCCTTATCAGACACGGAGGCTTCTTCTGAAAAC